>JBAQCH010000077.1:0-8432 GCA_049294015.1 Anaerolineae bacterium
GGAGCGGGTGGACGCAGCTCTGGCGCAGGTGGCCGCCATGTTGGGCAACAACGCCTAGCGCAGAACTGGACACTTCGCTCATTTGGACGCAGATCAACGCAGAGAACGCAGATCAGAAGACGGAACCTGCTAATCTTCTCCCCCGATCAGCGTCAATCAGCGAAAATCTGCGTCCCAATCCGAGCACCGCAAGACCACGCTAAACACCGGAAGGATGCCCCCCATCATGGCCGAATTGCCGATCGACGTCGACCTGCTGGAGCGCTTCGAGCGCGGGCTGGACCCGGCCCACCCGGAGCGCAGCGCCATCCCGGCCACGGTGCTGGGCTACGGCGAGATCAGCACGGTGCTGGCCATCGGCGACGGCGAGCTGGCCTGCAAGCGCATGCCCATGTTCGCGGACGAGGCCGAGATCGCGGCCTACGCGGCTGCGTTCGACGCCTACCGGGCCAAGCTGCAAGAGGCTGGAATTCGGCTGGCGGCCAGCAGGCTGGTTCCCCTTCGACAGCACAGCGGCGGCCGGCGGGTGGTCTACCTGGTGGAGCCGCGCTTGCCCAGCCATGCCATCGGCAACGCGGTGCTGCGCCGGGCCGATCCGGCCGGGGCGCAGCGGCTGTTGCTGGCCGTGCTGGGCGAGTTGAGCAAGGTGTGGCGCTTCAATCAGCAGCAGGCCGGCCGCTGGGCGCTGGGCCTGGACGGGCAGATCTCTAACTGGGTCGTCGCTAACATACCTGCCGCGGGCAACCTTCCGGCGCAGCTCGAGCTGCGCTACTTCGACGTCAACACCCCTTTGCTGCGGCGGGACGGCGTAGAGCAACTGGATACGGAGCTGTTTCTGCGCAGCGCGCCGGCCTTTTTGCGCTGGGTGCTGCGCCTGTTCGTCTTGCAGGACGTGGTGAACCGCTACTACGAGCCGCGGCGGGTGGTCATCGACCTCGTCGCCAACCTGTATAAGGAGGGCCGCGCCGACCTGGCGCCGGTCTGGCTGGACACGGCCAACCGCGTCTTTGCCGAGGATCTGGCCGACATCGGCGTGCAGACCATCGACCTGCGGGATGTGACGGCCTACTACCGGCAGGATGCGGCCATCTGGCGGCTCTACCTGGGCCTGCGCCGCCTGGATCGCACGCTGCACCGCTGGACGGGGCGACAGTATCCATATGTCTTGCCGGGGCCGATTAGCCGGTAGGCAAATTGCAAATTGCCGGTGAAAGGTGCATGTTAGGCGTAGCAATTGAGGGCAGCACCTGCCGCGCACGTTGTCAGAAGCTCAACAGCGTGCTACAATAGCGATGATTACCGCATGATGAGGAGATACAATGTTTGAACTCGATCGTATAACCGCTGATCCTGACATCCTGGCCGGCAAAGCCTGCATTCGCGGCATGCGCATTCCGGTCTCGCTGGTGGTCAATCTGGTTGCTAACGGCATGACCGTGGCTGAGATCATCGACGATTATCCCGATCTGGAACCTGAGGATGTACGGCAAGCTTTGCAGTATGCTTCGTGGACTGCCAGTGACAGTCTTCATGCACCTGTGAGGGTCGCAGCATGAGGTTCGTGTTGGATATGGGATTGGCTCGTCGCACGGCTGAATTCCTGCGCGAGCAAGGACATGATGCGATCCATCTTCGTGAGCAAGGCCTCCAGCGTCTCAGCGATGAGCGCATCGTCGAGAAAGCCATTGCGGAGCGGCGAGTGGTTCTGACGCACGACCTGGACTTCGGCCGGATTGTTGCGTTGAGCCGGGGCCAGTTGCCTAGCGTGATCACCTTTCGGCTAACCGATATGCGGGCGGCCGAGGTGAACCGCCGTCTGGAGGATGTGCTCAGTCGCTTCACGACCATGCTGGAGGAAGGCGCCTTGATCAGCGTAACCGATGATGCAGTCAGGGTTCGCCGTTTGCCGGTTGCATGGCAACCAAGATGACCGTCAAGACGGAGATTATCCGACCAAACACCCAGGCCACGTCGTCATGCACGACCTGACGCGGCCGGTGCAGGACGCGCTGCGTCGTTGCGGCTTGCAGGCCGGCATCGTCACCGTCTTCTGCTCCAGCTCCACCAGCGCGCTGACCACCCACGTGCCACCCGCCACCTGCGCCTTGTCACCCAGTCACCCTGTCACCTTCCCCCAACCGTAGCCCCGCTTACCGCGCGCATGATAGGTTTGGCGCGCAATGCCGTTTAACTGAAAATGACACGACGAACCTTGCGAAAGGCTATGGCTATGTTCAACACGATTGAAGACGTCAAGCAGGCGCTGGCTGAGCAGCAATACATCGCTTCCGACGAGATCGCCACCGTGCTCTTCCTGGCTCACCGGCTGGGCAAGCCGATCCTGGCCGAGGGTCCGGCCGGCGTGGGCAAAACGGAGCTGGGCAAGGCCTGGGCCGCGGCCAGGCAGCAAGATCTGATCCGCATGCAATGCTACGAGGGGCTGGACGAGACCAAGGCGCTCTACGAGTGGGAGTACGCCAAGCAGATGCTCTATACCCAACTGCTGCGCGACAAGCTGTCCGAGGTGCTGGCCGACGCGGGCAGCCTGGGCGAGGCGGCCGACCGGCTGGCGCAGGAGGAGGATGTCTTCTTCTCCGAGCGTTTCCTGTTGGCCCGGCCCCTGCTGCGCGCCATCCGCAGCGAGCAGCCGGCCGTGCTGCTGATCGACGAGATCGACCGCACCGACCCGGAGTTCGAGGCCTTCCTGCTGGAAGTGTTGAGCGACTTCCAGGTCAGCATCCCCGAGCTGGGCACGCTGCAGGCCCGCCACGTGCCCGGCGTGCTGCTGACATCCAACAACACCCGCGAGCTGAGCGAGGCCCTCAAGCGCCGCTGCCTCTACCTGTTCATCGACTACCCCGACGCCGAGGCCGAGCTGCGCATCGTGCGTCTTAAGGTGCCGGACCTGGCCCCCAAGCTGGCGCGCGATGCGGTCAGCCTGGTACAGCGCCTGCGCGAGCTCGATTTGAAGAAGCGGCCCAGCGTCAGCGAGACCCTGGACTGGGCCAAGGCGCTGCTGATGCTCAACGCCGGCAGCCTGGACAAGGCCACGGTGGATAACACCCTGACCGTCCTGCTCAAGCACGAGGCCGACATCCAACGCGCCCGCCGCGCCCTCTCCTCCGGTCGCTTGTCTGGCCCAAAGGATGAAGGACGAGAAAAGCCGGGCACGATCTATCGCGGGCTGAACTGACAAGCTGGTGATTAGGTGATTGGGTGATTGCCAGAAGGCAATACCAATCACCCAATCATCCAATCATCCAATCATCCAATCATCTGGACTCCCCATGGAACAACGCATCATCGACTTCATCGCCGGTCTGCGCACGTCCGGGGTGCGCATCTCGATAGCTGAGAGCGCCGACGCCTTTCGCGCGGTCGAGGCATTGGGCGCCCAGGATCGCGAGCGTTTCCGCGTGGCCTTGCGCACAACGCTGGTCAAGGAACCGCAGGACGTGCCCACCTTCGAGGACCTGTTCCCCCTCTTTTTCGGCAGCGACGCGCCGCCGCCCATGGGCAGCGCGGCCGAGGAGCTCAGCCCCAACGACCTGGAGCGGCTGGCCGAGGCCATTCGCCAGTTCTCTGGCCGCCTGCGCGAGATGCTGCAACGGCTGCTGAATGGCGAGCCGCTGACGGGCGAGGAGCTGGACCAACTGGGCGAGCTGGTGGGGCTGCGCCACGCCGACCATCCGGCGCTGACGCCGTGGATGGCGCAGCGCATGCTGCGCGCGCTGGGCATGCCGCAGGTGCAGGGGGCGCTGCAAGAGCTGTGGCAGATGTTGGATCAACTGGGCATGAGCCGCCAGACGCTGGAGCAGCTTCAACAACTGGTGCAGGGCAATATGGACGCCATGGAGCAGCAAGTGCAGCGCTTCGCCGGCTCCAGCATCGCCCGCAATATGGCCGAGGAGGGACGGCCCGAGGCTGGCGCCGACCTGCTGAACCGCCCCTTCCGTAACCTGACCGACACCGAAGCAGCCGAACTGCGCAAGCAGGTGCGGCGTATGGCGGCCATGCTGCGCAGCCGGCTCGCCCTGCGCCAGCGGCGCGGCAAGACCGGCGTGCTGGACGCCAAGGCCACGATCCGCGCCAATCAGCGCTACGGCGGCGTGCCGGTCGAGATTCGCTACCGCCGTCGCCGTCTCAAGCCCAAGCTGGCGCTGATCTGCGACGTCAGCACCTCCATGCGCCATTGCGCCGAGTTCATGTTGACGTTGATCTACGAGCTGCAGGACCAGGTGGGCCGTGCGCGCAGCTTCGCCTTCATCGGCGACATGGAGGAGGTCAGCCCGGCCTTCGAGGAGCTGCCGGTGCAGCAAGCCGTCGAGCAGGTGCTGACCCAACTGCCCCCTGGCTACTACAGCACCGACCTGGGCGCCAGCTTGGCCACCTTCGACAAGCGCTTTATGGATGCCATCGACCACCGTACCACAGTGATCTTCCTGGGCGATGGCCGCAACAACTACAACGACCCGCGGCTGGACCTGATGCAGACCATTCAGCGGCGCGCCAAGCGGGTGATCTGGCTCAACCCCGAAGCGCCGGCCATGTGGGGCAGCGGCGACAGCGACATGCCCAAGTACGTCCCGGTGGTGGACCGGGTCTTTGAGGTGGGCAACCTGGCGCAGTTGATCTACGCGGTGGACCGCCTGCTAGCGTAACCGGTAAACGGTAAACGGTGATCAGTCCGATCCGAATACTGTTTACCGATTACTGTTCACCGTTCAATCAAGCCCAATCGAGAACATGGCCTCCAGATCGTACTTCGAGAAGACCTGGAATGCCAGCAGTGTCTCGGTGTTGGCGATGTAAGAAATGGCCATGATGTCGCGCGTGACCAGGTCGGCGATGCGCTCATTGCTGGGGGAGCGCAGCACCGCCACCAGGTCGTAGCGGCCGGCCACGGAGAAAACCTCGGTGACGCCATTCAGCGCCACAAGCTGTTGCGCCACGTCGTTGACGCGGCCGCGGTCGACGGTGATCAGAACAATAGCGTTGACCATGTGGGAGGCTCCTTGCAAAAATCGGGGCTAGCTACCTTTGGCGCACGCAGAGACGCAAAGAACAAACGCGGCATGTTGGCGGGTTGGCGTGAGTTTCGATGCATTCTGTTTGCGCACATCATTCTAACCTAATGCGGTGTTGGCGTCAACGCCAGCCACTTGTCAGAGGCTTCATTTCGTGCATAATTGATTGTCATGGCTGGCACTGCCAAGACGTAGTTGTGATGATGGAAGGGACGACCATGATTAACTTAAAAGAGATGAGTGTTCAATATGTGACTGATACTTCCGCCGCCAGGAATGCGGTCATTCTTTCGCTTGACACGTTCAACGCGCTCATCGAAGACATCCAGGATCTGGCAACAGTGGCCGAGAGACTCGACGAACCAACAATTTCCCATCAACAATTGGTGAAAGTGCTCCAGGCAGATGGCTTCTTATCAGATTGAATGGGAAACGATCATACATTTCGGCTACGCGTTGGGGAGTATCGAGTCGTATACATCGTGGAAGAAGCTGTCTTGCGCATCGAAATCGTCCGCGTGAGACATCGAAGCGATGTTTATCGAGGGCTGTAGCCATCGATAAACATCGCATGTGGGGCAGGCACGACTTGTCACGCCGATAACGTAACCTATGAGGTAGATCCATGACTGATTCAAGCTGGCGCTCGGGCAGTGTGTGTATGAAACAGTTTCCCATCCCACGCCGGCGCGGGCGGGCTATGCTACTCGCAGGGTTGGCGATGATTCTGGCCTTGACAGCGACGCTATCCGCCAACAACGCCGCAGCGCAGCCCGACCTGCCACACCTGCCCGCGCCGCCAGCCGTCCAGCCGGACGCGTTTGCCCCCGGCCGGGTGCTGGTCGGCTGGCAGCAGGACGCCAGCCAGCGGGCCAGGCATGCGGCGCTAGCTGAGCAGGGCTGGCAGGTGCTGCGCAGCATCGACGAGCTGGACGTGGATATCGTGGCCGTGCCCACGGGCCAGGAGCTGGCCGCAGTGGCTGCGTTGCAGGCCAATCCGGCCGTGGCCTATGCCGAGCCGGATTATCTGGCCTACGCGGCCGGCGCCTTGGCCGCGCCCAGGCGCCAGGCCAGCCCGCCCCTCAGCGCACAGGGCCTGCAGCCCAACGACACCTTCTGGAGCGCCCAATGGCCGCTGCGCCGTGTGCAGGGGCCGCTGGCCTGGCAGGTAACGCAAGGCGCTCCATCGGTCGTCGTGGCCGTGATCGACTCGGGCATCGACCTGGCGCACCCGGAGTTCGCCGGCCGCCTGCAGGCCGGCTTCGACTACGTGGACTGGGACAGCGTGCCCCAGGATCAATACGGCCACGGCACCCACGTGTCCGGCATCATTGCGGCCGCCGGCAACAACGGCTTGGGCGTGGCCGGCAGCGCCTGGAACATCCAGTTGGCGCCGCTGCGCGCGCTGGATCGCACCGGCGTCGGCACAGCCAGTAACATCGCCCTGGCTGTTCAAGCGGCCGCCAACCGCCGTGTGGACGTGATCAACCTCAGCCTGGCGTTGAGCGGGCCATCGACTACCGTGCAGAACGCGATTATCGCCGCCAGCAACAACAATATCGTCCTGGTGGCAGCCACAGGCAACGACTCGCTGCCCGGCCAACTGCCTGCGCCCGTGAGCTATCCGGCGGCCTACCCGGAGGTAATCGCCGTAGCCGCCACGACGCGCTGGGAGGACCGGGCCGCCTACTCCAACGGCGGGCCGCAAGTGGAGCTGGCTGCGCCCGGCGGCGAGGCCAGCGATCCGGTCTTCAGCACCAGCCTGGGCGGCGGCTACGCCATGCTGCACGGCACCTCCATTGCCACAGCCCACGTCTCAGGCGCGGCCGCGCTGCTGCGCGGCTACGCGCCGCAATGGGGCGCGGCGGCTGTGCGCGATGCCCTGCGCAACACAGCGGACAAGGTCGGCTCGACTTCATACATTGCCGGCCGCAACGACCGGCTGGGCTATGGCCGGGTCAACGTGGCCAGCGCGCTACGCTGGTCGACCTCGCCGATCATCAGTTTCAATCCCAGCGATCCCAGCCTGCTGGCCGCGGCTGGCCAGCCTCTGCCCACGATCAGCATCGAGCTGGCCAACTCCAGCCTCCAGCCGCTGAGCTGGCAGGTGACCAGCGTTACGCCGGCCTGGCTGCGGGTCGACCTGCCGCAGTCGGGCGCGCTGGCCTACCCAGCCACAGCGCGCTTGCAGATCAGCCTCAACAACTTGCCTCCCGCGGGCCTCAACGTGGGCAACATCGGGCTGCGCACTACCGATCCCTTTGGCTTGCAGCGCAACTATGTCATCACGGTGCGCGTGGAGGTGGCTGCCAGCCTGAGCCAGACCTACTTACCGCTGGTGGGCCAGAATGCGCTGACCGCCCAGTGGATCGATGTCGCCACCAGCGGAGTGGGCCTGAGCCTGGGCGACGACGGCGCGCAGACGCTGCCGCTGGCCTTCAGCTTCCCCTTCTACGGCCGCAGCTACAGCCAGGTCTACGTCCATGCCAACGGCTTTTTAAGCTTCAGCCAGGCCTATCCCGGCCCCGACTATGCCGCTAATCACTGCTTGCCCAGCATCCTGCCGCCCAACGACGCGCTCTTTGCCCTGTGGGACGACCTTGACCCCGGCCAGGGCGGCCGCGTGGCCTACCGCAACAGCGCCAACTATCTGGCCGTGGAGTGGCGCGCTGTGCCGCACAAGAGCGGCGGCGCCAGCACCTTCCAGATCATCCTGCGGCCCGGCGGACAGGTGCAGATCAACTACGGCCCAACCATCCAGACCGCCAGCGCCACTGTCGGCGCGGAGAGCTGGGACGCCAGCATCGCCTGGCCCGTGGCCTGCAACGGCGCCGGCACAGTGCTCTATCCGGGGCAAGCGCTGTTTTGGAACACGGCGCTGCCCTGAGCAGGTATGGAATGGTTAATTGGGGAATGGTGAATTGGTGAATGGTTAACGGCGGAACTACGCTCATCGGCCGTTACTCGTTAACCATTCATCGTTCACCAATTCACCAATTAACAATTCTCCGTTCTTCTGACATGCGTATCCTGATCACCGCCGACCTGCACTATCGCCCCTCCCAGCGCGAGGCGTACATGGCCTTTGCCGACTGGGTGCAGGCCCAACAGCCCGATTGCTTCATCATCGCAGGCGACGTTGGGCATCCGGTGCGGCTGTTCCGCCGGGCGCTGCAGCTATTCGCCGGGCTGGACTGCCCCAAGCTGCTGCTGGCGGGCAACCACGACCTTTACCGGGGAGAGCACGACAGCCGGACGCTGTGGGAGCAAGCGTTGCCGCAAGCCGCGCGCGATGAGGGCTTTGTGTGGCTGGAGGATGAGGTGGTTGTGCTGGCGTTGCACGACGTTGAGAAGTCCGATTTCTCCAAAGAAATCGGACTTCTGGCCAATAGCACGAAGAAGTCC
>JBAQCH010000078.1:0-4479 GCA_049294015.1 Anaerolineae bacterium
GCCGGGGCGGGGGCAGGCGTCGCGGCGCCGCCACAAGCGGCCACGAGCATGGCTGCGATCATCAGCACAGCCAACGTCACGAATAGGGACTTCTTCATGTTGTTCTCCTCCTATGGGAACACACTACGCCAGAATTGAACCGGCTCATTTGGCCGGCACGACCAACCGCGCAAGGGGGGATGAGGTGTCGTTTGTTATCGACTCGAGGCATGCAGGGTCTCCTTCGCTTTCGAGTGTAACCACAAATGACTCAGGGCAAACACAAATGTGGGCCGAGGCAACGACGCTGCCCCTCGGCCTGGCGGGACGGGATCTACGGCTACGGAAGAGGTCGAAGAAGGGATGGCTGCCGATGGCGACCAGGTTAGATTACGCCCCATCGCGTAAGTAAGCGGGATTATAGGCAGATATCGTGATTTGTCAAAAGCCTTGAAAGTTGTACGAGACTTGCATGCTGTGTAGTGTGACGCGTCGTCGACAGCACGAACATCAGAGCTACACAGGGAGCATGGAGGATACACAGAGAACACGGAGAAGACACAAATTGCTCAGGGTTGAGTTCAGCGCATCATTCCCTTCCAGCGGCGCTCTTCGATGTCTTGCTGCACTGCTGGCAGCCCCTCTGCGTTCTCTGTGTCTTCTCAGTGCTCTCTGTGTCCCTGCTTCTCAAAATACATTCTAAACGAAGTAATTGAGGTGCCCGGCACTTGAACTGAGCTTGTCATCATGTGCGAATCGTCGCAAAAGTGCCGGGCACTACTGCGCGTTTACTTTGTTGACGCTGTATTAAATCATATGATCGCCAAGCTTGCGGTGTGCAAGTGTAGGCGAGCGGACCTGACCACGGCAAACCCATCAGTAGACGAATTCGCCGATGTCGTAACGCGCAAACTGCGGCGGATGCAGCAAGTCGCGCGCCACAAACCCAGCCCGGATCGCCGCCTCCTGGCCGCGCATGGCCGCCTCGTCCAGCGGCGCCATCCCTGCCGCAGCCGCTAATCCGGCATAGGGCGCATCAGCCTGGTCTACAAAGTCCGAGAAGTAGACCAAATCGCCCCGCCCCAGCGGCATGGCGTTCAGCAGCTCGATGGTATCGCGTACGTGCCCGTCGGCGTAGCGCGCCCCGCCCACGCCCAACATGATGATCACGCTGGCCTGCAGGCCGGCCGCCTTGAGCGTCGTCACGGCGTCCAGCACGTCGCCTGCACCCCCCGGCTTGTTCAGCCAGCGCAGCAGCGGATCGTGCCCGCTCTCCATGCCGATATACACCCGCGTCAACCCCAGCCCAGCCAGCTCCTGCCAGTCAGCCACCGACTTGCGCTCCACGTGGAAGGCGTCGATGAAGGCGAAGAGTGGCAATGATGAACGATGAAGGATGAACGATGAACGATGAGTCTCTGCATGTCCCCCTTGTCTACTTGTTTCCTTGTCTACTTGTTTACCCCCTTCCCCCAGAACCTGCAACATTTCACGCAGCCGGGGCATCGGCGCGACCAGGGCGTTGGCGTCGGCCAAAAAGATGGAGCGGCGCATGGCGATGGCCGGGCCGAAGAAGTCCAGCACCGCGGCCACGTGCTGGCGAAATTCGTCGGCGCTCTTGATGCGAAAGCGCACGTCGCGGTAGAAGGTGCAGAAGGTGCAGGCGTTGTGCGAGCAGCCGTGGGTGGCCTGCAACACCAGCGACAGGTATTGGTCGGGCGGCAGGATGCCGATGGGGGTGTAGATCTGCTGAAAACGAGCCCGGTCAGCCTCCAGCGTGGCCCAGTCCCAGCGGGCCAGGCTGGCCACAGCCGTCTGCACAGCCAGCGGCGCATCCGAGCTTGCCTGAGCAGTCTGCTGGGCCAGGCCATAGGCCACGTCGATCAGTGCTCGCGCTTCGGCCGCGTCGAGCCAGCGGCGCTGGCGCTGCTTCGCCCCGTCGATACTTTCCGTCCACTTGGCCAGCACGCGGTTGTCCAGGCTGCGGCGGTAGTTGCGCCCCTGGTAGAACGCGCCGTGCAGCCGGCCCAGGGGGTCGAAGGTGAAGGATGGCTGCTCTCCGTCCAGCAGCAGGTTGATGGCGTTGGGGCGCACCAGCAGGCTGGCCCGCCGGCTGCCCGGCAGCGCCGTCTCCCAGCGCATGGGCGTCCCGTCGCCGCTCATGCCTGCGCCCGCCGGCTTTGCATGAACACCTCCACCAGCACCACCAACGCCAGGACGCCCAGCAGCAGCGTGCCGTCCAGCAGGCTGCGCAGTTGCAGCAGAGCGATGGCGCCGGCCGCCAATCCGATCAGCAGCGCCTGGCGCAGCGCGGCACGGGCCGTGGGCGGCCGGCCGCCGAAGGGGATGCGGCGGTGCAGCCAGCCCAGCAATGGCGCCGATAGGCCGGTGACCGCGGCTACCAACAGCACCATGGCCGTGGCCAGGTTGGGGTTGGTGGGCGGCGTGTTGGTGACCAGCCAGCCCAGCCCCGCGGCCGCTGCCAGCCCGACCAAAAGCGAGAGGAGAGCATGACCTGTGCGCATGGCCGGCATTGTACACCAGCCAACGCCGCGCACCAAGCGGCAGGTTGGTCTGTACAAAGCCCTGTGGTATAATCGTGACTTCGATGGGCAGGTGCAAGTGGCAGGTTGCAGGTTGCAGGAATTGTCCAGACCTGCAACTTGCCACTTGCCACTTGCAGCCTGCAACTTGCCACCTGCCACCTGCAACTCACCTATCCGCCATGTCCGTGCTCATCGGCAACGACCTCAGCAAGCGCTTCGGCCCGCTGGACGTGTTCCAGGGGGTCGATTTACGCGTCGAGAAGGGGGACCGTATCGGCCTGGTCGGCCCCAACGGCGAGGGCAAGACCACCCTGCTGCGCATCCTGGCCGGCCTGGACGCGCCCAACGACGGTGTGGTGACGCGCATGAAGGGCCTCACCATCGGCTACCTGCCCCAGGACCCGCCGCCGGTGGGCGACGCCACCCTGTGGGACGACGTGGCCACCCAGTTCGACCACCTGCGCCGCCAGGCCGAGGCGCTGCACCGGCTGGAAGAGCGCATGGCCGACCCGGCCGAGTACGAGGTCGCGCTGGCCGAGTATGGCCCGCGCCAGACGGCTTTCGAGGCGGCCGGCGGCTACCAGTGGGAGCAGCGCATGCGCCAGGTGTTGACCGGGCTGGGCTTCCCCCCGGCCGAGCACCACATGCCGCTGGCCCATCTCAGCGGCGGGCAGCGCACGCGCGGCCTGCTGGCCCGGCTGATCCTGCAAGAGCCCGACCTGCTGCTGATGGACGAGCCGACCAACCACCTGGATTTGCACGCCACCGAGTGGTTGGAGCAGGTGCTGTTGGGTTGGAATGGCAGCATGGTGGTGGTTTCACACGACCGCTATTTCCTCGACCGGGTGGCGACGCGCATCTGGGAGCTGGCCAGCCAGCGGCTGGAGGTCTACCGCGGCAACTACAGCCATTACGTGCAACAGCGCACCGAGCGCCGTGAGCGCCAGCACAAGGAATGGCAGCGCCAGCAGCAGGTCATCGCCAAGGAAGAGGACTTCATCCGCCGCAACATCGCCGGCCAGAACACCAAGCAAGCCCAAGGCCGGCGCACCCGGCTGGAGCGTATGATCAAGGAGGGCGGTCTGGTCGACCTGCCGAGGGAACAGCGCGCCATTCGCCTACACATGGACGCCCGGCTGCGCAGCGGCAGCATCGTTCTGCGCACCGTCGACCTGGCCGTGGGCTACCGCGCCCAGGCCGGCCAGAGCGCGCGCCGCGAGGATATCTCCGGCGGCCACGAGTTCGTGGCCAGCCGCCAGCCGGTCACGCCGCAGGACACGCTGCTCTTCCGCAGCGAGGACCTGGAGCTGAAGCGCGGCGAGCGGGCCGCGCTCTTGGGCCCCAACGGCGCGGGCAAGTCCACCTTCCTCAAGACCCTGCTGGGCCAGACGCCGCCGCTGGAGGGCCGGCTGCGCGTCGGCGCCAGCGTGCAGGTCGGCTACCTGGCCCAGGCGCACAGCGAGCTGCGCCCCGACATCACCGCCCTCGATGCGATTCTGGAGAAGGCGCCGCGCATGGAGATCGGCGAGGCGCGCGGCCTGTTGGGCCGCTTCCTCTTCTCCGGCGACGACGCCTACAAGCGCATCGAGGTGCTCAGCGGCGGCCAGCGCAGCCGCATCGCCCTGGCGCGCCTGACCTTGCAGGGCGCCAACCTGCTGGTGCTGGATGAGCCGACCAACCATCTGGACATAACGTCGCAGGAGGTGTTGGAGGATGTGCTGACGGGCTTCCCCGGCACAGTGCTGCTGGTGACCCACGACCGCTACCTGGTGGACGCGGTGGCGACGCAGGTCTGGATGATCGATGCCGGCGAGCTGCGGGCCTATCCCGGCAACTACACGGCCTATCTGGCGGCCAAGGCCGAGGAAGAGGCCGCGGCTGCGGCCGCGGCCGCGGCGTCCAACGGCGCCGCGCCGGTGACAGATGCGCAGGTGCATCGCGAGCGGGCCAAAGA
>JBAQCH010000079.1:0-22159 GCA_049294015.1 Anaerolineae bacterium
TGACGGGCGTGGCGCAGTTGCCGGAAGGTGTGGAGATGGTCATGCCGGGCGACAACGTCAACCTGTCGGTCGAGCTGATCGTGCCAGTGGCGTTGGAGGCAGGCTCCCGTTTCGCGATCCGCGAAGGTGGTCGCACCGTCGGCGCTGGCGTCATCACCAAGGTGACGAGCTAAGCAGGGTTAGCCTGGCTGGCAAGCCAAATTCAACTCGAAACGCGTGAGGAGGAGACATTACCAGCGTTCTGAACGGTATGTCTTCTCCTCACAGCATGATAGCAGGAAGAAACATGGCAAAAAAGCCGCTTCGCATCAAGCTTAAGGCCTATGACCACCGGGTCCTGGACAACTCCGTGCGCCAGATCGTGGACGCTGCCGAGCGCACGGGCGCCACGGTGATCGGCCCTGTGCCGTTGCCGACGCGCATCGAGAAGTTCACGGTCATGCGCAGTACATTTATCGACAAAGACTCACGTGAGCAGTTCGAAATCCGAACCCATAAGCGACTGATCGATATCCTTGAGCCGAGCAGCAAGACCATCGACAGCTTGATGCGTTTACACCTGCCTGCCGGTGTGGATATCGAAATCAAGTTGTAGTTGCAAGTGGCACGTGGTGAGTTACGATAGCCGGAAAGCCAGCTAATCAACTCGCAACCTGCGACTTTTCATCTGCAACGTTTGGGATGATGAGACTCGCCCAGAGTCTACAGTCCCCAGAAGGAAATGAACCAATGAAGGGTTTACTGGGCCGAAAAGTTGGCATGACCCAAGTCTTCAACGAAGGCGTGGTCGTGCCAGTCACCGTAATCGAAGTAGGACCGTGCTACGTCACCCAGAAAAAGACCAATGACGCAGACGGCTACAGCGCCATCCAGGTAGGGTTTGGCGAGACCAAGCCCAAGCGGCTGGCCAAGGGCGAGCTTCAGCACCTCAAGCGCAACGCGATTCCAGCGCTGCGTTTTCTGCGGGAAATTCCTGTCAAGGAAGAAGACCTGGGGAGCTTTGAAGTTGGGCAGAAGCTCAATGCCGACGTTTTCGCCTCGGGTGAGCTGGTCGATGTAACCGGCACATCCAAGGGCCGCGGCTTTCAGGGCGCGATCAAGCGCCACAACTTCAATCGCCAGCCAAAAACGCACGGCGCTTCTGACCGTGTACGCGCTCCTGGCGCCGCCGGCGCCGGCACGACTCCTGGCCACACGTACAAGGGCCATCGCGGCCCCGGTCACATGGGCAACCAGCGGGTAACGGTACAGGGGTTGACGGTCGTGCGTGTCGATGCTGAACGCAATATGCTCGTGGTGCGTGGCGCCATTCCCGGCCCCAAGGGCGGGTTGGTCATCGTGCGCGAGGCCAGGAAACAGGGGTAAGTGAAGATGTTAGTACCAGTTCACAACATGGCTGGAGATAAAGTCGGCGAGATCGAACTGCGCGACGATATCTTCGCAGCCCCCATCAACAAGACAGTCATGCACCAGGCACTGGTGCGCCAGCTAGCCAACGCCCGTCGCGGGACCCACAAGGTCAAGGAGCGGGGCGAGGTAGCCGGCGGCGGCCGTAAACCGTGGCGCCAGAAGGGTACCGGCCGGGCGCGCCAAGGCAGCACGCGCGCGCCGCAGTGGCGAGGCGGCGGCATTGTATTTGGCCCCACGCCACGCTCCTATGAGCAGAAGATGCCGCGCAAGATGCGGCGTGTCGCCATGCGCTCGGCGCTGTCGGCCAAGGCTGGCAACGAGCAACTCGTGGTTGTCCAGGACTTGTCGTTGGCGCAGCCCAAGACCAAGGAGATGGTCGGCATTCTTCGCAACCTCAAGGTGGAGAAGAGCGCGCTGATCTTGCTGCCGGAACGCAACATCAACGTCGAACTGTCGGCGCGCAATCTGCCGGACGTGAAGGCGCTTCAGGCGGGCTATATGAACATGCGCGACCTGCTGGGCTACGGCACGCTGATCGTCACCACCGATGCGATCAACGAGATCGAGCGCATCCTGGGATAAGCGTAGGAGAATTGGATCATGCACGTACGAGAAGTTCTACGCCGTCCCCTGATGACGGAAAAGACCAACATACAGGCGGACGAGAACAATCAGTTCGCCTTCGAGGTTGATCGGCGAGCCAACAAGCTCCAGGTGAAGGATGCGGTCGAAGCCAGTTTCGACGTGACGGTCGAAAAAGTGCGCATCATCAACATGCCAGCCCGCATGGGCCGGCGTGGCCGCCGCATCGTCATCAAGAAGTCGGCATGGAAGAAGGCTGTCGTGACGCTGGCTAAAGGTGATAGCATTAGCTGGGTCGAGGGCGTCTAGGCGCTCGACGACGTCACAGACGGAACGAGGAGATAAACATGGGTATTCGGGTTTACAAGCCTACGTCGCCTGGCCGCCGCGGCATGACTGTGCTGACCTTTGATGACATCGCCAAGATCCGGCCAGAGCGTTCGCTGGTTGAGCCTTTGCCGCGCCAGTCGGGACGCAACAATCGCGGCAAGATCACCGTGCGACATCGCGGCGGTGGCCACAAGCGCCTGTATCGCATCATCGACTTCAAGCGCGATAAGTTCGGCGTGCCGGCGCGCGTTGCTTCGATCGAATACGATCCCAACCGTTCGGCCCGCATTGCGCTGCTGGTCTATGCCGATGGCGCCAAGCGCTACATTCTGGCGCCGTTGGGCCTGAACGTGGGCGATGGCGTGCAGTCCGGCCCGACCGCTGACATTCGCGTTGGCAATGCCCTGCCGCTGCACCGCATTCCCCTGGGCACCGTGGTGCACAACATTGAGCTGCAGCCAGGCCGCGGCGGCCAGATGGCGCGTGCTGCTGGCACATCGGCGCAGTTGATGGCTCGTGAGGGCGACTATGCCACCTTGCGCCTGCCCAGCGGCGAGATGCGCAAGGTCAATGTCAACTGCCTGGCGACCATCGGCCAGGTCGGCAACACCGATCACAGCAACATCACCATCGGCAAGGCTGGCCGCAAGCGCTGGATGGGCCGGCGGCCCGAGGTGCGCGGTGTGGCCATGGACCCCTCCGCTCACCCGCACGGCGGCGGCGAAGGTCGTTCCCCCATCGGTATGCCTGGTCCCAAGACTCCTTGGGGCAAGCCAACCCTGGGCTACAAGACGCGGCGCAACAAGGCGACTGATAAGTACATCGTGCGCCGCCGTGGCCCGCGACGTCGTCGAAAGTAAGATCGGCGGCTCACGCCGCTGTCTGGCAGTTGAGCACGGTCATGCTGCGCTTGCGCTAAGGCGCAGATGTCTGCCAATAGAAAGACAGCGTTCCCTGGCCAGCCAGCGCTAAGATACGAGGTTCACAGATGTCGAGATCGGTCAAAAAAGGGCCATTCATTGACCCGAAGCTGCTGAAGAAAATCGAGAACATGAACCGCACCGGCGAGAAGCGCATTCTCAAGACCTGGTCACGCGCTTCGACGGTCTTCCCTCAGATGGTGGGCCACACCATCGCGGTGCATGATGGTCGCCGGCACGTTCCTGTCTTTGTTTCCGAAAACATGGTTGGGCACAAGCTGGGCGAGTTCGCTCCCACCCGCTTCTTCCGCGGCCACGTGTCGAAAGAGAAGCGGGCCAAGCGCCGCTAGGTTCTGTTCTAACAGAATTGGCATGGGTACCGCGCTTCAGTGCTGGTCCCTTCGGGTTGGTTTCCAATACTGGTGGATAGACCAGAGAGCAGACTATGATTACAGACAATCAGACACAAGTGCAGGCACAGCGCAAGCACGTAGGTATCTCGGCGCAGAAGGTGCGTCTGGTGGTCAACCAGGTGCGCGGCATGCGAGCCGAAGATGCGTTGACCACGCTGAGCTTTATGCCTCAGTCGGCCGCCCGAGAGGTCTACAAGGTAGTGGCTTCGGCCCTGGCCAACGCAGAGCAGAACGAAGGCCTAGAGCGCGAGGATATGTGGATCAGCGAGATCTACGCTGACGAGGGACCGCTGCGCAAGTGGCGCCGCTTTGGCGCTCGCGGACGGTTCAAGCCGATCCTCAAGCGGTCTTCACACATCACCGTAGTGCTCCAGGAGCGTCTGCAGTAGGGCGCGAGGGACTCCTCGCCCCGGACAAATACGCGTCAGGGATAGCGCCGTTTGAACCTGCTGCGCACAGTCGGGCCGCCGAGGCCTGAGGCGCCAACAGCGTAGCAGCGCTGGACTGGACGTGACGGAGAAGTCTTTTCCTTACTAGGAGGACACCTTGGGTCGTAAAGTACATCCTTATGGTTTTCGCTTAGGCGTTATCAAAGACTGGCGTGCGCGCTGGTTTGCCGACAAAGGGCGCTACACTGAACTGCTCAGTGAAGATCGCATGATCCGTGAGATGATCCGCAAGGAGATCCCGAAGGCGTCGATCTCCGAGATCGAGATCGAGCGGCAGCGTAACTACGTGCATGTGTGGATTCACACGGCCAAGCCTGGTATCATCATTGGCCGCAAGGGCGCCAATGTCAACCAACTGCGCACACGGCTGCAAGAGGTGACCAACAAGCGCGTCAAGGTCGATGTGACGGAGATCACCCGGCCTGAGGTGGACGCCTATCTGGTGGCCGAGAGCATCGCCGAGCAGATCGAGCGCCGTATCTCACACAAGCGGGCCATGAAGCAGGCTGTCACCCGCGCGATGCGTCAGGGCGCTGAAGGCGTCATGATCACGGTGGCGGGCCGCCTGTCCGGCTCCGAGATGGCGCGCAGGGAAACGCAGCGCGAGGGCCAGGTGCCGCGCCATACGCTGCGCGCCGACATCGACTATGCCCATACGGAAGCGCTGACCACCTATGGTCGCATCGGCATCAAGGTGTGGATCTACAAGGGCCAGGTTTTGCCCGAGAAGGCCGCCCAAGCTGCGCAGGTTGCCGCTCAGGCCGCCCAGGTTGCCAGTTGACGCTGCGCTGACAGCGACGGCTGGGTGCTGCGCAGGCATGCAGCCATGACTCTTAGGTCAGGTCATGTCAGCGCCAGCTCAGTAGAGGAGATGTAGTGCCATGTTGATGCCAAAACGTGCAAAATATCGAAAGCAGTTCCGCGGACGAATGCGCGGCTATAGCCAGCGCGGCAACACGGTCAATCAGGGCGAGTTCGGCCTGCAGGCCTTGGAGCCTTGCTGGATGACCTCCCGTCAGATCGAGGCTGCCCGCCGCGCGATCGTGCGCTATGTGCGCCGCGGCGGCAAGGTGTGGATCAAGGTCTTCCCCGATAAGCCGGTGACTGCCAAAGCCGCAGAGACCCGCATGGGCAGCGGCAAAGGCGCGGTGGATCACTGGGTGGCAGTCGTTCGGCCGGGCCGCGTTCTGTTCGAGATTGCCGGTGTGAGCGAGGAAGTGGCCAAAGAGGCGATGGAACGGGCCTCGCACAAGCTGCCGATTCGCACACAGTTCGTCAGGCGTGAAACTCTAGGAGAAGGATAACCATGCAAGCCTACGAGATTCGAAGCTTGACCACCGCCGAGATCGGCCAGCAGTTGGATGAGGCCTACGAAGAGCTGTTCAATCTGCGCTTCCAACGGGCCACAGGCCAGCTCAAGAACACAGCGCGTAAGGTGCAGTTGCGCCGAGAGATCGCCCGATTGAAGACTGTCCTGCGCGAGCGTGAGCTGACCGCCTGGATGGCTCAGGAGAAGAAGTAACGATGCGCGAACAACGAAAAGTCATGGTCGGTCGCGTGACCAGTGACAAAATGGAGAAGTCTGTCGTCGTACAGACGCAGCGGGTCAGCCGGCATCCGATCTACGGCAAGGTGATTCGCAGGCACCGCAAGTTCATGGCCCACGACGAGAACAACCAATGTAGCATTGGCGACGTTGTGCGCATTGTCGAAGCGCGGCCCACGAGCCGCCGCAAACGCTGGGTTGTGGACGCTATCCTGGAGCATGTTGAGGCATAGCGCCTTGCAGGCAGCCAGGTCCAGTCCCTGCGGGACGGTTCCCAATACCAGGAGTGTGAGCTATGATCCAACAAGAGAGCCGGCTAAAGGTTGCTGACAACACAGGCGCCAAGGAATTGCTGTGCATCCAGGTGCGCGGCAGCACACGACGGCGCTATGGCCACGTCGGTGATGTTATCGTCGCCACGGTCAAGCAAGCGGCGCCCCACAGCTCGGTCAAAAAAGGCGATATCGTCAAAGCTGTTATCGTGCGCACCGCCAAGGAGTTTTCCCGACCGGACGGCAGCACGATTCGTTTCGACGACAACGCGGCTGTGATTATCGACGACAACAAGAATCCCAAGGGCACACGCATCTTTGGCCCAGTCGCGCGTGAGTTGCGCGAGCGGGGCTACATGAAGATCGTCTCGTTGGCCCCAGAGGTGCTGTGATGCATATCAAGACAGGCGATACCGTTGAAGTGATCAGCGGTGAAAACAAAGGTGAGCGCGGCGAGGTCCAGCGTCTGCTGCGCGGCCGCTTGAGTGGCCGTCAGCAAGGGCAACAAAACCCCAACGACGTGCGGGTGATTGTGGCCGGCGTGAACATGATCATCAAGCATCAGCGCCGCACCGGCAACGTGCGAACCCAGACCGGACGCATCGAGCGCGAGGCGCCGATCGATATCAGCAACGTGATGTTGGTTTGCCCCAGGTGCGGCAAGGCCACCCGGGTGGCCCATGAGATCACCGGGGATGGCCAGAAGCAGCGGCGCTGCAAGAAATGCGGCGAAGCCATCGGGTAAGTTGAAGGCTAGACCCGCCGCTGCGGCTCAGGTCAATGCCAACGCTGCCACAGGCACGCGCTAGCAGGAGATAGGTATGGCGAAGCTAAAAGATCGATACAGCAACGAAGTTGTCCCTGCGTTGCGGGGAGAGTTTCAATACGTTAACCCGATGCAGGTGCCGCGCCTTCAGAAGATCGTGGTCAACATTGGCATGGGCGAGGCTTTGCAGAACGCCAAGGCGCTCGATGCAGCCCTTGGCGATCTGACGACCATTGTCGGCCAGAAGCCTGTCACGACCAAGGCCCGTCGCTCGATCGCCGGCTTCAAGCTGCGCGAGGGCAACACCATCGGCGTTATGGTGACGCTGCGCGGGGACAGGATGTGGGATTTTCTGGACCGGCTGTGCAACATCGCCTTGCCCCGACAGCGTGACTTTCGCGGTGTCTCTCCGGATGGGTTCGACGGCCGAGGCAACTACAGCCTGGGCCTGCGCGAGCAACTGATCTTCCCGGAGATCGACTACGACAAGATCGACAAGGTGCGCGGCATGTCAGTCACCATTGTGACTACGGCCAACACCGACGAGGAAGGCCGCCGCTTGCTGGCGCACTTGGGTATGCCTTTCCAGCAGGCTGGGCAAGCCCGATAATCGAGGGATGCTTCGGCGGCCCTCAGCATGACACTCATGCCGGTCGTGTCACCCTGAGGCTCGGCGAAGGGTCTCGGCGTAATCGAGGGATGCTTCGGCGGCCCTCAGCATGACGTTAGACGAAGAGGCAGGTACCTTGGCTAAGAAATCGATGATCAACCGTGAGCAGCATCGCAAGTATCCGACTCGAGTCCGCAATCGCTGCACTGTCTGCGGCCGGCCTCGCGGCTACATGCGCAGGTTCAAGCTGTGCCGTATCTGCTTCCGCAAGGAAGCGCTGGAAGGCCGCCTTCCGGGCGTGGTCAAGTCCAGTTGGTAAGCTGAACAGGGCAACCTGTGCTGCGCGGCGCCATGCGACCCATGGCAACCAAGACAAAGCGATAGAAGGATTCTTGGACGGCAATGCAACGCCCCGCGGGCATGGCGCCGTAAGAGAGTCGATGGAGTTCACAACGCTATGATGACAGATCCCATTGCGGACATGCTGAATCGCATCAGCAACGGGCTGTTGGCTCGCCACAAACAAGTGACAATGCCCAGCTCGAAGGTAAAGGTCGCCATTGCGCGCATCCTGAAAGAAGAAGGGTATATCAAGAACTACCAGATTACCCGGGATGAGCCGCAACCCTTCCTGCGCGTCATATTGAAATACGACGACGATCGCCAGCCGGTGATCTCCAAACTGCGGCGCATCAGCAAACCCGGTCGCCGGGTCTATGTGGGCCGCGAGGAGATTCCGTGGGTTCTCAACGGGATGGGCATTGCCATCGTCTCAACGCCGCGCGGGATCCTGACCGGTCAACAGGCCCGGCGCATGAAGGTGGGTGGCGAGGTTATTGCCTACGTTTGGTAGCTGGAGCCCGTGTCGAGGCCCAGGGCATCTTTGGTCCCTGCGGCCCCACCATGACACGAGCCTGGTTCATCCCGTAGCAAGCAATTAACTCGTCTTCCATTGGAGGTGTAGTGTGTCAAGAATTGGACGATTGCCCATTTCTCTTCCCAAAAACGTTACCGTCGATGTCAAGCCGGGCAACGAGGTGATCGTAAAAGGTCCCAAGGGCCAGTTGGAGCAGAGCTTCAACGTCGATATGGCCATTGAGATCTCGGACGGCGTCGTGACCATCTCGCGGCCGTCCGATGGCCGCATCCATCGCATGCAGCATGGTCTGACGCGTGCGCTGCTCAGCAACATGGTGACGGGCGTTTCGACTGGCTTCAAGAAGGACCTGGAAATTCAGGGCGTGGGCTACCGCGCTGAGATGAAGGGCCCCAAGCTGGTGCTGTACATGGGTTACTCCCATCCGGTTGAGATGGATGCCCCTGCGGGGATCAGCTATACGGTCGATGCCAGGGCAGGCAAGGTCCGCGTCGAAGGTATCGACAAGGAGCTGGTAGGCCTGACAGCAGCCCGCATCCGCAGGGTGCGGCCGCCAGAGCCTTACCACGGCAAGGGAATTCGCTACGCAGGCGAAGTTGTCCGCCGCAAGCAGGGCAAGACTGGCAAGTAAGCCTGTTGGCGGTGGTTGTTTCCCTTTGGGATGGTTCCCAATCACCGGTGGTAATCAGGATCTGACCGGGTTGCAGGACTTAGGAGATAAGGTTATGGCGAAAGATAGTCGAAATGTCTTGCGCAGCAGACGACACGAGCGTGTTCGTCGCCGCGTTCACGGCACCGCCGAGCGGCCGCGCTTGAACGTGTTTCGTAGCCTGAGCCACATCTACGCTCAGGTGATCGACGACGACAGAGGAACGACGCTGGTGGCTGCTTCGACGCTGGACAACGAGATCAGCGGGAATGCGTCGAGCGTCAATAAGACGGAGCAGGCCAAACTGGTCGGCGCCCTGGTGGCCGAGCGGGCTCTGGCCCATGGGATCAAGCAAGTGGTCTTCGACCGCGGCGGCTACCCGTATCATGGGCGCGTGCGCGCCCTGGCCGAGGCCTCGCGAGCAGGTGGGCTGGACTTCTAGCCGCTTCAAGGCAGTGAGGAATAATGGCAGCACAGCAACAGCAGCAACAGCAACAGCGTAAAAGACAACAGCGACCGCGCGAAGCCGAGGAACGTGAAGAACTGGACGAGCGCGTCGTACACCTGGCGCGTACGGCCAAGGTCGTCAAGGGTGGCCGCCGCTTCGCTTTCCGCGCCGTGGTCGTCGTGGGCGACAACAATGGCAGCGTTGGCATCGGCGTCGGCAAGGCGCGCGAGGTGCCTGAGGCAATTCGCAAGGGCGGCGAGCGCGCCCGGCGCAATATGCGCAAGATCCCGATGCTCGGGAACACCATTCCGCATGAGATCGTAGCCGACTACAGCGCCGCCAAGGTGCTCTTGAAGCCAGCTTCACCGGGCACCGGCGTTATTGCCGGCGGCGGCGTGCGCGCAGTGGTTGAAGCCGCAGGCATCAAGGACATTCTGACCAAGTCCATGGGCAGCGCCAATATCCTGAACGTGGTCCGGGCCACCTACAAAGGCCTGACCTCGCTCAAGGACCCGGCTGCCGAGGCTCAGCGCCGCGGCAAGCCGATCGAAAGCGTGATGCCTTTCTGGAGTCGCAATGCAAACTAAGAACATTGACCCCAAGGCCAAGACTGTGCGTGTGACCTACGTGAAGAGCGCCATCGGCTACGAAAAAAGCCAGAAGCGCACCGTTCAGGCGCTCGGTCTGCGCAGGCTTGGAGACACTGTTGAGCAGGTCAACAACCCGGCCATCCGCGGCATGATCGATAGCATCGGTCATCTCGTGACGGTCGAGGTTGTGGAATAAAAGGAGTCGAGCATGCAATTGCATGATCTACAGCCCGCTCCCGGGTCTAAGAAAAACCGCAAACGCGTTGGCCGCGGCCCGGGCGCTGGCCAAGGCAAGACCGCAGGCCGTGGCACCAAGGGCCAGAACAGCCGCTCTGGCGGTGGCGTTCGCCCCTACTTCGAAGGCGGCCAGTTGCCGCTGGTGCGCCGCCTGCCCCATCTGCGTGGGTTCACCAACATCTGGCGTGTGGAATTCAAGCCGGTCAACCTGGCCCGTTTGGAGGATTTCACCGCCGATAGTGAGGTGACGCCCGCAACCCTTGCCTCTGCCGGCATCATCAAGAAAGCGACCGATCGAGTAGCTATCCTGGCCGAGGGCGACATCGACCGACCGCTCAAGATCAAGGCGCACCGGGTGTCCAAAGCTGCCCAAGACAAGATCGTGGCAGCCGGCGGCACGGTGGAGATCATTGAGCTCTAGGACCGGTCAGCCATCGTTCCGAGGCTGGTATGCTGCGCTTAAGCGCAGCCGCCAGCCTGACGCTTGATCCAGGAGGTTAACCCTTATGATCACAGCCGTGCGCAACGCCATGCGCCTGCCCGACCTGCGCAAGAAGATCCTGGTCACACTGGGCATTCTGGCCATCTATCGGGCAGCAGCGGCCGTTCCCGTGCCGGGAGTCAACACCCAGGTGCTGGCACAGCTCTTCCAGGATACCCCCCTGCTTGGATTCTTGAATCTGATGTCGGGCGGCGCTCTGGAGAACTTCTCGGTGATGGCGATGGGAGTGTATCCCTACATCACAGCTACCATCATCATGCAGTTGTTGATCCCGATCATCCCGTCGCTGAAGGCGCTAAGCAAGGAAGGCGACCAGGGCCGGCAGCGGATGAACCAGATCACTATTCTGCTGACGATCCCGCTGGCCCTTCTGCAGGCCTTTGGCCAGGCGACGATCTTGCAGCGAGCAGGCGCCCTGCCAGGCTTCGGCTTCAGCGGCCCTGCGCTGCTCAGCTCGTTGACGATCCTGATCTCGCTGGTGGCAGGCTCGATGTTTGCCATGTGGCTGGGCCAGTTGATTACCGAGCAGGGCATCGGCAACGGTATCTCGCTGATCATCTTTGGCGGTATCGTTTCGCAGTTGCCGGCCAACATGGGCCAGTTGATCCAGACGCAGCAATTCGTGCTGTTGATGCTGTTCATCCTGGTGACGGTAGTGACGATGGCAGTGATCGTCGTCGTGCTGGAAGGCCAGCGGCGCATTCTGGTGCAATACGGCAAACGGGTACGGGTGATGCGCGGCAACCGGCTGATGGTGGCCGGCGGCCAGAGCACCTACATTCCGCTGCGCGTCAACACGGCCGGCATGATCCCGATCATCTTTGCCCAGAGTCTGTTGCTGTTCCCTGGTACGATTGCCAGCTACTTCCAGAACTCGCCTGGCATCATCGGCAGCATCGCTCAGTTCTTTACCAATACCCTGACACCCAGCAGCGCGATCTACTGGATTCTGTACTTCTTCCTGGTGATTGCGTTCACCTACTTCTACACGGACGTGATCTTCCGGGAGCAGAACCTGGCCGAATCCTTGCAGAAGCAGGGTGGTTTCGTGCCAGGCATCCGGCCGGGCAAGCGCACCGAGGACTACCTGAACGCCGTGATGAGTCGCATCACCTTCGTCGGCGCTCTGTTCCTGGGCGGCATCGCGATCCTGCCCTGGCTGGTCAGCCTTGTCACCCGGCAAGATATGACATCCAACACGCAGTTGCTGGTCTCCAGCTCTGGCCTGCTGATCGTGGTGGGCGTCGTGTTGGACACGATGAAGCAATTGGAGGCGCAGCTCTTGATGCGCCATTACGAGGGTTTCATCCGCTAAGCTGCCCGACACGTAGCGATCGGCTGCGGGTCGGACAGGCGCAGGGCAGATAAGCCCTCGGGAGGGTAAGACAATGACGTCAACCTATCCTGCTTATCTGATCTTCATCGGGCCGCCTGGCGCTGGTAAGGGCACTCAGGCTGCCATGTTGGAGAAAGAACTTGGACTGAAACAGGTCTCTTCGGGTGACTTGTTTCGCGAGAACCTGAAAAACCAAACAGAACTGGGCTTGCTGGCCAAAAGCTACATCGATCGCGGTGAGCTGGTGCCAGATGGCGTGACCATTAGCATGGTGCAGGACCGTATGCAGCGGCCCGACTGCGCTCAGGGCGTCATTCTGGACGGCTTCCCGCGTACCTTGGAGCAGGCCAAAGCGTTGGATGCCATGCTGGCTGGCCAGGGCAGCCAGATCGCCCTGGCCCCGGTGCTGACCGTCGACGACGATGCGTTGATCGCCCGGCTGACTGGCCGGCGTGTCTGCCGTAGCTGCGGCGCCACCTACCACGTGGTCTTCAACCCGCCTCGGGTCGAAAACGTGTGCGACGCCTGCGGCGGCGAGCTGTACCAGCGCTCCGACGACTCGCTGGAAACGGTGCATAATCGGCTCTACGTCTATTACAAACAGACGTCGCCGCTGATCGGCTACTACTACGCCAAGGGCCTGACGACGTTTATCGACGGCAGCCAGGCGATTGAGGTAGTCAGGCAAGCCCTGTTAGACGTTATCGAGACAGTGTTGCACGGCAAATGATGTTACCCTTGACACGGAAGACCGGCGGCATTCGCATCAAGTCTGCGCAGGAATTGGAACTGATGCGCTCGGCTGGCCGGATTGTGGCTGAAGTCCATGCTCGCATGCGCGAGATGGTCCAACCAGGCGTGACGACGGCTGATCTCAACGCAGCAGCGGAGCAGATTATTCGTGGTTATGGCGCCATACCAGTCTTCGTTGGCTATCCCAACGCCAAAGAGGATGGTCCGCCCTTCCCGGCGACGTTGTGTACGTCGATCAACGAAGAGCTGGTGCATGGCATCCCCAGCCGTCAGCGTGTGCTGAAGGATGGCGATCTGGTGAGCATCGACGTGGGCGTGTTGTATAAGGGTTACGTCGGCGATTCTGGCTGGACCTATCCGGTGGGCCAGGTCAACGGCGAGGCGCAGCGGCTGCTGGAAGTGACGGAAGGCAGCTTGTGGGCAGGTATCGCCGCAGCCAAGGCCGGCAATCGCTTTATCGATGTAACCCGGGCCGTGCAGGACTATGCTGAACGCCAGGGTTTTGCTGTGGTGCGTGAGTATACCAGCCATGGCGTAGGCCGCAAGATGCACGAAGAGCCGCAGATTTTGAACTACGTGCCTGAGCGCTCTGAGGCGGCCCGCACGTATCCAGCCATGAATCGCAAGCTGGCGCCAGGCATGACCTTTGCCCTGGAGCCGATGGTCAACGCCGGCACCTGGCGCACCCAGTTGCACGACGACCAGTGGACCGTATCGACGGCCGATGGCCGGCTGTCAGCTCATTTCGAGCATACCATCGCTATCAGTAACGGCGAGGCCGAGGTGCTGACGAGGTTGTAGGCAGAGTTGCTTGTTTCGTGCCAGAAGGGATGCTTCGGCGGCCCTCAGCGTGACGCGAGACAACTTGTTCCAGGAGAAAAGCAGACATGAAAGTTAAGCCATCAGTCAAGCGACGTTGTGAGAACTGCAAAATCATCAAGCGCCACGGTGTAGTGCGTGTTATCTGCACAAATCCCCGGCACAAGCAACGTCAGGGATAGTGACCGGTGATCAGTCATCGGTGATCGGCCGCCAGCCATCATGGCCAACCATCGCTTCGGTTCCGATCACTGATTACCGTTCACGGATCACCGATTGCTGGAAAGTGAAACCAAGGAGCTAGAATATGGCACGTATTGCCGGTGTTGACCTGCCGCGCGACAAGCGAGTCGTGATCGGGCTAACCTATATCTACGGGATCGGCCCCACAACCAGCGCCGACCTGCTGCGTAAGCTCAACATTGATGAGAGCATACGAATCCGCGATCTGAGCGAAGCCGATGTGGCCAAGCTGCGCGAGACCATCGACCGGGATCTCCGGGTCGAGGGTGACCTGCGCCGCGAAGTCAGCATGAACATCAAGCGGCTGCAAGAGATCAATGCCTACCGCGGCATGCGGAACCGCCTCAACCTGCCCTCGCGCGGCCAGCGTACCCGTACCAATGCCCGCACCAAACGCGGCGCACGCAAGACGGTGGCCGGCAAGAAGCGAGCTCGCAAGTAGTTTCTGACGTAGTCGTCTCAAAGTTGCCAACTTTTCGGCAAAGTTGGCAGCTTTGCAGCGGCGCGCTGACAGTAATTCAAGGAGCAATAGAGATACATGGCAAAGCCAAGACGCACAGTACGTCGTGGACCACGTCGTGAGAAGCGGACCGTGCCCCATGGCCAGGCGCACATCCAGGCGAGCTTCAACAATACCATCGTGACCGTCACGGACCCTCAGGGCAACACCGTTTCCTGGAGCAGTTCGGGCAGTGTTGGTTTCAAGGGGTCGCGCAAGAGCACCCCCTATGCCGCTCAGTTGGCAGCCAGCGCTACCGCCCGCCAGGCCATGGACATGGGCATGCGTGAGGTGGATGTGTACGTCAAGGGGCCTGGCCCCGGCCGCGAGTCGGCGATCCGTTCGCTGCAGGCCGCCGGGCTGAAGGTCACCAGCATCACCGACGTGACGCCGCTGCCGCACAACGGCTGCCGTCCGCCCAAGAAGCGCCGCGTCTAGAGTTTATCTGGTCGCTTAAGGACTGAGGCCCTGCGTGGGCCAGAGAGCCTGGCTTGGCATTTGCCTGCCAGGAAAGAGCTTGCAGGAAAGAAAGTAAGCCTAATTTGAGAGGGACGAAGGTCGCCAAGCCGTAAACCTCTCCAGACTGAGATCATAGGAGGCAATAACTTGGCAAGGTATACGGATGCTGTATGTCGGTTGTGTCGGCGCGAAGGTCAGAAGCTTTACCTCAAGGGCGATCGCTGCCTGACCCCTAAGTGCGCTTTCGAGCGCCGCAGCTTTGCGCCGGGCGCACAGGCAAAAAAGGCGCAGTTCAAGCGCAATCAAAGTGAGTACTCGTTGCAGCTGCGTGAGAAGCAGAAGGTGAAGCGCATTTATGGCGTGATGGAGCGCCAGTTCCGTCGCTACTTCAGCTATGCGCTGCGCACCCCGGGCTTGACCGGCGCGACTCTGCTGGTTGTGTTGGAGTCCCGACTGGACAACGTGGTGTATCGCTTGGGCTTGGCCCAATCGCGCGCCCAAGCCCGCCAGATCGTTCGGCATGGTCATATCGTTGTAAACGGCCGTAAGACTAACGTACCCTCGTACCTGGTCAAGCCCCACGACGTGATCTCCGTGCGCCCTGAGAGCCGCAGCCGGGAGTACTTCCGGACTGTGGTCGGCGAGTTCATGGGCGAACGTCCGACGCCGCCTTGGCTTAGCCGGGACAGCGAGGCCCTCACCGGTCGCGTGCTGAGCCGACCAACGCGCGATGACATCGATATTCCTGTCAACGAGCAGTTGATTGTCGAATTCTACAGCCGCTAACGCCAACTCTTACGGCTGTGCTGCCGGAGGTTGCAAGAAGGCGCCAATGCCTTTGGACCAGCCTCAGGAAGCCAGCCGAAGAGAGTTGTTACATCTGGCGGCGCAAACTGCCAGCCGCTTGAGAGCCACCTGCCTCATCGGACAACGCCTGATCATGGGCCTGGGCCGATGGGGCAGATTCTCCCAAGCGCGCTGAAGCGAGCAGCAGCCAGAGGAGGGTGACACTTGCTAAACCTTAGCATTGTACTGCCGAAAATTGAATGCGAGGCCAAGTCACAACAATATGGTCGTTTTGTGATTGGGCCTTTGGAGAGCGGTTACGGCGTGACGCTGGGCAATGCACTGCGTCGCGTGTTGCTGTCGTCGTTGACGGGTGCAGCCGTGTCGTCTGTCCGCATCGAAGGGGTGCATCACGAGTTTTCGTCGATCCCCCACGTGCGCGAAGATACCACCGCGTTTATCCTCAACGTCAAGCAACTGCGCGTCCGAAGCGTTAGCAACGATCCGGTGCGCGTCAGCTTGCAGGTCAATGCCGAAGGTCCAGTGACCGCCGGCGACTTGATCTGCCCACCCGAAATCGAGATTATCAACCCTGACCTGCTGCTCTTGACGGCTGACAGCAACGATGTTGATCTGTTCGTCGAGCTTGTCATTCGCTTGGGCCGGGGCTATTCCCCGGCTGAGGAGCGCGGCAAGGTACCGTTGGGCGAGATTCCGGTGGACGCGATCTTCAACCCCGTGCGCAAGGCTTCCTTCCACGTGGAGCGCGCTCGCATCGGCCAGCAGACAGACTTCGACCGCCTGGTGCTGGAGATCTGGACCGACGGCGCAATTGAGCCAGAGCAGGCCCTGAGCGATGCGGCCAAGCTGCTGTTGCAGCATCTGTCGTTGATCGCTGGGGTCGAGGCTGCCAGCGTTGCACCCGAAGAGGTTGCGGACGAATCGATTCCCACGCACGTCTTCGATGTGCCGATCGAGGACCTGGAGCTCTCGGTGCGCGCCTACAATTGCCTGAAACGAGCTGGTATCGTCAAGGTAGGTGAGGTAATTCAGCGCCTGGAGAAGGGGCCGGAATCGCTGTTGAGCATCCGCAACTTTGGCCAGAAATCGCTGGACGAGTTGATGGACCAGCTTCAGGTTAAGGGCTTCCTGGAGCACGTCAGGCTGCCGGATCCCGATCAAAT
Source organism: Anaerolineae bacterium (assembly GCA_049294015.1). GTDB lineage: Bacteria > Chloroflexota > Anaerolineae > JAAEKA01 > JAAEKA01 > JAAEKA01. The sequence continues at coordinate 16,681 of JBAQCH010000079.1, forward strand.
CGAAGCGGCTGCTGAACACGCCGAGCTGGACGAAGACGATCTAGGTGACGACTCCAGCATCGATATCGATGTCGACGCACTGCTGGCGGCAATGACCTCCGGCGGCGAAGCTGGATGAGCCCTGGGGCGCACCTGCCTTGAACGCCCGCGTGGCAGGGCAGGTGCGGCCACCACGGCGCCTGGACCAACCAGAGGATATAATCGATGAGACATAGAAGAGCAGGTCGCCGGCTTGGCCGCAACAGCGGTCAGCGCAAGGCGTTGTATCGTAATCTAACCAAAGAACTGTTTACGCATGAGGTCATCCACACCACGGAAGCCAAGGCCAAGTCGGTTCGTCCGCTGGCGGAGAAGCTGATCACGCTGGCTAAGCATGGCGTGGTAGAGAATCGGGTGCATGCTCAGCGCCTCGCCATGGCCCGCCTGAACGACCCGACGGTCGTCAGGAAGCTGTTCAACGAGCTGGCCCCGCGCTATGCCAGCCGGCCCGGCGGCTATATCCGCATCACCAAGCTCGGCCCGCGCAAGGGCGACGGCGCTGAAATGGTGCAGATCGAGCTGCTGGAGGAGTAGACCAACGACCACACAGCCTGCGCCAGACGCTTCTCAGCCCCAGCTTTCCGTGCGTGCCCTGGTCGAATATGACGGCGCCGACTACCACGGCTTTCAGATCCTGACAGACCGGCCGTCGGTGCAGGGCGCGCTGGAGCAAGTGTTGCAGCGCCTGACCGGGCAGCCGACCCGCATCCGCTACGCAGGACGTACCGATGCGGGCGTGCATGCCGAGGGCCAGGTGATCGCGGCTGACCTGCTGTGGCGGCACAGCCTGGCTGATCTGGAGCGAGCCTGGAATGCACTACTGCCGGCTGATATCGCCGTCCGGCAGGTGGCCGCAGTCGTTGACGCCAGCTTCCACCCGCGTTTCAGCGCCCGCAGCCGGGTGTATCGCTACACAGTCTGGACAGCGTCCTGGCGCTCTCCCCTCAATAGCCGCTACACCCACCACGAGCCCCGGCCGTTGGATGTAGAGCGGATGAACCGGGCGGCTGCCCTGCTGGTGGGCCTGCACGATTTCGCCAGCTTTGGCCAGCCGACACAGGGCGATAGCACCGTCCGCGAGGTCATGCGGGCGGGCTGGCAGCGAACAGGCTGGACACTGCACTTTGAGATCGAGGCCAACGCCTTTCTCAAGCGCATGGTGCGCACGATCGTGGGCACACTGTTGGAAACTGGCAAAGGCCAGCGCAGCGTTGAGAGCGTTGGCGAGGTGTTGGCGGCGCAGAATCGAGCGCTGGCTGCCCCTCCGGCTCCAGCCTGCGGGCTGTGTTTGGTCGAGGTCAAGTACTAGCAGGGATGCTTCGGCGGCCCTAAGCATGACACTCGGTAAGTAAGGTACAGGAGAACCGACGTGAGGACATATACAACCAAGCCCGAGGACATCAAGCGTGAGTGGTTTGTCATCGACGCTACGGGCATGACCCTGGGGCGGCTGGCCACTCAGATCGCCACGGTGTTGAAGGGCAAGCACAAGCCGATCTACTCGCCCCACATGGACACCGGCGACTTCGTGATCGTGGTCAACGCCCACAAAGTGCGCGTCACCGGTCGCAAGCTGGACCAGAAGTTCTACTACCGGCACTCGGGCTACCCGGGCGGCCTGAAGGAGATCTCGCTGCGCGACCAGCTCAATAGGCATCCCGACCGCGTGCTCCGTTTCGCCGTGCGCGGTATGTTGCCCAAGAACCGCTTGGGGCGCCAGATGATCAAGAAGCTGAAGATTTACGCGACGCCGGGCCACCCGCACGAGGCGCAACAGCCCAAGCCGCTCGCCACCATGTAGCCGGCCGCCTCGCCAGATCCGGTCGGTTGACCGGCCTGGCGCTGGCTGAGCGTTGAACCAGGAGACAGAAAGACATGGATAACGACAAAGATTTGCAGTACTACCAGGGCGTCGGCCGGCGTAAGCGAGCTTCAGCGCGTGTGCGACTCTATCCGGGCACCGGTAAGTTCACTGTCAACGACCTGCCCTTGGAAGAATACTTCCCTCGTCTGGCCGACCAACGTGCAGCTCTGCTGCCGCTGGAGATGGCTGGCCTGCGCGATAGCATGAATGTGTCGGTCAAGGTGCAGGGCGGCGGCATCACCGGCCAGTCTGGCGCGGTCAGCATGGGCATTGCGCGCGCGATCTCCCATCGCGACGAGGATGTGCCGCAGGCTGAGCAGCGGCTGCGTCCCTTGATGCGCCGCGGTGGTTTCCTGACGCGTGACCCGCGCGAGAAGGAGCGCAAGAAGGCTGGCCTGAAGCGCGCTCGCAAGGCTCCTCAGTACACCAAGCGCTAAATCTGCTGCGTTGGATGGAGTTCAGCTCAGGCTGCCGCCCGACAGGAGCAGATGGTTGATTGAGAATGAGGGCATCGGCTGTCTCCGTGACGCCGATGCCCTTTGCGCGTCTTCATGGTGACTGTTGGCGCGGGCGGGCACGGTCGGAGACCGGCCCGAGCGATGAGCAGCGGGCACGGTCGGAGACCGGCCCGAGCAGTGAGGAGGCTAGATGATCCGTGTTGCCATTTTGACTGTCAGCGATCGCGCTGCGCGCGGCGAAGCGGAGGACCTGAGTGGGCCGGCCATTGTCGCGCTTGTCCAGGAGCAGCTTCGAGCCAGTATCGCCCAGCGCCAGATCGTCCCTGACGAACAAGCGCTGATCCAGAGGACGCTGGTTGCCTGGGCTGACAGTGGAGAAGTTGATCTGATCCTGACCACGGGCGGCACCGGCTTTGCACCGCGCGACGTGACCCCCGAAGCCACGCAGGCGGTGATCGACCGCCCTGCACCAGGCATCGCCGAAGCCATGCGCGCGGCCAGCCTGCTGATGACGCCCCACGCTATGCTCAGTCGGGCCGCAGCCGGCATGCGCGGCCGGGTGTTGATTGTCAATTTGCCCGGCAGTCCCAAGGCTGTGCGCGAGAACCTGGCTGTGATCCTGCCGGTGCTGCCCCACGCCGTCGAGCTGTTGCAGCAAGGTGCACAGACCACGGCCTACCAGCATGCGCTGCCGGGTGAGCATGGCGCGGCTTGACCGCTGGTCTGCATCGGCTGCTTGATTGCAAATCAAAAGGGTGTGTTCAAAGTTGGTTGAGTCCCCCTCTGGCTCGTAGGACGATTTTCCAAATCGTCCGGTCTTGCGGCCGTGTGGCGGACGATTTGGAAAATCGTCCTACGCAGGCTCAACCCATTTTGAACACACCCAAATCAAAAGGCCCGCAGCCGATCCGGGATCAGGCTGCGGGCCTTTTCGTGGTCAAACAGGTTCGCGCGCGTTAGTCAGTAACCCATGGCGCAGCGGCTGGGGCCTCCTGGCCGGCAGGCACAGGCAGCGACACGCCCAACTCCACGTCAGCAGGCTGGATATAGGGCAAGAAGAATTGCAACAGGGGGATGTAGGGACTGTCTGGCTCAAGGCTGCTGTACAGTTTCAGGGCGTTGTTCAGACGCTCCTCATCCCAGGCAACCCGCGGCAGACGCTTGCCGTTGACGTTGAGGTACAAGCCCTCCGGTTCGGTCTCGACCTGCAAGAGCAGCACGTTGGCCGCCTTCAACGACGCGACCATAGCAGGGTCTATCTTGACGCTGCTCAAATCGGCGGCCAGGCCAGCCTCGGCAAGCGCGCCCTGGAGGTCGGTCATGGACGTCCCGGCAATCGTCGGCGCCCCTTGATCGTCCAGAGCCACGTCCAGGTGTAGCATCAACACCTTTTCAGCGACGCTGGAGCGGGCCTGGTCGGTATCCACCCGCGGCAGACTCTTTGAGTCGCGCAGCGCCGCCTCTTCGACCCCGGCATCGACCGGCAGCTTGATCACCACCGGCACGCCAACGCGGCTCAGCACGTTGTTGTTGAGCAGGTTCTGCACCAGATTAGAGGTGCTATCCTGCACGCCAGCCAGCTTCAGCAGATCGCCCACGTTGGCCCTCGTTTCTTCATCGAGAGCCAGGTAGGGGACTGGCTGGCCGTTGACGTACAGGTAGAGACCCTCAGCCGAGGCCACAGCCTCGATGTTCTGAATGCCGGCGTCTTTCAGTATCTGCACAGTGGCCGGATCGACCTTCATCCCGCTCACGTCCTGGCGCAGCAGCCTCCCCACCGAGTCTAGCGAGAGACCGAGCACGCTGGGGACGCCTGCATCGTTCAAGCTTACGGTGAAGCGGGGCATCAGCAGGGGAGTCTTGGCCTGCGGCTCTGGCTCCTCTTCTCTGCCTCCACATCCCACCAACACCAATGCCGTGATCAGCAGGGCTGTCAGCATCACTAGCCAACGGGTACCAGTTCGGTGTTTCATGCCGGGCTCCTCATCTGTTTAGGGGAGAAACGAACGGCTCTGCTGTGAGCCGTACTCTCCACCACGAGAGTTTGATTGCGCTGAAATTATAGCATAGTCGCTCATGATGCGCAACGTTGCCAGCGCCTATTGCACACCTGGCAATGAAGACGCCAGCGCCTGTGGCGAGTAACGCAATTTCAGTGCTTCACGATTTTGGCTCACGCAAAGGCGCAAAGACCGCAAAGGAAGGCAAATTCTCGTGGCGTTCTTGGCGTCTTGGCGTGAGAATCGTAGACTACTGGATTTCGCCAGCCAGCCACAGATAAGCCAACGCGCACAGCACAACCCGATCGCGGATGCCGCCATCCAACACGCGCGCCTTGACCCAGTCCATGTCGTACCAGCCCCACGTGATGAACTCGGCCCGGTCGTGTTCTGTGACGCCGCCGATGCGGTAGTCGCGACAGAGGAAGACGTGGCAGTAGCCGTCGCTGCTGGCGGGGTTGTTCCAGAAGTTGCCCAGATAGCGCAGCTCGCCCGCCAGCAGGCCGGTTTCCTCGCGCAGCTCACGGCGCATGCTGTCGCTGGGGTCCTCGCCCATGTCCACCAGCCCGCCAGGGATCTGGTAGATCACCTCGCCGATCGGCAGCCGATATTCCTGTTCCAGCAGCAGTTGACCCTGTGGATTGATCACCGCCACGGCCGCGCCTGCTTTGTCGCGCCGGATCGTGGTATACTCGTAGACAGCGCCATCGGGCAGGCGCGCCGTGTCCAGCGTGACGTGCAGCCAGCGGTTGCGGAAGCCGCCGCGCGTCGCCAGAAGCTGCCAGGGTTCGACCATTGCTCACCTCGTGTTTGCGAAACTGACCGGAGGAAGGGCCGTTCGTCCTTTGTCCTTACGGCAAATCATACGCCTGGGCACGTGATTGCACAAATATGGGCTGCTGCGGCGACTTTGCGCTTTGCCCGGCCTTGATGTACCATGTTTCACCATGATCCAGGCCAGCGCTTCCGGCAAAATCATCTTCTTCGGTGAACATGCAGTTGTCTACGGCCGGCCGGCCATCGCGGCTCCCGTGAGCACGGTTCAGGCCACGGCGACCGTGACGCAGGCCGCGCCGGGCCGCGGCTTGCTGTTGGAGCTGCCCGACATCGGCGAGCGC
>JBAQCH010000080.1:0-18387 GCA_049294015.1 Anaerolineae bacterium
CAGCAGCGCTTGGCGCTGGTCGGGGCCAAGCTTGGGGACAGCGCCCGGCTGTGGGGCCAGGCGCTGGAGCCAGGTTTGCAGGTTTTTGAGCATATCCAATTGTCGTGCCATCGGCGGGCTAAGCCAGGAACAACTCGCGCGTTGCGTCTTGCAGCAACACGTAAAGGCTGGCGCCCCCAGCGACGGTGCCGATGGGGAGCAACGGGATCTGCACGACGCCGGCGACCATGGCCCCCAGTCGCCCCCACGGCTTAAGCTGCCACAGCCCCCAGCCGATGGCCAGGCAGGCGCCGGCCAGCAGGGCCAGCACCCCGGCGACGATCAGCAGAGTGCTTCCCAAAAACCAGCCGGGCAAGCGCGCCAGAAACTCGCTGGTCCCCAGCAACACGGCAGAGACCGGAACAATTACTGATCCAACTGCCAGGATCAGCAGGAAACCGCCCACCAGAAAATAGTAGGCGGCGATCAGGTTGACTTTGTTGTAGGTGTTGAGGCGCATAAGAGACAGTAAACGATGATCGGTGATCAGTAAACGGTGATCGGTGAACGGTGATCTAGTGAACGGAGGCTCAGGCTAGCACTGTTTACCGTCTACTGCTCACCGTTTACTGTTCACCGGCTACGGGCTGACCTGGACGAAGGCGTTGTCCCTGACCTGGAAAATATAGACCGTCGGGTCGGTCAGGTCGCCCTGGTTGTCGTAGCTGAGCTGGCCCAGCAGAGAACTGACGCTGCTGCCGTGCAGGGCCGCGGCGATCTTGTTGGCGTCCAGCGAGTTGGCCTTCTTGACCCCCTCGGCCAGCACCATCAAGGCGCTGTAGCCGTTGACGCTGTAGGTGTCAGGGTTGCGGAAGTCGATGGCCTGATATTCTTTGATCCACTGGCTGTCGGCCACAGTGGCCGGGCTGGGGGCAAAGGCGCTGACATACAGTCCCTCGGCCGCGCCGCCCGCCTCGTCGATGGTTGCTGAGAGGAACGCGCCGTCCGAGGCCAGCATGGGTTGGGTGACGCCGGCCTGCACCAGCGCGGCCCGCAGGTAGGGCGCCTCGATCTCGTAGCCGGCGTAGAAGATAGCGTCAGGATTGGCCCCTTGCACCGCGCTGACCTCGGCGTCGTAGCGCACCTGGCCCTCGGCCACCTGGCGCGTCAGCACAACCTCGGCGCCCAGGCTGGTCAGCGCCGCAGTCATCTCACGGCCCAGGCCGACGCCGTACTCGGTGTCGTTATGCAGCACGGCGATGCGCTTGGCGCCCAGGGTGTTAACCAGGAAGCCGGCCGCCACGCGGGCCTGTACCGTGTCGTTGGCGTTGACGCGAAAGAAGTTGCGGTAGCCGCGCTGGCTGATGGAGGTCTCCGATGCGGTCGGCGTGACCACGATGACAGACAGGTCTTTGTAGATCTCCATCGCAGCCAACGTCTGGCCGCTGTTGTAGTGGCCGATCACGCCCAGCACCGGTTCGCCGCGGCCCACGGCCGCGCTGATCTGGCCGGCCACGTCGACCGCCACATCGGAGTCCGACTCGTCGTCGATGGGTACAACCTTGACGGTGTAGCCCAGCAGGCCGCCCTGCTGGTTGAGCTTGGCCGCGGCAAGCCGCGCGCCGCCCAGCACCGTCTGGCCGCCGTTGGCCTGAAAGCCGGTCAGCGGCGCAGCCACGTAGACCGTCACCTCGCCCTTGGGCCGAGCCTGCCCGTTACAGCCAGCCAACAGCGCAACCACCAATAAGACTATCAACCATCGGCGCATACGCGCACCTCCATCAAACTGCTGCGCCCCAGCACGCAGCGTGTATCCGGATTCATCATTCCGCATTCATCGTTCATCATTTGCCAGGCCCCAATGTCCGGTAATCGTATACCTCGTTGATCGAGTCGACCACGTCCTGCAGGCTCGTAACCTCGCTGGCGATGTCGGCGCGCAGGCGTTCGGCCCGGTCGCTGTCCACTTCCTTGCTGCCCACCAGCAGGAGCTGGCTGTAGACGGTGCCCAGCGCAGCCAGCGAGCTGTCCAATTGCAGATCGGCCCGCTGCATGCGGTTGTCCAGCTCAGCGATGTTGGCTTGCAGGCGGCGCTGGTCGGCCAGTGTGGTCTCCAGTTGCTGGCGCACGCGCGCGTCGCCTTCCTGGCGCAGCCGCGCCTCCAGCGATGGAATGCTTTTGAGCAGCTCGTCGCGGTCGCCCTTGACGATCGGATCGACGCGGTAGGAATCCAGCCGTCGGGCCAGGCGCACCATGTTGCCGATCCAGTCGTAGATATCGCTGGTGGTGCGCTGCATGCGCTCCTTCAGGATGCCGTCTTTTTGGGTCTTGATCGTCGCCTTGATTTGAGTGTGATAGTCTTCGGCCTTCTTCAGCTTGTCGCGCAGGGGCCGGTCGCGCAGGCCATTGACGTTGTACTTCTCGCGGAAGAGGCGCTCGACGGCCTTCTCGCGCTCCTGCGGGTCCTTCAGCGCGCTGAAGCTGACCAGGGCCACGCCGGCCAGGCCAAGCAGCAGCCAGGTCCACGCGCCCCACCAGGGCAGCAGCGCAGGCAGCGGGTTGGGCAGGAAGAAGGCCAGCAGGATCGCCAGCGCCAGCAGCACGGCATTCTCGGCCCGCAAGATGGCGTGCTCGAAGATGGCCCGGCGGGCCTGGCGTTCGATGGTGTCGTGGATGGACTCGCGGGGCATATTACGTGCGACTCGCCAACCAACGTTTTAGCGATTGCTGGCTTTCGCCCGATCGACGGCCTGCCAGAATTCCGGCCACGCTCAGGTCTTCGTCTAGATCAGGCCAGTGGATATACATACCATCGCCGATGATCTCGAAGTTCGCCCGCTCGTCCGGGGCGCCGTACCACAAACGTGGATACCAGGCCAGCGGCACGCTCACTGATCGTCCCTCATAGAGATGCACAACCAGAGTCTCATCGTTGACTTCGGCGCTGTCGGCGCGCACGCTTTCCACATCAATGACCAAAGTACTCATACCAAGCCTCCAGGAAGCGGCTTTCATTGTCCTGTACTAACCGAGCGATCTTGTGGAGTTCCGGCCTCCTAAATCCACCACTGCGTTCCAGGATCACCGGATCCAGCCAGAACTTCGCCACCATTCTCTCACGCTGCACATGGATATGCGGCGGCTCTGGCAAATCCAGAGCAACGAAGAAAAAGCGATAGGGACCGATGAAGAGGACTGTAGGCATTCGGCGCGACCTAGGATATGACCTGCCAACTCAGAATCGGGCCAAACGTTGGCATCAGGCTGGCTCCAGCTCGACTTCCAGGCGACGTCCATCCACGGTTGGGAACGAGTGCCCCATGCGCAGACCCAACAAGATCCATCCTTCCAAAACGCTCTGCAACTCCTCACGGCACAATTCGAGGCTATCGTCGTTTGCCCAAACTCCTTGAAAGCCTGGAATCTCGCCAAAGAAGGTGCCGTCGTCGAGGATCGAATAATGAGCTTGACGCATAGCAGCCTGGATGTAATCAGTAATCATTGAGTTATCCTTGGCTAAAAATACGAACTAAGCAGTCGATACAGTTGCCGGATCGTGTTCAAGTCGCCCTGCCGCACCTGGCCGCCGCTGGTCTCGGCGATGGCGCGCAGCACGTCGTAGTCGGCGTCGTCGCCGAAGGCGATAGCGAAGATCACCACCGGTACGCCCTGGCTGTTGCCGCGCTGAATCTCGCGTTGCAGCTCGCGCAGCGTGGTGTAGGAATTGTTCTCGCGGCCGTCGGTCATGACCACAATCGCGTTGATGCGTTCCGGATCGTTGATCTGCTGCAAGCGCACGTAGGCGGTGCGCACGCCGTCCAGCAACGCCGTATTGCCGTAAGCCTGCAACGAGTCGATGCTGCTATCGATTTGGGAACGGTTGTTGGCCAGCTCGTCCAGCGCGGCGATGTTGTTCACGGTGCTGCCGAACTCCACCAGGCCGACCCGCTCCTGGTCGCCCTTGATCTGCGCCATGAACTCGCGCAGCGCCGCCTGGGCCGCGGCCATCTTCTCGCCCTCCATGCTGCCGCTGGTGTCCACCACCAGGAAGATATTGGCCTTGCGCTTGGTGTACTGCCAAACGTTCTGCACCACGTCCACCACGGCCGGACCGGGCACCTGCAGGGTCGTCTGCGGCTGGCTGGGATCGACGCCGTTGGCCAGCGCGATGGGGCTGCCGGCCAGGGAGAGCGACAGATCAGCCGGACGGAAGCCGGCCTCCAACACGATCTGCTGCGCATCGGCCGACTGCACGTAGTCGCGCAGCGCGCGCCAGGTCTGGCGCTGGTTGTCGGTCACGGCGCCCGTCTCCAACAGTGCCAGCGGGTGGTCGGCCCACAGCGTGCCCTCGGCCGGGTAGAGCGCTACCAGGCGATCGCGCGGGTTCTGGCGGTTGTAGTTCACCACCAAATGCTCCTGCGCGACAAAGGCATCCAGGAAGCTGCGCCCCTCCTGCTGGATGCGCTGCATGATCGCGGCCTCGCCCTCGCCGTAGAACTTGACCGTGCGCTCGATGGCTGCCACGTAGTCCAGCGTGCTTTGGGCGGTGGCGTCCTGCTCGGTCAGGCCGCGCGTCTTGCCTGCGCCGGCGTAGAACTCGGCCAGGGTGGCCAGCAGACCGCTGGCCACGTTGGTGCTGGGATGGCTCCAACGGAAGTCGGGGTCGCCGGCCGCGCGCTGCTGGATGCTCTGCCAGCCGGCGGCCTGATCCGGCCAGCCCAGGCTGCGCGCTGTATCTTCCCAGGCTGCAATCACCACCGGGCTGACCGCGAAACGCACCGACTCGCCGATCAGCGACGACGCGATGGCGCCGGCCTCGGCCTGCTGCGCCTGGCCCCAGCGCCGGTCGAGTTGATCGATCCACAGGCTGGAGTCGGGGCTCATAGCCTGAAAGCTGGGTCCGGCCAACGCTTCCTCGATCATGGCATCGGGTGTCAGCTCGACCAACTGCACTTGCATAGCCTGGCGGTCGGCCGTGCGCAGGTTCCGGGCGTTGAAGCGATCGACCAGGGTGCGCATCAGCTCGGCCTTGTCCGGCGTGTAGGCCAGGGTCAGCGTGGCGTTGTTTGGATCTTCCTGTACCACCGGCGAGTCAGCAACCTGGTTGTCCGGAATCAGCAACGTCACTACGATGCCGCAGGCGCAAACGAAAAAGAAGACGATCAGCGCCAGCGCGACCAGGCCCTCGGTGCGTCGCGACCGTTTCCGTGCCGCCTGCTGCTCTGCTTGGGTCAGCTTAGCCTTGGTCATGACGATACCCTCAGCGGCCAACGTTTAGGTCGAACCAGCGCAGCAGCGCCAGCAGCACGTCGCGGTCAGGCGAACGCATGGCGTCGGTGCGCGAGACGATGGGAACAACGCCTTGCTCAGCCCAGCGGGTGAAGGGGCTGTTGGGCTGATCCACCGACACCGCGGCGTTGACCGGGCGCAAGCCCGAAGCAACGGCTTTGGCCTGCACCTCGGACGAAAGCAGGTAGCGCTGGAACTCCAGAGCGGCGTTCTTCTCGGCCGCGCTGGTCTCCGGTCCCATCCAGATGGTGAAGGGGAAGTCGAACCAGGTCACGTACTTGGGATAGAAGATCTCCAACGCCTCGCCCCAACGGGTCTGAATACCTTCCATGTTCTTGAGCAGGTCGGCCTCGAGCAGTTGCCCGCCGTCGCCGGCTGAGTAGCCAAAAAGCGCAAAGTCTTCGGCTGTGTAGGCGCTGCCTCCGCTCAGATCGGTGGTGCTGGACATGAGCTCGCCCAACCAGCGCTGGAAGGCGGGGTCGGTGACCTCGGCCGTGCCGATATTGGTCTTGTCGTAGTATTCGCCGGCTGCAGCCACCATGGCCGCCAGACCGCCCACGTTCTTGCGCGGGTTGGGCACCACCAGCTTGAAAAAGCCCCATTCCGGCTTGCCGCCCAGCTCAGGCCAGCCGCCCTTGGTGATGGCTGCGTCATGGATGACCTGCCAGTTGACATCCCCTACCTGCGCGGTCAGCGCGTCGGCCCGGCTCTGGTAAAGGCCCCAGGCGAAGAGGCTGAGCGCGATGGGACGGGCGCGGTATTCGCCGTCGGTCAGGAAGACGTCGCGGCCCAGCCGCTCCTTATAGGCCACGTTGGCCAGCTCCGGCAGGTAGCGGCTGTCGGGGATCCAGGCGGTGGGGAAGCGCGCCAATGCCTGTTTCTGTTCGGCTGTCAGGTTCTGGAGGTCTGCATCGGCCGGCAGCGTGCCGAACTCATCCCGGTCGAAGCGGCCCAGCGCGGCCAGTCCATCGGCCGAGATGATCTCGACCTGGATGACGTTGCCATCCAGGGTGCGCTGCTCGGCGTTGAACTGCTTGGCAGCTTCGTTGACCCAGTCGTAGACCGGCAGCGCCGTCAGCACCCGCACCTGAATCGGCCCGCGCTGCTCGGTCACCAACGAGGAGCCTGAGGTGCTGTTCATGCTGCGCAGCAACGCCGCCACCCCGACCACGGCCAGGGCGGCGACGATGATGACGATGAAGATCACACGGGTTCGATTCATTTGAAGTCTCCGGCGGCGTCACGTTGGTAACGTGACCTACGGCTACCCTTCGGCCAGGCCCAGGCGGCGCTTGCGTTCGATCAAGGCCGCGTCGATCTCGCCGCGCTCCAGCACGTCGTCCATCTGCTTGTCGAGGCTGGAGGCCAGCATCTCGCTTTCGGCCGAGGCTTTGTCCAGCCGAGCGCGCACGGCGTCGGCCACGCGGGCCACGTCGGCGTCGCCAGCGCCGGCCAGGTCGTCCAGGCTGCGCATGGCCTTGTTGCTGATCTCCTTGGCCCGCGCCAGGTCCATCAACGCCTGCAGCTCGTCCTTCTCCTGCTTGGTGGTGGCCAGCTTGGCCTCCAACTTGATCTTAGCGCTGCGCAGAGCGTCGTACTCACGCTCCAACTGGGACAGTTGCTGGTCGTAGTTCTCGACCGTGCGCTGGGTGGAGTTAAGCTTGGCCTGGGCGCCCACGGCCAATGCCTCGTTGCCCTCGGTCAGGAAAATGTCGATGTTGCGGTCCAGGGTGGTGGCCTTGGCCTGGTACTCGTCGCGCTTGCGGCGGATGGTCTTGACCTGGCCGCCGACCGTTGCGACCGCGTCGTTGAGGTCTTCCAGGTTGTTCTCGATCTCGCGGATATACTGGTTGACCACGGCCACCGAGTTGGCCTTCAACGCCTGATCGGCCATGTAGTGCAGGTTGGCCTTGATCAGAATGTTTACTTTTTCGAGCAAAGACGCCATGATTCACATCCTCCGGTTGGTTTTCAGTCGTGCCGCTTCAGGCGCCCAACGCCTGAGGCGCTATCATACCACAAGTAGCGCCGCATGACCAGACATCGCGCAGGCGATACAGGGCTTCTCAAAAGCAGGTCGTGTTGGCCGCCGTATCGAGACCACTTTCGACAGACAATTCCTGGGCTGGCCTGGTCAGGCCCACTGCGGCAGACCTCCGGGGCGCTGCGCAAAGACCGACCAAAGCACTGACTGGGTACGAGGCCGAGGCTTACACGCGCTCGGACTTGTGGATCACCGGCAAAGTAAAGAAGAACGTGCTCCCTTCGCCCAGCGCGCTCTCGACCCAGATATGACCGTCATGGGCAGCGATGATGCGCTTGACGATGGCAAGCCCCAGGCCCGCGCCAGCAAAACGACGGGTGGACGCGCTATCGATCTGATAAAAGCGCTGCCAGATCTGGTCCAGACGATCAGCAGGCATGCCGATGCCTCTGTCCCGCACTTCAACCTGAACCGTGTTGCCAACCAGGCTCAGACGCACGCTGACCTCGCCGCCATCAGGGCTGAACTTGATGGCGTTGCCCAGCAAGTTGTCAAAAACCTGTCCGAGGCGCTTAGGATCGCCATAGACGAGCGGCAGGCCTGGTGAAATTTCCAGGTGCATACGCACGCCAACCTGTTCAGCAGCCATCTTGCTACCCTCTACGCAGGCGCCGGCGATTAGTTCCAGGGCCACCGGCTGCATGTCCATCTCCTGCAACTCGGCCTGTTTCAGCGAGACGATGTCATTCACCAGCCGGACGATAGCGTCGCTGCGGTCGAGCACTATCTGCAACGCCTGCCGCTGCCCTGGATTCAAGTCACCCGCGTAGCCTTCCAGCAGATACTCCACATAGCCCTTGACAAAGGTGAGCGGGGTGCGCAGCTCATGGGAGACGTTCTGCACGAACTCGTCCTTGAGGCGATCCAACTCCTGCAGGTCGTGGTAGGCGCGCACCGTGTTCTGGTAAAGCTGAGCCTTGTCGATAGCTGCAGCCGCTAAATCGGCCACGGCCGTCAGTAAGCGCTGCTGGGCTGCATCGAGCGAAGCCTGCGCCACCTCGATCAGGCCGATCGATTGTCCGGCCAATGTCAACGCGACACAGGTAACCAGGTCGCCAGGCTGAGGAGATTCAGCCTCGGGATCGGCCAGAACCGCGGCTCGCAAGCTGGGGCCGCGCGCCAGATCGGCCGGCAGACGCAGGGCAGCCTGGTTCATTCGCTCCACGAAGCCCGGCGACTGGCCGCGTGCGGCCACAACGTTGAGCTGCGCACCGGGTTCTGCTAGCAGGGCGAGCGCGCCCTGCTTGGATCCCAGCAGCTCACAGGCGCTGCCCAGCACCACGTCGAGCACTGCCACCAGGTCGGGCGCTTCCGTCAAGGAAGCGCTAACTTGCACCAGGCTTTGCAACTCACGCAGGCGCTGCTGGGCATCGTTGAAATGGCGCGCGCGCTGAATCGCGACAGAAACCTGATCGGCAAAGACCGTCGTTACCTCTTGATTCTCGCGCGTGTAATAGCCATATTGAGCCTTGTCAACGCTCAACATACCCACCAGTTGACCATCAGCCACCAACGGCGCGCCGATCCAACTGGCCAGATAGTCCACCTCCGCTGAGCCGACCCAGCGCGGCTCGCTGCGGGTGTCAGAAATCAGAATGGTCTGCATCGTGGTGTTCATCTCTTGCAGCAAGGGATAGCTCTCGACAGGCAGGTGGGTACCCATCCACCACTCGGCTTGATTCCCTTCGGCGACCTGACAATCCATCACACCGTCTTGCAGGAGGAAAAGCGCGCCGTTGTCATAGTCCAAGATCGAACGCAGTTGCTGCAGCACCTGGCGCAGGGCAACGTCCAACTCCACGGGTGAGCTGAGGATGCTGGCCACCTTGCCCAGCGTCTCAGCACGCAAACGCTCGCGCCGTTCAGCGGCCAGAAGGCGGGCGTTGTCCAGCGCCGCCGAGGCCTGGTTGGCGAAAGCCTCGAAAGCCGGCAGATCGTCCTCGCTGAGAGTCTCGCCTAATACCAGGAAGATCCCGACGGTCTGCTGCTGGCTGAGCAAGGGCGCTAACACGGCTCGCTGCTTCTTCAGGGCCAGGTTCAGAGTCTGCCTGGGAACGCCCACCTGCTCCACTGCCGCCAGGCTGGCAGTCTCGCCTGGCGCATCTACGAACTCGGCGCGGCCTGTCTGCAACGGGCGGATGAAATCGGGCACATCACGAAGCGCCACAGCAATGCGTGTAGGTTCCGACATCGACTCCATCGGGGACCAGATCGCGTCCAACTGCCCGTCAAACATACGATGTTCGAGGACCAGCGACTGCTCTACGGAGTCGTAGCTAAAGGCTACCAACGAGAAGCCCAACATGCGTACCTCTTGCGCAATTGTACGATACACCTGGCTTGGTTCCGTGGCCTGGCGCACGACCGCCGCTGCCGCGTTGAGCGCCAACAAGGTGCGCTCGATACGCTTGCGTTGGGTGATATCGCTAAACGCCGTCAATGTACCTGCGAACACGCCGTCTTCAAACAAGGGCGTGGCGCTAACCAGCACCGGCACCTCATAGCCGTCCTTGTGCAACAAGGAAGCCTCATAACGCCCCTTCTCGCCCAAGCGCCTGCGGGCCGCATTGCGATCTACCACTGCGCTCATCTGGGGCGAGAGCATCACTTCGGCTGGCTGGCCGATCAGCTCAGATGCACTGTAACCCACCATCTCGCACAAACGAGGGTTGACATAGAGGATGGTGTCCTCAGCCGTTTCCAATAGAATGCCAGTTTCAACGCTCCTGATCAGATTCTCGTTGAACTCCCTGAGCCGCTCGTTCTCCTGCGCACGCTGCGTCACAGCCTGAAACAGCCGCGCGTTGGCTAACCCGGTTGCGGCCTGGTCGGCAAAAGCCTTGACAATCTGTATTTCAATGTCAGAAAACGGGCCGGGCTGATTGCGGTCTACACCCAGCACACCGAAAGTCTTGTTTTGAAAGCAAATCGGAAAGCCAAGCCAGGAGCCTATGCCGCTGCGGCCCACGTCGTGACGCCAGATATCGCTCTTGAGCGTGTCGGAAATCATCAACGGCTCTCCACTATCGAACACAAGCTCAGACGATAGCAGCTCGCCTCGTGGGAACATCCTCGTCGCTGTCCAAGCCACCCCCTCACGCGTCAGAAATGCAGCGATGCGAAATGCGTCTTCCTCCATCACCAGGACTGAAGCGCTGTCGAGCGCCACGACGCGCGCCAGGTATTCCAGGATCGTCGTTGCTGCCTGCTCGAAGTTCATGATCGAACTGACGGCGCTGGCAAGCTGGCGCAGGGTGTCGGCCAGCTCACGGCGCTGCCCCTCCACCTGGTACAGCCGGGCATTCTCCAGCGCAATAGCGACTTGTTGGCTGAACAACTCCAACAGCGGTATATCTGAAGCAGGCAGCGCTTCCTGATCGACAGCCTCCACATTCAGCACTCCCCACACCTGGCCCCCCAAGAAGATGGGAATTGCCGCCTCGGCCCGAGTCGCTGTCAGGACGGGCACATAATCGGGATCTGCGGCCACGTCGAACACATGCTGTGACTGGGCAGTGAGGGCAGCACGCCCGACGATCCCACTGAGCCCCTTGATATCGAGCTGCGGTGTGCCCTCCAGTGGCTGCCCAGCCATGGTCTCCAGCACAAGCACATCACCCTCGAGGCGATGAATGCTGGTCAAGGCATAGCCAAAAGTTCTGCGCAAGTCTTCAACCACCAACTGTAATACGGCGCGCAGGTCCAGGGCCGCGGTCACCGAAGCCGTCACACGCTGGAGCGCCAACAGACGGTCGGCCCGCCGGTGGCTCTCAGCCAACAACAGCGCGCTGGTCAGCGCGGCAGCCGCCTGATAGGCAAACAGGCTGGCGACACGGATGGCATCCTCCTCCCACATACGATTCTTGGCGTTGTCGACGAAGGTCAACACGCCAACGGGATCATCATCGCCATACAGCAGCGGCACCGCCATCACAGTGCCGAAGGTAACATCCTCCCATACCCGCGACGCCAGCTTCCAAGAGCGGTAATCACCAACCAACTGCGGTTGGCGTGATTGAAACACGCGCCCCGCCAGGCCCTCTCCCACCTTGATCCGCCTCCCCAGATGCGTCTTGGGCGCGTTGCGGGCGCTGCGCACAACCAGCTCGTTGTGCTCGGCATCGTGCAGATAGACGTACGCCCCCTCGGCGTTGAGCAGATCGGCAGCTCGACGAGTGATGGCATCCAGCGACGCCTGCAGGTCGGGCTGGCCGTTGATCTCCACAGCCGCCTGGCGCAGCTTCTCCAGCTCAGCCACACGCTGTTGGGCAAGCTGATAAGATTGAGCGTTGGCAAGAGCGATGGCAGCCTGGTTGGAGAGCGTCTGGGCCAGGGAAAGCAGAGGGCCATCGAAGCGCTGCGGCGCATCGAAGTACGCTGCGACAGCCCCCAAAGACACGTCCTGATGGCGCAACGCCACCAGCAGCATCGAGACAAAGCCATTGCGCTCCACCAACGCGCGCACAGACGCCATCCGCTCGTCGCTGCGGGCATCCTCGATGACCAGAAAGCGCTGCTCCAGCAACTGGCCGCCGGGCAACTGACGATACTCGCCTTCTATCGTCGCGATGTAGTCCGACGAAAGCCCACGGGCCAATACACAACGGACGACTTCAGTGCGCGAGTCCCGCAGGAAGATCGCGCACCGCTCAGCCCCGAACAAGGCTTGCACGCCATCTGCCAGCACCTGGCAAACGGTGTCAAGCTGCAGCGAACCGTTCAACTGGCGCGAGAAGGACTCGAGCTCAGCGAAACCTGCTGGCAACTGCAGCGGACGACCGGAGGGCGGCTTGCTCACGTGTGGACTTTTGGTAAGCTGAGTCTCAACGCCGGGACCGTCTGCGCTTGGAGGCTGCCTGATTGTGACCGGCTGGCGCAGCGCCAGCCGGTTGCGGGGCAGCAGCGCCGGCCGGCGCCCCGGCGCCGGCCAAATCCGTGCGCATATGGCAGTGCTTATATTTCTTGCCGCTGCCGCACCAACAGGGATCGTTGCGTCCGACCGTGGAGGCAGCGCGCTTGACCGGCTGTTGGCTGGCGCCGTTGTCGCTGCGGTTGGTCTGCACCACCCGGCGGGCAGGCTGCTGCTGGCGCACCACATCGACCTTGTAGATGGCATGGACGATGTCGTTCTCGATCGACTCCAGCAGCTCGACGTACATACCGTGGGCCTCTTTCTTATAGGCCACAATCGGCTGAACCTGGGCAATGGCCCGCAGGCCGATGCCTTCGCGCAGCGCATCCAGGTCAGTCAGATGGCGTACCCAGCGCTCGTCCACCGCCCGCAGCATGACCATGCGGTCACGGTAGAGCGCCGCGCCTTCCACCATACCGTTCAGCACCGCCGCCTGCGCTTCGGCTGGAAGCTGGCGCAGCGGCAATCGCAGTATACTGTCGTCGATCGCGCCGCCTAGCGCCTCCAGCACGCGGCCGTAGAGGGTCGCGTTGAAGGGATCGGGACGTTGCGCCAGCGTTTCCAGCGTCAGCCCCTCGCTGGCCAACTGGCGCAGGATCTCCTGTCCATTGGCCTGGGCGCGCTGGTCGTAGTAGGCTTCAGCGTAAGCCTCCACCTGCTCGGTGATCTCGGCTGCCGTCATCTGCTGCCAGGCATCGGGGTCGATCTCGGACGGCATGGGCAGGATGGCGTTCAGAGCGGCATACAAAGCAGGCAGATCGCGCGTGGCGTCGTAGCCGTCCGGAGCGAAGTTGGCCACCAGGCGGCTGATCTGCGATGCCACCATGTCCAACACGGTCGGTCGCAAGGTCGGTTCGCCCAGAATACGGCGCCGCTGGTCGTAGATGACCTCGCGCTGCTTGTTGACTACGTCATCGAACTCCAGCACATGCTTGCGGATATCGAAGTTGTAGCCCTCAACCCGGGTCTGCGCGCTCTCCAGCGACTTGCTGACCAGGTTATGCTCGATGGGCACGTCGTCCTCGACCCCCAGGCGCTCCATTAGTCCGGCCACCCGTTCACCGCCAAAGCGCCGCATCAGGTCGTCATCCAACGCCACGAAGAAGCGGCTGGAGCCAGGGTCGCCCTGGCGTCCCGCACGGCCGCGCAACTGGTTGTCGATGCGCCGCGCCTCGTGGCGTTCGGTGCCCAGCACATGCAGCCCACCGGCCGCCAGCACGATCTCCCGGTCACGCGCGCACTGCGCCTTGGCCTCGGCCAGCGCCTGCTCCCACACGCCCGGCTCCAGCATGGTCAGGTCCTGCCCCGCCCGCCGCAGGCTGTCGCGCGCGATGCCTTCCGGGTTGCCGCCCAGCAGGATGTCCACGCCGCGGCCAGCCATGTTGGTGGCGATGGTTACGGTGCCCGGCCGGCCAGCCTGGGCGATCACCAACGCCTCTCGCTCGTGGTTCTTGGCGTTAAGCACGTTGTGGAGGATACCGCGCCGCTTGAGCAAGTTGGCCAGATATTCACTGGTCTCGATGGCCACGGTGCCCACCAAGACGGGTTGCTGACGCCGCTGGCAATCTTCGATCTCCGCCACCACCGATTTGAACTTGGCCGGAGTGTTACGAAATACGACATCGGCATAATCCGTGCGGCGCACCGGCACGTGGGTCGGGATGGCGACCACTTCCAGGTTGTAGATCTTGGCGAACTCTTCAGCCTCGGTCTCCGCCGTGCCGGTCATGCCGGCCAGCTTGCTGTACATACGGAAGAAGTTCTGGAACGTGATGGTGGCCATGGTCAGCGACTCGCGCTGCACCTTCAGCCCTTCCTTGGCCTCGATGGCCTGGTGCAGGCCCTCGGAGTAGCGCCGGCCCTCCATCAGACGCCCGGTAAACTCGTCGACAATCACCACCTCTCCGTCACGAACCACGTAATCGCGATCCAGTTTATAGAGCACAAAGGCGCGCAGGGCATTGTCCAGGTAAGGCGCCAACTCGAAGTTCTCGGGAGAATAGAGGTTGCCGATGCCCAACAGGCTCTGCATTTTCTCGATGCCGGCCTCGGTCAGCGTGACCACCCGGTCCTTTTCGTCCACCAGATAGTCGCCGTCCTGGGCCTCCTTGCTGCTGGCGGGACGCAGGCGCGGCATCAGCTCGGCAAAGCGGCTGTAGTAGTTGCTGGACTCCTGCGCGGCGCTGGAGATGATCAACGGCGTGCGCGCTTCGTCGATCAGGATGTTGTCCACCTCGTCGACGATCGCGAAGTACAGCGAACGCTGCACGCACTGGCTCAGGTCGCCGACCATGTTGTCGCGCAGGTAGTCGAAGCCGTACTCGTTGTTGGTACCGTAGGTGATGTCGGCGTAGTAGGCCTGGCGCCGGGTGATGGGCCGTAAGCCCTGGAAACGGTCGTCCTCGGACTGGTAAGTAGGATCGAACAGGTAGGATCCGCTGTTGGGATCCCCTGCGCCCGACTGGATGACAGCCGTGCTCAGCCCCAGCAGATAATAGACCGGCCCCATCCACTGCACACCAAACTTGGACAGATAGTCGTTGGGGGTCACCAGATGGACGCCGCGGCCGGTCAACGCGTTGAGATACAGCGGCAACGTGGCCACCAGCGTCTTGCCTTCGCCGGTCTTCATCTCGGCGATCATACCCTGGTGCAGCACCATGCCGCCGATCAACTGCACGTCGAAATGGCGCATGCCGGTGGTGCGTCGGCTGGCCTCCCGCACCAGAGCGAAGGCCGAAGGCAGGATGTCCTGCATGATCTCTTCTTCGATCTCGCGGATGGCCTTGTCCTGCCGTTTGATCTGCTGGGCCATCTGGGCGCGGGTGGTGGTGTCGGTCTCATGCTCCCACTCGCTGCGCAGTTCAGCAAGATCGGCCTTGGCTTCCTCGGCGGCGGCCTGAATCTGTGCTCTGAAGGCCGCGGTGCGACGGCTGAACTCTTCGTCAGGCAGCCGCTGCATCTCTGGCTCCAGATCGTTGATTTGCTGTACGACCTTCTGGGCCTGCTTGACGGTCCTGCTGCTCACATCACCAAACGCTTTCTTATACAAGTTGCGAAACATTTTTGTGCTCTCTCAGTGTTGAATCTCAAGGATCAAAACGGCTTGTCCACCGACTGCCTGATCCTTGCTGGTAGCTGCTTGCAAGGATTGCTATTATACCAGCAATCGGCGGCTCAGACAACACGCGCCCAACCCAAAAAGCCCTTCTGTGCTCAGAAGGGCTCAGCTTGCTGGCGGTTCCAGGCTACGCTGTCGCCGGCCTCGTCGCCGCCACCGTCCAGATTTGGTCGCTCAGTTGCAGGATCGACATGCAGCCATCACAGCGCGCGCTGTCCTCGGCTGTCAGGTGCGCCGAATGCCCACAGGCCGGGCAGGAAATAGCCGCGCGCGTGTGCGCCTGACGGATCAGGGCATGCATCACCTCGTCCGGGCTGCTAAGGCCCATCTCTGCCTGTAGTGCAGCCAGCGCTTGGGCATCTTCGTTGCTCAAGTTTAGCCAAAGCTTTTGTTCGCTCATGGTGGTCTCCTCGTTGCTGGGGCCGGTCTGTGCGCAGCCACCGAGCTACGACCGCGCCGTTGAGCCGTTGAGATTGTCTTCCAGCTCCAGTTCCAACGCCGTCATGGTCATCACCTCGTCATAGTTCGCCTGCGCACTGTTGCGCATCGATCGTGACTGAATTATTGCACGCCAGCCAGCCAGCGGGCAAACAGGCACGCTGTTATCCTATCCGCAACATCCGCCGCTATTCAGGCATCTCTGTCTCTCGAGTCCTGACCAGCGCGGCCGCGGCCGCGAGCTGCTGTGGCTCTCCCACGAAGCCGACACGGTCATCCTGTCGAAAGAGGCTCGTGGATTTGGGGTTGGCAACCAGGCGGCCATCCCGGATGAGAGCCACCACTGACGCTCCGGTGCGTGCTCTCACCTGGGTATCGGCCAGGCTGCGACCGATCAGTATGCTGCCGGCATCAAGTCGTTGCCAACTGATTTCAATGTTGTCCGCGGCATCCAGCAAGCTATGCAGCAGCCGGTGCTCCGAATCGGCGTTCAACGCGATGTCATAGTGGGCATGTCGCACAGCGTCCGTGTATTCGTAGACTTCTCTCAGGGGGAAGCCGAACTTCAACAGTGTGTGCCGCACCATTTCCAGGCTGCCTTCAAGCTCCGGATGAATCACAACTTCAGCCCCCAAATCGGCAAGCGCCCGGACGCCAGTTTCCGTAGCTGCGCGGGAAATGATTGGCAATTGGGACGCCAAATCGCGCGCGGTCGCGACGATCAGCTCCCCGGTCGCATCCTCAGGAACGGTCGATACCAGCAAGCGCGCGCGCGAGGCCGGCGTGCGTCAGCACCTCCGAGTTTGCTGCATCTCCGTACAGTGTGGTCGTCCCCATTTCGTTGAGCTCGTTGACGTGATCGACGTCTGATTCGACAACGAGATGTGGGATATCCAGCGCCCGTGCTACAGCCACCATCTGTTCACCCACACGACCATAGCCAACAATCACCAGGTGATCGGACATGGTCTCCTCAGGCAGCCTTGGCGCTGGGCCATGCCGGTCAAGCAGGCGCCAGAGTCGAGGAAAGCGCTGTAGCGCGTTTTGCGCCGGATCGATCAGGCGAAACATCATGGGGTTCAGCGTAATCGATACCAGGGCGCCGGCCAGGATCAACGAGTAATGCTCTGCATCCATCAAACCAAGCGCCAACCCCGCCTGCCCCAGGATGAACGAAAACTCGCCGATCTGACTTAACCCCGCCGCGACGACCAGCATGGTGAAGGCGGAGCGTGAGAAGAAGAAGCCCATCAGCAGCACGATGAGCGACTTGCCAATCACAACCAAGGCGGTGATGGCCGCCACATGGCCGATGTTTTGGGCCAGGAACAAGGGATTGACCAGCATGCCGACGGAGACAAAGAAGAGCACGGAAAACGCCTCACGAAAGGGCATAATATCCGCACCCACCTGGTGGCTCAACGGCGACTCGCTAACAACCACTCCAGCCATGAACGCGCCGAGGGCGAGCGAAACACCAAACAACTCGGCCGCGCCAATGGCCGTGCCCAGCGAGATAGCCAGAACTGCAAGGATAAACAAGTCACGCGCTCGCGTGTAGGCAATGCGCAACAACAGCAAGGGAATCAACCAGCGCCCCACAAACGCGATCAAAGCGATGAATGCGGCAGCCTTGAGCAAGGTCACAACCAGGTTCGTCAGGTCGAAGCCGCCCTCTGTCGGCGCCAACGCAGGCATCAGAACCAGGATGAACACCGTCAACACGTCCTCCATGACCAGCCAGCCCACAGCAGCCTGGCCAGCCGAGGTGTTCAGGAGTGATTTGTCCATCAGCCCGCGCAAGAGGACCACGGTGCTTGCGACTGAAATGGCGAGACCAAAGACGACGCTCGCCGACAACGGCCAGCCCCATAGTTGGGTGAGCCCCACACCCACAAGAGTGGCCAGGAATGTCTGCCCAAGCGCGCCTGGGATCGCGATGTCGCGCACGCGCCAAAGATCCTTAAAAGAGAAATGGAGACCTACGCCAAACATGAGGAAAATGACGCCAAGCTCGGCCAGCTGGCTGATCGTGTCAGCGTCCGCGCCGAGGCCTGGCGTGAAGGGACCGATGACGATGCCAGCCAGGAGGTAGCCGGTGATGGCAGGTAGGCCAACACGGCGGGCGAGCAGCCCGCCCACGAAGGCGACGAGCAAGGCCACGGTGATATCGACGAGCAGGGGAATCTCATGCATTGCGGTTCCAGAGGGCGATCACTGTTCGCGCTTCGCGCTGAATTCAGTTCATACAGCGTAACTACTCAGCCATAGACACCGGGCATTGGGAACCAGCGTTGTGCAGCATCCCTCCGGGGTGCTGCGCAAGGACTTGAATCGACGCTTGCAATGCCCTTTGTAAGGTCGAATCGGGCGGTAAATCGACAGCAAGTGTCTGGCGCTTGAGTAGCAACGCAAATTAGCCGTAAGCGCCCGACGCTAAAGTAGTCACAGCTTGTAAATTATAGCCTGCTTCAAGGAACAATACCTTCGCCAGAACCTTTGCAAAATTGGGCTGAGTTGAGCAACTGTGTAAGCTCTGGTTTATGGAGCCGGAGGTACACAGTTGCTCATGATCGAGATTATCGCACTTCTCAGCTGTCTAGA
>JBAQCH010000081.1:0-6705 GCA_049294015.1 Anaerolineae bacterium
GCCCTGGCGCGCACATCGCTGGCCCAAAGCCTGGGCGTGCTGTGCATCTCGCAGCTCAACGTCGGCGGGATGTCCGAGGCTGAGGCGGCCTGCGGCGAGGCGGTGCAGCAGGCCGGCCAGGCGCTGGCTTTCCTCGAGACCACCGCAGAACAGCGCTTGCTGGCTCAAGCCTGGCTGGCGCAGGGGCTGGCGCACTACGGCCAGAACTTCGTCTTGGCCGCGGCCGGCGACAACGCGGCGGCCCGCGCCGAGACCGACGCTGCCATCGCGGCTTACCAGCAATGCATCGCTCTGGGCGACGCAGCCTTCTTCGACCAGACGTTGCTCGACACGGTGATCGCCCAGGCTTGCCGGCCGAACCTGCAACGCGCCCAAGACCGGCTCACACAACTGGAGGGTTCATGACCATGTTACACCGCAAACTGATCATCCCCGGCCTGCTGGCCAGCGTAGCCTTGTTGGCAGCCGCGTGCGGCGGGCAGGCCACGCCGGACGTGAACGCCACTGTGGAGGCGGCCATAGCCCAGACCCGCCAGGCCGAGGCCCAGATCGCCGGGGCCGTCGCGGCCACGCTCACCGCCAGCGCGCCGCAGGATCAGCCCACCGCCCCACCGCCAGCGCCCCCGACCGCGACGCCCGAGCCTGGGCCGGCCAACACGCTGGCGCCCACCAACACCCCTACCCCGGTGCAGGTCGATATCAGCCCGCCCGCCACCCCCACGCCGATCCGCATCGCCATCAGCCCGGTGGACGGCGACGACGGCAACGATTTCCTGCGCGGCAGTGACAACAGCAACAACGGGCGCAACATCCTGCTGCCTGGCTTCGACCAGGCTGACGTCGGGGACACGCCCACCTTCCGCGATTTCATCAACTTCCGCGTCGAGGTCTTTGACACGCGCGCCGGGCTGTACGACGGCGCGGGCATCGACAACGTCACCTTCCGCATCGTGGCCGACGACGGGCTGGGCGACGTGGTGTGGGAGAAGGTGGAGACCGCCGCGCCGTACTGCGTCTTTGGCGGCAACGATCCGGGCTGCACCCCCATCGACCTGCGCAGCGGCGTGCAGTGGCCCAACCCCTTCGCCGGCCAGATCAGCAACAACGTCTACCTGGCCGAGATCGACATCACCCCTACGCAAGGCGACGCAACCCAGTGGCGCTGGCGCTTCTTCATCGACTCACCCAATCTGGCCGCGGCCGCACCGCAGCCCGCCCCCAACACCGCTCGCATCAACCGCATCTGGCTGTTGGATGGGCGCTACTTCGTCGATTTCGAGACCTTCGGCTTTACGGCCCAGATGCCCGGCCAGCACGTCCACTTCTTCTTTGACAGCGTGCCGCCGCAGCAGGCCGGCGCGCCGGGCAGTGGGCCGTGGCAGATCTACCCCGCGGCCAACGGCCAACCCGCCGCCAACCCCTTCACGCTGCTGACGGTAGCTCAGCGGCCGGCCAGCGCCGGCCAGATGTGCATCCTGGTGGCCAACGCCAATCACAGCGTCAACCCGGGGACGGGGAATTGTGTAGCGCTGCCGTGAGGTGAGGAGTATCCGGAGCGACACAGAGGACGCAGAGAAGACACAGAGAGCACAGAGAAGACCAGGAAAGCGAAATAGAGGACGCAGAGAAGACACAGAGAGCACAGAGAAGACCAGGAAAGCGCACAGAGCATTCTCTACCTTCTTCTCTGCGTCCTCTGTGTCTCCTCTGTGCTCTCTGTGTCCCCTTCCCCTTCTGGAAAAGCACGCGAGGCAGGCAAACGCCTGCCTCGCTTTGCTTTGGGCCAACGCTGCCGGGGCCTGTGCGGCCTCGGCAGCGTTTGGTCACGAGGGGTTCAGCCCGCTGGCCACTAGCTCGACGATGTCTTTGACCTCGATAGCCTGTTCGCCAGCCTGCTTGGAGGCGTCGGTCAGCATGGTCAGACAGAAGGGGCAGCCCACGGCGATGGTCTTGACGTCCAGCGCGGCGGCCTCCTCATAGCGGGTGATGTTGACGGCCGCCGTCCCGTGCTCTTCTTCCTTCCACATCTGTGCGCCGCCCGCGCCGCAGCAGAAGCTCTGCTCGCCGTGGCGCGGCATCTCGACGAAGCTGCCGTTGACCCCTTGCAGCGCCATGCGGGGCGCATCGACCACGCCGTTCATGCGCCCCAGGTAGCAGGGATCGTGTAGGGTGATGCCGCCCTTGACCGCGCCGGCCAGGGGCCGCAGCTTGCCCTTCTCCATCATCTCGGCCATGAACTGTGTGCTGTGGATCACCTCGTAGCTGCCGCCGTACTGGTGATACTCCTTGCCCAGCGTGTGCATGCAGTGCGGACAGGTGGTGACGATGCGCTTGGGCTTCTCGCCGGCCATGAACTCGTTCAGCGTTTCGATGTTGGCCGTGGCCAGCTCGAAGAACAGCGCCTCGTTGCCGGAGCGGCGGGCCGAGTCGCCGGTGCAGTTCTCCATCTCACCCAGCACCGCGTAGCTGACGCCGGTGGCCTGCAGGATCTCGGCGAAGGCGCGCGCCGTGCTCTGCGCGCGCATGTCGTAGGACGGCGCACATCCCACCCACCACAGCAGCTCGAAGTCGGGGTTGTCCTCCACCGTGGGGATGTCCAGGCCGTCGGCCCACTTCATGCGGTCGCGGCGGGCCAGGTTCCACGGGTTGCCGGAGCGCTCCATGCCCTTGTAGGCCGTCTGCAGCTCGTGCGGGAAGCTGTTCTCCATCATCATCTGGTTGCGCCGCATATACATGATGTCGAACATCGGCTCGTTGCCCACCGGGCAGACCTGGATGCAGGCGCCGCAGGCCGTGCAGGCCCAGACGGCCGACTCGCTGATCGCGTAGTCCAGCAGCGGATCGGTCGCGCCGCCGTTGGCGATGGCCGTGCTGTTGGCGTTGATGTACATGCGCTTGTTGATCTCCAACGCCGACGGCGACAGCTCCTTGCCGGTGGTGTAGGCCGGGCAAACATCCTGGCAGCGGTTGCACATGATGCAGGAGTAGGCGTCCAGGATGTGTTTCCAGGGCAGTTGCTCCAGCGTGGCCACGCCGAACTGCTCGATGGTCTCATCCTCCATGTCGATGCGCTCGATCTCGCCGCGCGAGGTGCGTTTGGGATGGAGCAGGAAGTTGACGCCCGACATCATTAAGTGGATGTGCTTGGTGTAGGGGAAGTAGGGGATGAAGGCCAGGATCAGGCCCAGGGCGATCCACCACGAGGCGTGCTGGGCCACGTTCAGCGCGGCCGGGCTCATGCCGGCCCACAGACCGCTGACGGCCGTGGCGAAGGGCTGCCAGGGATCGCTGTGCTGCGCCACGTCGAAGCTCTCGCCCAGGAAGCGGAAGCCGATGTGGCAAAGGATGAACAGGCCGACGATCAGCGAGTCGCGGCGGATGCGGCCGGCTTTGACCTGCTCGGTCAGCTTGATGTTCTCCCGGTAGTTCAGCACGGGCGACTTGAAGACGAAGCGGCGCAGCAAGAACCAGGCCATGGCCACCAGCGCGCCCACGCTGAGCACGTCGGCAACAAGGCGGTAGATGTCGCCAATCGTGCCGGGCACCGTCCAGCCGGTGAAGCCGCGCAGCACGTCCAGCCCGTTGACCAGGAAGTAGAACATGAAGGCCCAGGCGATCAGCGCATGCATGAAGCTGGCGCCCGGCCGCGCCCGCCAGGTGGGCAGCAGGCCGATCCACTGCACGGCCGCGTGCCACAGCCGGCTGGGGATCTCCTTAGCCGGGAAGTCGCCCTGGCCGCGCTGGATGATCAGGTAGACCTTCTTAAAGCCCTTGTAGCCGAAATAGAGCGACGCGGCCACCGCGGCGAGAAACAGGATCATCTCGGGGACGGTGAGCTGAAAGGTAGACTCCATAGGATGGTACTCCTTCCGACGATGAGGTAATAACTGCCTGGACGTTGGGCCGTCAAGAGCAGGTGTGAGGATGCAGATGCCAGCGCCGGCGCTGACGCCTCTGCGCCAGTCACAACGCTGGCTAGAGTGTAGCGCACTTCGCGGCGTTTGACTATGACCTGCGTCATAGAATCGGGGGCAATGTGGACTATTTGTGGCGCATTATACAAGAAAGGTGCGCTAGCCGCAAAAAAGCGTGACGCAGCGCGTCACGCGCCGGCGCCGTAGGACGATTTTCCAAATCGTCCGTTCCGCATTCGGTCAACGCAAGCATGGCGGAGGCTGGAACGATTTGGAAAATCGTTCTACGACAACCCTGGCCGATGGGCGCGGCCGGAGGAACGATTTGGAAAATCGTTCTACGTCCGCTACACTGCGGCGATGGATGCTGACCCCTCCCCCGCTTACGTCTACATGGTGCGCTGCGTCGACGGCACGCTCTACACCGGCTGGACCACCGACGTGGCGCGCCGCGTGGCTGAGCACAATGCCGGCCGCGGCGCTCGCTATACCCGCCAGCGCGGCCCGGTGGAGCTGGTCTACAGCGAGGCCCAGCCCGACCGCTCAGCCGCCATGAAGCGCGAGGAGGAGATCAAGCGGCGCGGACGGGGGTACAAGGAGCGGCTGCTACGGGGGTGCAACCAAACGACCACAGGGGACGTCTGAAGATAGCGAGCCCGCGATATTGACCGGGCCGCGCGGGCGGCGTATAATGCGCCTGACACGCAGCGTGTCGAGAGAGATCACAGAACCAGGAACCTCCCTTTGAATCCCTTCAGTCTTTCCGTTTGCATGCCGGCTTACAACGAAGAAGCCAACCTGCCGGGGATGATCGCCGACGTGGTCGCGATCATGCAGCCGCGCTTCGCCGACTTCGAGATCGTCGTCACCAACGACGGCAGCAAGGACCGCACCGGCGAGGTGCTGCGCGAGCTGGCCCAGCAGTACCCGCAGCTCAAACCGGTTGACCATGCCGTCAACCAGGGCTACGGCGCGGCCGTCTTCACCGCGCTGAGCAACGCCAGCAAGGACGTCATCTTCTTCACCGACTCCGACCGCCAGTTCAAGCTGGAGGAGATCGACCGGCTGACGCCCCACCTGGCCGAGGCCGACATGGTGGTCGGCTACCGCTCGCCGCGGCGCGACCCGCCCATGCGCGTGCTCTTCGGCCACGGCTGGAGCTCGCTGGTGACGCTGCTCTTCGGCTACACCGCGCGCGATATCGACTGCGCGTTCAAGCTGCTGCGCCGCGAAACCTTCACGCGCGTCGCGCCGTCGATCCAGTCGCGCGGGGCTACCTTCAGCGCCGAGTGGCTGGTGCTTTCCAAGCGCTCCGGCTGCCGTTTCGCCGAGGTGCCGGTCAGCCACCTGCCGCGCACGGCCGGCGCCCAGACCGGCGCCCGCCCCGACGTGATCAAGCGCGCCTTTCGCGAGCTGTGGCGCTTCCGCATGCGCCTGTGGCAAGAGCCTCCCAACCTGGCCGGCCCGGCTGTTCAGGAGTAACTCCCGGGGTGCGCCTGCTGGCCATCGCGCCCACCGGCTTCTTCGCCGACTACGGCTGCCATGTGCGCATCCGCGGGCAAATGAGGGCGCTGCAAGGCCGCGGCCACACGCTGCGCATCGTCACCTATCCCGCCGGCCGCGATGTGGACGACCTGGTCACCGCGCGGCCGCCCCTCTGGCCGGCCGGCCGGCCTATGCCGGTGGGATCGTCGCGCCGCAAGCTGCTGCTGGACGCGCTGCTGGCCCCCACGGCGCTGTATGCCGCGTCGCGCTTCCCCGGCGGCCGGCCCGATATCATCCACGCCTATCTGCACGAGGGGGCGCTGCTGGGGTCGATCGTGGCGCGGCTGCTGCGTGTCCCGCTGGTCTTCGACTTCCAGGGCAGCCTGACCGCCGAGATGCTCGACCACCGCTTCCTCCGGCCCAATGCGCCCTTCCTGCCAGCGCTGCAACGGATGGAACGCTGGATCGACCGCCAGCCGCAGGCGATCCTGGCCAGCTCGCAGCACGCCGCCGGTTTGCTGCGCGCCGCGGGCGTCCCAGCCAGTCGCATCCACACCCTGCCCGACAGCGTCGATGCGCGTGCATTTCGCCCGCGTGAGGAACTGCCCCGCCACCTGCTCGACCGGCTGCGCCAGCGGCTGGCCCTGCCCACCGGCCGGCCGCTGCTGGTCTACCTGGGGCTGTTGGCGCCCTACCAGGGCACTGACCTGCTGTTGCGCGCCATGCAGCGCCTGGTCCAGCGTGAACCGCCGCCGCATCTATTGCTGATGGGCTTTCCCGACGTGGCTCACTACCGGGCGCTGGCCGGCCGGCTGGGCCTGGCCGGCCATGTCACCTTCACCGGCGCGGTGCCCTATGAAGCAGCGCCGCTGCACCTGGCCCTGGGCGACCTGGCCGTGGCGCCCAAGATCTCGGCCAGCGAGGGCAGCGGCAAACTGCTGCCCTACATGGCCGCCAGCCTGCCTGTGGTCGCCTTCGACACCCCCGTGCAGCGCGAGTACCTGGGCGAGTGGGGCATCTACGCGCCGGCCGGCGATGCGGCCGGGCTGGCGGACGCCATCGGATGGGCTCTGGACCACCCCGCCGCTGCCCATCGCGCCGCCCTCGCCCTGCGCGCCCGCGTCGTCAGCCAGTACACCTGGGACCACGCTGCCGGCGCGATCGAGGCTGTGTATGGCCAAGTCACCGCGCAGGACTGACAGTCCTGATCCGCGCGACGACAGCTCCTACGGACGGGCCAGGACTGTCAGTCCTGATCCGCGCGACGACTTCCCCCGCGTACGGGCCAGGACTGACAGTCCTGATC
>JBAQCH010000082.1:0-2387 GCA_049294015.1 Anaerolineae bacterium
CAAATCACTTGCCGAAAAGCCAGATGCAATTCTATTTCAGCTTCTCTTCGACAAGGTTGCCCGACTCGGCGCTATTCACCAACCACAACCGTGTTCGAGAAGTCAATGATTGGCGAAGGTATTGTTAGTCCTTATACCACAAAAAATGGGAGATGTCACGCGGGACGGC
Source organism: Anaerolineae bacterium (assembly GCA_049294015.1). GTDB lineage: Bacteria > Chloroflexota > Anaerolineae > JAAEKA01 > JAAEKA01 > JAAEKA01. The sequence continues at coordinate 170 of JBAQCH010000082.1, forward strand.
TAGAGGCGGGAGAGTTAGGAGTGCTACCGGTTGCGTCGCAGATGGCCGCGCGCCTTGGGTGGCTCACTAGCTGGCGGCTGGGATACGACAGGGAGAACGGCGTCCTGCTGATCGATGCCAGCCACCAGCAGGCGATGCAGCTCCCGGTCGATGGCCGGGTCGGTCTCGACGGGCTGGTACGCGGCCAGCCGCGCCGCAACCTCGGCCCCGGCGCGCTGCATCAGCGTCGTGCGGCCGCCTTTGACCCAGCTATCCTCGCTCTGCCGATCCCAAACCGGACCGGGCACGTAGAGCGCGTCGCGGTAGTGGGTCAGGGTGTGGGCCGCGGTCAGCAGGTTGCCCTCGGCCAATTGCTCGCGCGCCAGGTCGATGGCCGGCAGGTCGTCGAGCGTCTCAAAGGGGCGCACTAACTGCAGGGCCTGGCCGCACAGCTCGTTGTCCAGCACCAGCTTGGGCAGGCTGAAGGCGATGGTGTAGTCCAGCATACCCGCGCCTGAGACCGAATTGACGCCGGCCAGCGCGGCCAGCAGCGCGCCGCCGAAGCTCTCGGCCCCGGCTTGCGCGTCCACGGCCCGGTTCTCGCTCATGCCCAGGTAGGTCTGCGTCGGCAGGCCCAGATGCTTGCCCACGGCCACGTAGGCCAGATCCAGCCGCATGGCCTCAACGGCGCTCATGGGCGCGCTGGTCTCGCGCATGTGAAACGCGGCCGGCGCGCCGCCGAACAACACCGGCGCGCCCGGCCGCACGATCTGCGCCATGACAATCCCCGCCAGCACGTCCACGGTGTGAAAGACCGTCGCGCCGATCACCGTCACCGGCGCGACCAGCCCCATCAGCGTCACCGGCACGATCTCGATGGGAATGCCCCACTCGACGCAGTCCAGCAGGTTCTGGCACGAGTCCTCGCTGTAGCGGAAGTTGCCGGTGGCGGTGATTGTGAAGATGGCCAGCGGCCGCGCGGCCATGTCGGCCCGATCGCGGCGAAAGAGGGCCAGCATCTCGGCCATGCGCGGCACGCCGTGCTCGGTGAACGCGCCCGACACCACGGGCCGCTGCGCCTGGGTCAACACCAGGCAGAGCCGCCAGGCGTCGGCAATGGCTGGCGGCACATCGGCCGTGGAGAAGGCCGTGGCCAGGTAGGCGATGTGCTCCAGCCCGCTGGCCAGCCGCACATAGTCCACGAAGTCGGCCGTCAGCGCCAGCCGCCGCGCGCCCGTTCGGTGGTCGAAGACGTACAGGCCGCTGGAGCCGGGCACGAAATGCACCCGGTCGCCGGCCAGGGTGGCATGGCGCTGGCCGGCCCGGTCGTAGAGGGTAATCGAGCGTGGCGCGCTGGCCAGGGCATGGTCAACCACATCTGGCGGGAAGAGCACGCGCTCCCCCGTGGCGTCCAGCGGCAGTCCCGCGTCCAGCAGCCGCTGGCGCAACGCCAGCCCGCGCACCTCGATGCCGATCTCAGCCAGGATGCGTTTGACGTCAGCGAGGATGGCGTCGATTTGTGGAGGTGTGAGGACTTGGAGAGTTGGACGCATGGGGTTTGAGATAAGGGGTAGATACTGGCTGATCTGAATCGACTTTTGGAGAGACAATGACTGGTTAGGAATCAATCCGGCTTCATCATGCGCTGAACAGTACAGGCCCTAATGCAAGGTTGCGGTTGCTGATGTGCTCTTGGCTTGCGCGGCAGCTTTAGTCCATGACAACAAACCGTTGATAGCCATTGCCAGTAATATCACGTACAGAAGAGACACGAAGCGAACATCCTTAACGAAGTAAAGCCAGATCCCGATCGCATCAACTATGATCCAGTAGATCCAACTCTCGATTCTTCTCCGGGCCAATAGCCACATCGCAGTGAAGCTCATGACCGTTGTGAGTGCGTCTAGATATGGAAAAGACGCGGCCTCCGGAAAGACAGAAGGCAGCAACAAGTGCAGACGACTGATCAGCACTCCTACGGCGATGGCGAGAGTGGCAGTAGCGAGCACCCAGCGCAACATCTCAGCAGGTGCGCTGTAGCGGACGATCACTCCTTGATCGCTCGAACTGGTTGGCTTACTCCAATACAACCATCCATAAACGCTGGCTATTAACAATACCTTCGCCAGAACCTTTGCAAAATTGGGCTGAGTTGAGCAACTGTGTAAGCTCTGGTTTATGGAGCCGGAGGTACACAGTTGCTCATGATCGAGATTATCGCACTTCTCAGCTGTCTAGA
>JBAQCH010000083.1:0-14059 GCA_049294015.1 Anaerolineae bacterium
GGTGGGCGTGGCGTTGACCTGCGCCTGGACGGTCGTCACGGCTTCGATCACCGAACCGATTTGGCCGGCGACCTCCTGCGCTGACGGCCGCGACTGGCAGGCTGCGGCTGTGGGCAGCAGCAACAGCAGGATCAGCGCCAGCAATGCTACCTGCCGCAGCCGGCCGGGCCGACTGTAAGCTTCCTGGGACATAGAAACACCTCGATACTCATCTAATTCGTAGGTCCGGCTAGCAGCCGGACAATACCTGTTCGTCACGTTGGTAACGTGACCTACGTTGTCACGTTGGTAACGTGACCTACGCTGTCACGTTGGTAGCGTGACCTACGCTGCCACGTTGGTAACGTGACCTACGCTGTCACGTTGGTAACGTGACCTACTCAAAACAAGCTGAGCTGCTCGGCCTCCGGCCGAGGCTTGGCTGGGCGTCCGTGCATGGCTCGCGCCTCCTTGAGCGCGCTCTCGATGCCGGCCACAAAGCGCGACGGCGCGTTGTCCATGTGTTGGCCGAAGAGGTAGCGGGTTCTGGCGCTGAGCAGGGCCAGTCTGTGCTGGGCGCGCGTGACGCCGACGTAAAACAGCCGCCGCTCTTCGTCCACGTCCACCGGCCGGCCTGGCCGCTGGTAGGGCAGCAGTCCCTCCTCGCAGCCGACGATGAAGACGGTGGGAAACTCCAGGCCCTTGGCCGCATGCAACGTCATCAGCGTCACCCGGTCGGCGCGCGGGTCGTAGGCGTCGGTCTCGCTTTGTAGGGCCATGGCTTCCAGGAAGCCTGCCAGATCTGATCCCCACGGCGCTGCCCGCCGCGCCAACTGATCCAGATAGCCGCCATCGGCCGCGCTGAACGGCTCGGCCCGCTGCTGGCCTAGAAACTCCTGGATGCGCTCGATCAAGCGGGCGATAGCGGCCCCAGCCTGCTGCGCGAACGCCAGCTCGCGCCAGAATGCTGTCAAGGCATTCAGCCTGCGCCGCTGCGCTGCTGTCCATCTCACCAGGTCCACTGCTGACTGTAAAAGCTCCTCCCAGTTTCTCTCAGTTCCTCTCAACTCTGCTGCCTTCTCCAGCCCCAGCCCAGCCAGCACAGTCTCACCATGCACGGCGGAGCGCGGCGTGTGCAGCAGCCACAGGCAGGCCAGCGCTTCGCGCACGGCCTTGTGCGCAGTCAGCGGCGTCTGGCCCACGGTCTGGTAGGGAATGCCAGAGCGCTCGAATGCTTCCACCAGCAGCCGGCTCTGCGCGCTCAGGCGGTAGAGCACAGCGAAATCGGCGAAGGAGCCGGCGGCCAGCGGCGCAGCCGGCTCGACGCGGCCCGAATCGAGCGAAAAATAGCTGACGCCGCCTACCATCTGTTCGATTTGATGGACTACGGTTTCAGCCTCGGCTTTGTCGGTGGGCGTCGTGTACACGTCGAGCTTGACCTGCTCGGCGAAATCGGCCAGCGCCTGCACCGCCTGTAGCGGCGGGGCCGCGCCGTCCCCGCGCCCAATCACCTGCATGGCCGCGTCCAGGATCAACTGCGTCGAGCGGTAGTTCTGGCTCAAATTGAGCACCTGCGCGCCGGGGTAGTCCTGCTGGAAGGAGAGGAAATAGCGCCGGTCGGCCCCGCGGAAGCCGTAGATGGCCTGGTCGGGGTCGCCGATGACGCACAGGTTGGCTCCGCCGCCGGCCAGCAGGCGCAGCAAGCGGTACTGCGCCAGGTTGATGTCCTGGTACTCATCCACCGAGATCCAGCGCAAGCGCTGCTGCACCCCAGCAAGAACGTCGGGCTGGCTTTCCAGCAGGCGAATGGGCTGCCCGATCAGGTCGTCGAAGTCCATAGCCTGGCCGGCGCGCAGGGCAGTTTCGTAGGCTTGGAAGAGGGAGGGGAAGTGGGGGAGCTGGACGAACTGGGGGAACTCAGCGCTCGATTCGAGCACGTTGGGCGTCAGCAGGAGGTTCTTGGCGCTGGAAATGAGGGCCAGCGCCTGGTCAAGCTCGGTTTGTTTCAGGTCGGGCCGGGCTTGCTTGAGCAAAGCGCGCCGGTCGTCGTCGCTGAGGATGGCGAATTGCGGGTCCAGGCTAAGCCGCTGGCCGTGTTCGCGCAGCAGCCACGCGCCAAAGGCATGGAAGGTCTTGATGGTCACCCGGCGGGCGGTGTCCTCGCCCAGCAGCGGGTTCAGCCGTTCGGCCATCTCGCCAGCCGCCTTGTTGGTGAAGGTGATGGCCAGGATGCTCTCCGGCTCGACGCCCAACTCCTCAATCAGGTAGGCGATGCGCACGGTCAGCGTGCGCGTCTTGCCCGTCCCCGGCCCGGCCACGATTACCAGCGGCGCGTCGATGGTCTGTACGGCCGCGGCCTGCTGCGGGTTGAGACTGTCCAGCAGACGGGAAATATGAGGCGTGCCGGGCGTCTGTGGGGAGTATCGGACCGGCTTCTCACGCAGTGAGGTCTCAATGCCGACTGCCGCGGCTGTGCCAGGAATCTCCCGCCTGGTCAGATTGTTGGCTTGCGCTGTCTTATCCATTGTTCTTTCATCCGCTGTGGTATTCTCCACCCCCACCCCAAACAACCCCATCTGCGCAGCCGGCGCCCACGCCGCGCCGCTGAACAGCCGGATCACGCCATACTCGCCGTCGTAGCCGCCCTGCGCGTCCACCTCGCCGCGGCGCATGCGGCCGACGCCCTCGGCCAGCCGCTCGCCGCCGGCCAGGGCGATCTCCTCCAGCGCTACAGCGCGCAAGATCGTCAACTCTGGCCCCAGCCGGCTCAGCAGCCTCTCGTACTCGTGGGCCACCTGCTTCGACCCCGCGCCGACGCCGTAGACCTGAGCCAGCACCTCGGGCAGTGGCACCAGGCTGTGGAACGGATGCACGCGCGCGGGCCGGCCGCCGACTGGCCGGTCAGCCAGTTGCTCGACGCGGTGCATCACGCCGACCGTCACTGGCTTACCGCAAACGGAGCAAAGGCCGCCATGGGCCAGCGTCTGCGGCGGCTCCCAGCAGACCCCGCAGGCGCGGTGGCCGTCCAGATGGTATTTGCCCTCCTCGGGGAAAAACTCGACGGTGCCTTTGAATCGAGCGGGATCGCCGCTGCGCAGCGCATCGAAGAGCGCGTCGTAGGCCAGCTCGCAGTCGAACAGCGTGGCCTCGCGCGCCAGCTTTTGGGGTGAGTGGGCGTCGGAGTTGGAGACCAGCGTATAGCCGTCCAGCGCCGGCACGCGCCAGTTCATGGGTGGGTCGGACGACAGGCCGGTCTCCAGGGCGAAGATGTGCGGCGCGAGGTCCTCGAAGCACTGCTCGACCGAGTCGTAGCCCGACTTGGAGCCCAGCAGGGCGAACCAGGGGGTCCAGATGTGCGCCGGGATCAGGTGGCAGCGCGGGTCGGTCTCCAGCGCGATCTCCAGCAGGTCACGCGAGGGCAGCCCCAGGATCGGCCGGCCGTCGGAGCGGATGTTGCCGATGCGCTCCAGCCGGCCCTGCAGGCGCTCCAGCGCGTCCAGGTCGGGCGCGCAGACCACGTGATGCACCTTGCGCGTGGCGCCGCCCTTCTTGTAGATGTTGCTGATCTCGCCGGCCAGCAGGAAACGCACCGGCGCGTGGCAGGCAGGCGGCGTCTGGGCTTGCACGGCGGCTGCGAGCTCCTCCTTGAGGCGGTACAGCCCCGGCTCGGCCGGCTCCAGCTTGGCGCGCATCTCGGCCAGCCAGCCGGGATGCGCGATGTCCCCCGCGCCGACGACGTGAACCCCCTTGAGCTGCGCCCAGCGGGCCAGGTGCTCGAAGGTCAGGTCCTTGCTGGTGGCGCGCGAGTAGTGGGAGTGGATGTGCAGGTCGGCGACGAGTTGCATGGTGGGGGTGGGGGCAAAGTTGCCAACTTCGGGAGAGTCTGCAACTTGGTGGCGAAGCAGTGCGTTACGAATCATCGACGTCACGGCTGACGCTATTGTAGCACAAAGGGCGCGATTGGCGTAACGCGCTCGGCGGGCTTGCTGCTATCCCGCCTTGTGGCTACAATGACAGCCATGCCGACGCTATCTCCTGACCGCCTGGCCGCCTACCGCGCCGAGACCTACCACCTCCGCCCTGATCTGCGCGTCCTGACGCGTGAGCAGGCCATCGACTTCGTCAACCGCCGCAGCTTCGTCCACTTTTGGCCGGTCAAGGGCGTATTGCTGCCCAGCCTGTGGGCCGCGGTGGCCGGCGAGCGGCCGGTGCCCAACGAGCACGACGACCCTGGTCACATTACCTGGGGCTGGAAGGACGAGATGCTAGGCGCGCGGCGTTGGTATTACGCCAAGGTGCTGCGCAAGAAGGCCACCTTCATTGCGCTGAATACGGTCCCCTACTTCTACGCCTTGTCGGAGAACTACGGCGAGCCAGAGCAGGACTACCTGCTGCAATACCAGGAGGGGCGCCTGACCTTCGAGGCCAAGGCGGTCTACGAGACGCTGCTGGCCGAGGGGCCGCTCGATTCGATCAGCCTGCGCAAGCAGGCCCGCCTGGGCAGCCGGGAGAGCGAGTCCCGCTTCAACCGCGCTTTGGAGCTGCTGCAGGCCGACTTCAAGATTCTGCCCGTGAGGGTGGCCCAGGCCGGCGCGTGGAAGTACGCCTTCGTCTACGACCTGGTGCATCGCTTCTACCCCGACCTGCCCGAGCAGGCGCGGCCCATCCGCCAAGCCGACGCCAGGCGCAAGTTGGTCGAGATCTACCTACAGTCGGTCGGCGCGGCGCCGGAGAAGGCCGTGGCGGCGCTGTTCGGCTGGACCAAAGGAGATGCGACCGCTGCCATCGACGGACTGGCGGCGGACGGCGTGGTTGCACAGGGTTTAGCGCTAGAAGGGGAGGCAGGAACGTGGGTGGCGCTGAGTGTGCTGCGTTGACTAGAAACTTTGCGGCTGTCTGGGTTGTCAGGAAACGATTTTGAGTGTAGAATTCAGTCAGGCTCTTCACTCCTGCGATGAGGTAAGTTCCATGATTCAAACGTTCGAGGGTGTAATCGATCGTAAAGGCAAGGTACGGTTTCTGGAGCCGGTCAAACTACCAGCAATGCGTCGCGTTTTGATTACCGTTCTCGATGAAGAGCCGGAGTTGACCCCACGCGAAACGGCGATGTTAAGCGAGGCTGCCCTTGCTGTCGAATGGCTTATGCCGGAAGAGGATGCGGCATGGTCACACCTGGTCCAGCTTCCATCGTTGTAGTGGATTTCCCCTTTTCAGACTTGTCGGGATCAAAGCTGCGGCCTGCCGTGGCATTGTGCAGTGCGAGACGCCGAGACTGGTTGTTGTGCCAGATTACCAGCAATCCGCACAGCGATCCCGATGCTGTCAAGATTACCGCCGCCAACCTGGTCAAAGGCACGTTGTCCTCGATAAGCTTCGCACGTCCCACCAAGCTTTTCACCGCCAACGAAACGCTCATGGTCAAACGGGTGGCCATTCTGGATGAGGTTACGTTCAGCGGGGTCCTCGCAGTTATCATCAACTGGCTTCAGGGGGCATGCCGATCAAGCCGGAAACGGCCGATGCATTGGCGGCTGCCAAGAATGGGGACGGTTGAGCTTAGAGGGGCGGCCATGAAGGAAGCCTACCCTTCCGTCCCCATCAACCGCCGATGCGCCACGCGCATGCAGGTGTCCATCACCACCGCCAGCCCGGCGCGGCGGGCCAGGTCCGCGGCGTCTTCGTTGACGATCCCTTCCTGCATCCAGACGGCCTTGGCGCCGATCTGGATCGCCTGCTCCACCACCGGCGGCACGTCTTCGCTGCGCCGGAAGATTTGCACCACGTCCACCGACTCCGGCACGGACAATAAATCGGGGTAGGCCGGCTCGCCCAACGCTTGCTCCAGGGTGGGGTTGACGGGGACAATGCGATAGCCTTTGCGCTGCAGGTAAGCTGGCACTGAATGGGCGGGGCGATCGGGCCGGCTGGACAGGCCCACCACGGCGATGGTGCGGGCGCTCTCCAGGATGCGCTGCATCTGGGCGTCGTCCCCCTTGTCCACCGTCACCATCGGCGCCGTCGCGCTGTCCACGGTCGCGAAGTCCACCGGCAGCATCACCTGGAAGCAGGTGAAGCCCGACCGCGAGACCACGCTGATGTCGCCGCGGTGCTTGGTGGCCACGATGTTGTAGCTGATGTCCAGCCCCATGCCGGTGCCCTTGCCGGGCGGCTTGGTAGTGAAGAAAGCGTCGAAGACGCGCGCCTGGACTTCGGGCGGCATGCCGGGGCCGTTGTCCTGCACCTCCACCAGCACCCAGCCGTCGTGCGCCGCCGTCTTGAGGGTGATCTGCGGCGTCGGGGTGTTCTCCAGCGCATCGGCCGCGTTGTCCAGCAGGTTGGTCCACACCTGGTTCAACTCGCTGCCGTAGCCCTGGATCATTGGCAGGTTGGGAGCGTACTCGCGCGCCACCTTGATCCCGCCCAGCTTGTGGCGCAGCATCACCAGCGTGTTGTCCAGCCCCTCGTGGATGTCCACGGCCTGCACGGGGGCCTGGTCCAGATAGGCGTAGGACTTGAGCGACTTGACGATCTCGGAGATGCGCCCGGCTCCCTGGCTGACCTCGGCCAGCAGGTTGTAGACTGTGTAAACCGCGCCCAGCCAGCGGATCACCACCGGCATTTGATCGGCTGCCAGCGGCTCAGCAAAGGCCGCCAGACCAGCCACGTCGTAGCCCAGGTCGACCAGGGTAGGCGCCAGCTCCCAGGCGTCGGGCACGTCGCGTTCCTCCAGCCAGCCCTCCAGCTCGTACTCGCGGTCGCTGCGCGCCAGCGGGTCGAGATAGGCCGGCGGCTTGGTGGCTGCGGCCCGCGCCGTGTCGGCCAGCGCGGCCAGCAACGCGTCTTGGTCGCTGCTCAGTTTGAGCCGGGCCAGCTCGGTTTGGGCGGCAGCGAAGGCGGCCAGCGCCTCGTTGAGCTGGCCCGCGCCGCGCTTGACGGCCGCGGCCGGGTTGTTCAGCTCATGGGCCACCCCGGCGGTCAGCGTGCCCAGTTGCGCCATCTTCTCGCTCTGGCGCAGCAGCACGTTCATGTTGCGAATGCGCCCCACCACGGTGTTGAGCAGCACGCGCGCCGCCGTGGGGCTGCCGTTGACCAGGATGTCGAACTGCTCCTGGTTGATGGCTAGCAGTGAGCTGTCCGTGCGGGCACGCAGCGTGGCTGTGCGCGGCGTATCCTCCAGCAAGGCGATCTCGCCGATCACGTCGCCGGCCCGGCGCAGGTCCAGCAGCACCGGCCGGCCGCCGGAGTCCTTGATCACCTCCAGCTCGCCCGATTCGATGACGTAGGCCCGGTCGCCGCGGCTGCCCTCCTCGAACAACACCTGCCCGGCCGGCAGTTTTACCTGCTCGACCATCGCGCACAGGCGGTTCAGGTCAGCCTCAGGCAACTCGGCAAACAGCGGCACTTTGCGTAGGAAGTCGTACATGGGGGAGGGTAGATTGGTAGACTGGTAAATTGGTAAGGTGGTAGATTGGTAAGGTGGTGGTTTAATGGGCTGCGATAAGGTTTGGGTGTGGAGAAGGATGCCGTGAAACCCTTGACAGTACCAGTCTGGTGTCTACTGGCGCACTGACATCTTACCAATCTACCAATCTACCAATTCACCATTCTATACCGTCTTCAAATACTGATGCACCAGACTGACCGCGATCGCACCTTCGCCGACGGCGGAGGCGACGCGGCGCACGGCGTTGTGGCGCACGTCGCCGGCCGCGAAGATGCCGGGCACGCTGGTCTCCAGCGGCAGCGGATCGCGCTGTAGCTTCCAGCCTTGCGGCTTTTTGCCGCCGCGCAGCAGATCCTGACCGGTGAGGATGAAGCCGGCCTCGTTGCGCTCGACCACGCCCGCCACCAGTTCCGAATGCGGCGCTGCGCCGATGAACAGGAACAGCGCGGCCGCGGGCACAGTCTCGATCACGCCGTTGCGGCAATCGCGCAGGGTCAGGCTCTCCAGCCGCTCCGCGCCGTGGGCCTCGGCCACCTCGCAGTAGGTGCGCAGGTCGATGTTGGGCGTCGCAGCGATCTGGTCGATCAGGTATTGCGACATGGTGGCCTGCAGGCCCTCGCGGCGCACCAGCATGGTCACCTGGCTGGCATAGCGCGAGAAGAACATGGCGCCCTGGCCGGCTGAGTTGGCCCCGCCCACCACGTAGACGTGCTGGCCGCGGTAATTGGCCGCCTCGGTCAGCGCCGCGCCGTAGTAAACGCCCGCGCCCGTCAACCGGTCTACGCCGGGCGCGTCCAGCCGGCGCACGGTGACGCCGGTCGCGATGATCAGCGCCTTGCAGCTCAGCTCCGTGCCGTCAGCCAGCAGCAGGTAGCGGTTGGGATCCTCGGCGCGTACTTTGACCGCCTCCTGGGTGGTGAGGATTTCCGCGCCCAGCCGCGCGGCCTGCACCGTGGCCCGTTGCGCCAGATCGGCGCCGCTCAAGCCCTTGGGAAAGCCCAGGTAGTTCTCGATGCGCGAGCTGGTGCCAGCCTGCCCGCCCGTGGCCTGTTTGTCGATCATCAGCGTGCGCAGCCCTTCCGATGCGCCGTAGACAGCCGCGCCCAGGCCAGCCGGCCCCGCGCCGACGACGATCAGATCGTAGAAGGGTTGGGTTGCCACTGTGCGCAGCCCTGCCTTCTCGGCCAGCGTGCGCAGGTCAGGCTCTACGAGCGTTGCGCCGTCAGGGAAGAAGACCACTGGCAGTCGGCGGGCGGACGCTGCGCCGCCCAGGCTGGCCAGCGTGGCATCCACCAGCTCGCGCGCCACGGCGTCCTGTTCGATGTCCAGCCAGAGGTAGGGGATGCGGTTGCGGGCCAGGAAATCCTTGACGTCGTGGCTTTTGGGGGACCATAACGTGCCGGCCACTCGGATGCCGTCGAAGGGCGGCGGCGTGGTCTGCCACCAGTCGCTCAACAGGTCGTCCAACACCGGGTACAGGTTCTGTTCCGGCGGGTCCCACGGTTTGAGCAGGTAATGGTCCAGCCCAATGGTGTTGATGCTGTCAATCGCGGCCTCGGTGTCGGCGTAGGCTGTCAGCAGCACCTTGCGCGCGTCGGGGTAGAGCTTCATGGCCTGGGCCAGGAACTCGGTGCCGCTGACGTGGGGCATGCGCTGGTCGACCAGGAAGAGCGCGACTGGATCGTTGCGCTGTTGGAGTTGGCGCACCACCTCCAGCGCCTCGCTGCCAGAGCCCACTTTGACGATGCGGTACTCGCTGCGAAAGTGGCGGCGCAGGTCGCGCTCCACCGCGTTCAGCACCTGCGGCTCGTCGTCGACGGTCATGATGATGGGTTTGGCCATGCCGGGTCTCCTCAAACCATGAACTGCTCGTCCACGTAGCACCACAGCCAGCTTTCGCCCCGCTCGAAGGACTGGATGATGGGATGGCCGGTGGCGTGGAAGTGTTTCGTGGCGTGCTTGTTCTTGGAGTTGTCGCAACAGCCCACGTGGCCGCAGGTCATGCAAACGCGCAGGTGTACCCACGTGTCGCCGATGGCCAGGCAGTCCTCGCAGCCGGCTGCGCTGGCTGTGACCGGGCCGATATCCGCCACGTGGGAGCAGGGATCAGCAACGGCGGGCACGGTGACGGCTCTGTGTGGTACGCTGGGATAGGTCGGGTTGTTCATGATGATCTCTCAAAACAGTGTGGGGTTGGGTGCGTCGATAGTATATCAAACGCGATGCTGCCCAAGTATATGCACTCTGCCCCCATGCTGCAAGCTAGCGCAAGGCGATCGGCGCCCAAAGTGATAAGCTCCGTCTCTGCTCACCGGCAGAGTCAGGTATCAACCAAACGGTTGATCCCCGCTCCTCAAAGTGGGGGACAGCTCTTTCCATCGACAGGCACGGCCAATTCAACCGGCCGGTTGGCGACAAGGCGGCAGGTCTGTGTTATGCTTTGGGCAAGTCAGGCCGCATATCGGACAGGTTCGCTGATGGAGTTTCCCATGACCAACGTAATCACCGTCAAAAACCTATGCAAATCCTACGGTTCGACCGTAGCCGTCGACGACGTCTCCTTCGACGTGGCGCAAGGCGAGATCTTCGCTATCCTCGGCCCCAATGGCGCCGGCAAGACAACAGCCGTCGAAACCATCGTCGGGCTGCGCCGGCCCGACCGCGGCAACATATCGGTGTTGGGTATCGATCCGCAGCGGGATGCACAGGCGCTGCGCCAGCACATCGGCGTCCAGCTTCAGCAAGCTGCAGTCCCGCAGCGGTTGAAAGTCCGGGAGATCCTGGATCTGTTTGCCTCCTTCTACACGACAACCGTGCCGCGCGACCGGCTGATCGAGCAGTGGGGCCTGGCAGAGAAGCGCAACGCCTACTTCGGCAACCTGTCGGGCGGACAGCAACAACGGCTGTTTATCGCGCTGGCGCTGATCAACGACCCCGACATCGTCTTCTTCGACGAGCTGACCAGCGGTCTAGACCCGCAAGCCCGCCGCGCAACCTGGGATCTCGTCCAGGGCGTCCGCGCTCAGGGCAAGACCGTGGTCTTGGTCACGCACGCGATGGACGAAGCCGAGCTCCTGGCGGATCGAGTCGCCATCATCGACCATGGCCGGATCGTCGCCCTGGATGCCCCACAGGCGCTGATCTGGCGGATCCAACCCGATAGCCAGGTGCGGTTCACCACCAGCAATGGCTTCGACCCGGCGCTGCTGCAACAGGTGGAGGGCGTCAACGCAGTGGAGCGCCACGGCTCCCAGGTGACCGTGCGCGGCAGGGGTCCCTTGCTGTCGCGCGTGACTCTTGCCCTGGCCGAACAGCATATGGAGCCGGCCGACCTGCGGCAGGAGCGAGCCACCCTGGAAGATGTCTTTCTCGCCGCCACCGGCCGCGGCTTGCGGGATTAGCGAAAGCGAGGCAACCCATGAAATCCTTTCACCGCATGACTATTTCAGAGATCAAGCTGTTTGTGCGCGAACCGATGGGCATGTTCTTTACTCTGGCGTTCCCGCTCCTCCTGCTTTTCGTCTTTGGTTCGATCTTCGGCAACGAGCCGGTGGCTCTGTTCGGCGGTATGGGCACGGTCGATGTGTCGGTGCCGGCCTACATCGGCATGACCATCGCCACGCTCGGCCTGCTTGGGCTGCCCATTGGGCTGACCACGTATCGTGAGCAGGGCATTCTGCGCCGTCTGCGGGCGACCCCGGTCCGGCCGGTCGTGATCTTCAGCGCGCTGCTGGCGGTCAACCTCCTCGTAGCCCTGGCCGGCACGCTGCTCTTGCTGGTCGCCGGCCGGCTGGCCTTCGACTTGACCATGCCTGCGATGCCTCTGAGCCTGCTGCCGGCCATTTTCCTGTGTGTGTTGAGCTTCAGCGCTCTCGGCTTCGTGCTGGCCGGCCTCGCGTCCACCCCGCGCGCGGCCCAGGCCGTGGGCATGGCCCTTCTGATGCCCATGCTGTTCCTATCGGGGGCTGCCATGCCGCGCGAGTTGATACCCGAAAACATCCAACGGATCGGCGACTTTCTGCCTTTGACCTACGTTGTCGAGCTGCTCAAGGGCTTGTGGCTCGGCCAGGGCTGGGACCTGGCGGCTGTGGCGCTGCTGCTGGGCATGCTGGCTGTCGGAACCCTGCTTGCCATGCGCACGTTTCGTTGGGAATAACGGAGTCTTGTGGCGGCCAGAAGCATCGTGCACTGACAACTGTTCTGGCGGCGGGCCAAGTGCGAGCCAGCCGCCAGAGTCGGGCGTGATGCCCTTGACAGTGGCACTCAACGATTATCTGCAATGAACAATCACTTCGCCTTGATGACGATTTGAGCTATAATCAAGTCGGTCCATCTCGATCTGGATCTGAGGATCGCTACGATGACAGATTCGACTGCCAAAAACCAACGACCGCAATCGCACCAGAGCCAGCCGGCCGACGTTTGGGAGCGTTGGGACTGGGTCTGGTCGGCTATTTTCTTCGTGTCGCTGTTCTTTCCCTTTGCCACGGTGCTGTTGGGCCAGCCCAAACCGACTGACGTCGAGCGGGTGCAGATCGTCGTGTTGACGGCCTTGCTGACGCTGTGGCAGATCGGCCGCATGCTGTACGCGCGACGTGTGCCCGACTGGCGCCATCGCCCGTTGGCTTCGGCCGTTATCATTCTTGTCGGGATCGCCCTGTGGTACCCCTTGGTCCGCATCCACCCGGCCTTCTACTTCACGCTGGCCGGCCTCTACAGTCAAATCTTCTTCATGCTGCCGCCTCTCTGGGCCATACCGGTCAGCGTGGGGCTGGGTATGTTGGTGGTGGTCCAAGGCAGCGCCATAGCGCTCGACCTACGTAACCCGGACTTGTGGGCGACGCTTGCCGGCATCGGCTTCTCGGTGATCTTCTACATCTGGATCAGCGCCATCATCGACCAGAGCGCCCAACGCAAGGCGCTGATCGATGAGCTACAGCGGACGCAGGCCGAGCTGGCGCGAGCGGAACGAGAGGCCGGCACCCTGGCCGAACGTCAACGCATCGCGCGCGAGATCCACGACACGCTGGCCCAGGGCTTTGTCAGCATCGTGCTGCACCTGGAGGCCGCCGAGCAGGCGCTGCCAGCAGATCTCCCAGTGGTGCAGCATCATCTCGGCCAGGCCAAGACCACCGCACGCCAGAGCCTGGCGCAGGCCCGCGCGGTGGTGCAAGACCTGCGCGCTCAGCCCGTCGAAGGGTCGCCCCTTCCCGAAGCCATCCGCCAGGCCGCGGCAGACTGGGCCGAAGCCACGGGCGTGGTGGCCACGGTGGCCATCACCGGCGATGCTCGCCCCATGCATCCCGACGTGGAGGTCACCCTGTTGCGGGCGGTTCAAGAGGCGCTGGCCAACGTTCGCAAGCACGCATCGGCTAGCCGCCTGGCTGTAACGCTCTCGTACATGAGCGACGAGGTGGTGCTGGATGTGCAGGACGACGGCGTCGGCATCGCCGCGGCCGCGGCCGCGCCGATGCTCTCCAGCGGCTATGGCCTCACAGCCATGCGCGAGCGGGTCGAACTGCACCAGGGGTCGCTGCTAATCGAGAGCAGCCCCGGCGAAGGAACGACCTTGGTCGTCGAGATTCCGATGGCAGGAAACGTATGAACACAGTTCGTATCATCATCATCGACGACCACCCGGTCGTGCGCGAGGGGCTGCGGGGCATGCTTGCCAGCCAGCCGGACCTGGAGGTCGTCGGCGAGGCAGAGAACGGCGCCGCGGGCGTCGAGCTGATCGCTGCCTTGCAGCCCGATGTGACGCTCATGGACTTGCGCATGCCGGGCCTCGATGGTGTCAGCGCGCTGGAGGCGATCCGGCGGCGCGGTCTGCCGGCGCGCGTCCTGGTGCTGACGACCTATGACAGCGACACGGACATCGTGCGGGCGATCCAGGCCGGCGCGACCGGCTATCTGTTGAAGGACACCCCACGCGACGATCTGTTTCGCGCCGTGCGCGCCACCGCCCAGGGCCAGTCGGTGCTCACGCCGGCAGTGGCGACGCGGCTCATGAACTTCGTGCGTATGCCTGCCGAAGAGCAGCTCAGCGCTCGCGAGGTCGAGGTTCTGCAGCTCGTCGCCACGGGCCACGGCAATAAGCAGATTGGCCAGTTGCTGCACATCAGCGAGGCGACGGTCAAGACCCATTTGATCCACATCTATGGCAAGTTGGGCGTGAACGATCGCACGGCGGCGGTCACTGTGGCGTTGGAGCGCAAGATATTGACCATGGAACGGGGCAATTCATGACTGATCTGTCGTCTCAGCAGCAAGTGCGGCATAAGGCTGCCAAGCTGGGCAATGTGCTGTGGACGCTGGAGTTGGCCGAGCCGGCTGCTGGTTAGCTTCGCTGGGGCTAGCGGAACAAGTCGCCCGCCCGCGGCCGCAGGATCTCCCCAAGCCGGCCTTCGCCGGCCGCAAACGTTGCCCCGCGCACCAGCACAGCCGGCGTCCCCTCGCCGGCCTGGCCCATGGCTAACCCAGCTGCCGCCGCGATCTCGTCGGCCGTGCCCACCTCGGTGATCTGCAAAGCCCGGCCGGTCAGGTCAGGCTGGCCGCGCAGGTCGCTCAACGGGTGCAGCCCGGCCACGCCGATGGCCACGCCCACCGTGCCGTAGCGCCAGGCCCGGCCGTGGCTGT
>JBAQCH010000084.1:0-32513 GCA_049294015.1 Anaerolineae bacterium
AGCCGCAGCAGCAGGCCGTGCAGCGAGCGTCCCAGCGTTTTGCCCAACGGGGCGAGTTCCAGCGGGCGCAGGTGGACGATGAAGCTGGCGAACATAGGCCTCCTCAAGCAATCACCAATCAGCCAGTCCGGCCAAAAACCACCTCGATCGGTTCGAGGGGAATTGTTGGCTGACCGCTGCCGACAAACTGAGTGGGTACGTGTTCCAAGGCCGCGTTGAGATCGCTGCATGCCAGCGCCATACCAGCCGTCATCGGCTTGGTGCCGCCGGTCATATCGGCGATGACATCGACGGCCGTGATCCCTACCTGGGCCGCCAGGGTCTCGAAGACACGGCGCACCAGAAAATAGCACCTGCTGGCATCGTATTCTTGAACCAAATCAAGGGGATAGCACTGGACACCTAACGACTCGGCATAGGTGCGCAGGGTGTTGGCTTCCTCGCGCATGGCTGGCGTGACGATCAGCCACAGGTGCTCTAGTGCCTCGCGGTGGTAGTCCAACGCCTTGCGCGCTGTTGGCGCCCCAGTCACCATGACGATCAGCCCGCGGCGAGGAGCAGGGTGTGAGCGCTCGCCGATAAGCCGGCCAGCCTCGGCGATGCGCTGCCTCATCCGATAAGCGTAGACGTTGGCAAACAGCAAGGTCATGATGGCCAGGGCCGCCAGGATCAGAACGGAGCCCAGCGCGCCGATTCCTTCCAGCAAGATGCCGGTCAAGATGTTGACCATCGCTGCCAGAAGGATGGCGCTGGCCACGAAACCGAACCAAGAGGCGTCGGCCAGTGTTTGCGTGAAAGGCTCTGTAACGAACCGTCGCCACCAGGCGGGCATGATTAGCCTCCTTCTGTGCCAGTGGGTGCATTGGGTCGATGGCGCTCTAGTCGGGCCGCGTCCCGGATCGTCTGCAAGTTGATGATCTCGGCCGCCTCGAAGCGGGGCGGCGTACTGCGGGCCACCGGCCGCAGGCGCAGCATGGCCGGAAAATAGCCCATGCGGCCGTGCAGCTCGGCCAGCAGCATGGCTGCAATGTAGTTCAGCGCCGGCAGGTTGAGCAGGATCGGCTCACCTTGCAGCTCGGCCGATGAGAGCGGCAGCCGCGCCAGCAGCTCGTGCAGTTGCCGCTCGAAGGGCTGCTGCACGTCGAACTGCACCGGCAATTCGACCACGCGCAGCGCTTCGTCCGGGTTGCCCAGCAGCGCCTGCACCTGGTCGAGCTGGGCGGGGGTCATGGGGTGGGAGAAGTTGAGCAGGATCATGTTAAGTTAGGCCGTAATCACATCCTGGGCCGTTAGTCATGACGACTGTCCAGTTGAACCATCTCCCGTTGGCGATTGGTCGACATCGGGACACCTCAAGTGTAGCGTGAGAACCTACTGTTGACAAGTGTATTCTGCCAGGCTACACTTGTCACACCAGCCACGTCCTATGGCAGGCGTCGATGGCCATTCACACCTCCCAGTACGTGGGCAGCACGCTGGTGTAGATGTCGATCAAGCCCTCCTGAAAACCCCAGCCGATCATGGGCGTGTCGCGAATGATGGCCAGGAAGCGGGGCTGGAACGTATCCATCGAATGGGGATCCTTCAGGCCCCTGGTCAACTCGGCCGCGCTGCGATAGACCGAGAGCAGGCTGCTGTAGAAGGGCGCGTTGATGTCGCCGTAGGTCCGGGTGCAGACGACGCCTTCCTCCACGTAGAAGAGCATGAAGTCGATCAGCAGCAGCGGGTCGTTGCAGGCCTTCTTGAAGTCGTTCAGCGCCTTGCGTGCTGCGCTCAGTTGCAGGCTGGGGTGGCCCCGGTCGGGATTGAACACCTGGCGGACGACCTTGCGGTACGGCTCCGCCATCTGCTCCGGCGCGGCCGGGATGAAGCGGGTGGCCAGGAAGACCTTGTTGTCCGCGTTCAACCCATACAGCTCGCGTAGCAACGCCAGGAGCTGCTCTTTGTCCAGGCGTTGGAGGTGGGGTTTGAGGTGTGACCAGGTGGGTGTGGGCATGGGACTCCATGGTGTAATAATCAGCGCTGCCAGCCATGATGGCGATAGACAAACAAGCGCATGTGCTGTATAATTCGTTCAGTCGTACCGAATAGACATATCGTGATGTGTGAGTTCATCTCAGCACTCGGAGGTCAAGATGCTGCCAACACCATCAACTCTGACCAATACTCAAGCCACGGCTGCCAGGGTTCGACCCGAACTGCTGCGGCTACTGGATGGTCTGCCGCAGCCGAAACAGGTCGAGTTGCTGAACTTTGCGCGTTTCCTGCGGGAGCAAGCCACGGCCACCACAGACGCCGCACATAGTAACTCCGTAGCGCTGCACACGGTTCCGGCCAGCACGCTGGTAGATTTGACGGGACTGGTGGGGCTGGGCGGCGACGCGGTTCTGGACACTGAGGCGCTGTACGATGGCGTTTGAAACGGTCATCGACGCTAACGTCTTGGTCGCCCTGGTGACAGGCGTGATAAGTGGCACCCACAGGCTGTGGCGGTGCGCGACGCTCTTGTCGACCAGCACGCGCGTTTGGTCTACTTTGACTGCGTTGTCAACGAGACGGTAGGGGTGATCGGCCGGCGCGCCGCGGAGCAGAAGCGCAGTGAGCAATTTGGGGAACTCCTGGATGATCTAGGCCGGCGTATTCCCACGTCATCGATCACGTGGATCAGCCGGGAAAGCGAACACCTGCACGAACAAGTATTGGAGCTATGTCGCGTTCATGGCGGGCGCTTGAACTACAACGATGCGCTGATGGCAGTATACTGTCGTGAGAAAGACATTCGTTGGATCGTCAGTTTCGACCGGGACTTCGATGAGTTGCCGAGGTTGGTACGGTGGTCTGATCCGGTGCAGGTGCAAACTCCGACACAACGTGGTGAAGCCGGGGAACCTTGAAGGGTCATACCAGGCGTTGCCTCACTGTCTGGACCAGACGTTGCTGCTCGGCCGGCGGCAGTGGATCGCCTGGTCGGTAGCCGGTCAGTGTCACCACGGTCACCTGCTTCTCCCTGGCCAGTTGCAGGACGCTGCGCGCCAGCGGATTGGCTGTGATCAGGAACTTGGCCGTATAGGTGCCCAAGTACTCGCGGCTGGCCGCAGTCGACAGTTGGTCGATGCCCTGCTTGGGACGCTCCGCGCGGCCGCCCAGCTTGATCTCGGCCACACCCACCTGGTTGCCAACGCGGAGCACCAGGTCCATCTCGATTTGGTCGGCGACGCCTTCGGGCCGCACCCCGGCCAGCATTTCGTCCACCTGGGGCTGCAGCGCCCGGAACACCGCCTGCTCGAACAAGCCGCCGTCGCTTAGCCGGCCATCGTCATCGTGGTGGTGACCCTCGCTGCGAAAGCCCGGCAGGTGGGCGTTGAGGTAGTCGGCCGCGCTGATCAGACTGGGCAGCCTGTCCTGCGCCTGACGCTTCAGGCTGCCGGCGCCGGCGCTGTAGCGGTGCAGGATAGCCGGCGGCCGCTCGCTCTCCAGATAGACAAAATCCCAGCGGCGCTGCATGGCCAGGGCAAAGGCGGCCAGCATCATCATCTTCGTGCCGCCGGTCAGGTTGACCACGGTGGGTTCGCTGGCCGGCGCAAGCTCCGCCAGCCGGCTCAGAATCACCGGCAGGTCATAGGCATCCGTCTCCTCGATGGCAGCGTGAGGCAGCAGCCGCTTCAGGCGTTCCGCCACCGGCCTGGTGCGCGTCGTGCAGATCAGCAGCGATCGCTCCGGCCGCAGCAATCGGTCCGGCAGCAGCACAGGCATGGGCTGCTCGCCGATGAGGTGGAGGAGGGTGGTCATGGCGCTGGTTAGCGCTTCTCAGCTTTCTTTAGCAGCGGCAGACCACGCTCGTTCTCTGGCAACTCCAGCGGCAGATTGCGGCCTGCATTTTCCAGTTTTGTCGACTTCACCTTGGATGCGACGAACCACTCAAAATTCTTCCCCTCCGGATCGGGTTTCAGGTCAGTGCGCGGGTAGTGCATATGCGATGGCTGCCCTGATTTTGGATCGGTAAGCAACGCCATCAGGTCGGCAATATTGCGCAAGGCTCGCAGCGGCTCGCTGTAACATTGTTGCATCGCGGTCTCAAAACGCGCCAGCCAGTTGCCACGCTCAGAGATTGTAGCGCTCCGCCATCCAGATTCGGTTAAGCTGTTGTAGCGGGCGCTTGAGTCCATGAGTTCAATTTGCTCCACGGATAGCCTGACGCTGCCGAAGCCCACCGGCTTGGCGTAACCGAGCCGGAAGAAACAGCCTTCATCGCTGCTTAGGTTGAGCATCCACAACAACCCCCCCAATTCCACCGGCGCCAGATTGTGGAAATTGATCGAGAACTCGAAGACGTTGCCCGAGGCGCGCACCCCGCGCACGCTGCGGTTCTGATGGTCGCGACGCTGTCCGGCGCGTTCGAACTCCAGACGGTTGAGCGCAGCGCCGTGGTGGCGATAGACCTTGCGCCCGCGCAGCGTATTCGGGCCGTCGTAGCCGATGGTTGTCGCCGCGCCAGGCTTCTTTCGTTCGTCTTCGCTCCACTCTCCTTTCTCTTTGCGCAGATAGAAGAGGGTCGTGGTCGGCTTGGGCGCGCCCAGGATGGCAAGGGGTAGCTCCGCATTGTAGACGCCTTTGTCGCCATCTTCGGTCAGGGTGGCGTGGCTGAAGCGTACCCGCCCGGCGTACGCAACGCGCGCGCTGCGGTCTTCTTCGCGTGTAGCTTTGACCCAGCCAAATACCCGCGAGGCGATGTCAAGCCGGTCATAGTCCACGCTGGGTTTGAGGTGATCAGGTAACAGATCGCCAATGGCGTTGCGGTAGCGCAGACGCGCGACGCGCGCCAGGGCAATATTCCACACCTGCGTGTTGTCTTCCGGGTCCAGTTCCACGTAAACCAGGTTGCCGGGCTCGAGACGCTTGCTTTGCACCTGGCTGTGGAAATCCTCCACACGGTCGCGCAATTGTGCATAGAGGATCGTGTTGAAGTCCTCTTCTCTGTCGGCGTCGAAGCTCACCGTGCGGGCTTTGGCTGGCTCGCCCTTGAAGTAGAAGAAGCTCTCGTTCCGTTTGGTGTCGATGGTTTGGCCGGTCACCTTGACCCAACCCTCGCGCACCTGACGGCCATCCGACGCCAAGCCCTTGTGATCGCGAGAGATTGTTTCGACCATTGGGATGTTGTTCTTGGTCTGGCCGACGATCGCCCATGCCTTCTCGCCACAGGTCCAGGAATCGTCAAGAACATTGCCCTCTGGGTCGTCGTAGTAGGCGCTGACCTTGGCCTCTTCGCACAGAGCAATGGCGCCTGGTTTGCCATCCGCTGGCAGCGAACGCACGATGCCTGGCTTGAAGCGCCGCGCTTCGGCTGGGTCGATGCGATACTCCAGTCGTTCGTCGCTGTCGAAAACGCTGAATGGAGAGTTGGTCACGGCCTCGAACAACGAGCGAACCATCCCGCGCAGGCTGGTGGCCGGAATGGCGTCCTTGCCCGCGACCTGGAAGAAGCGATAGCTCTTGTGCTCGACCTCCCGGCCGTCGGTCAATCGGGTCTTGGTGACCTTGATGTCGTGGCTATCCGAGATGAAAAGCGGCGTCACGGTCTCCAGTTTGCAGGTGATGCGGCCTGTCAACCCCACATAGCGGTCGTGGGGCGGCGGCGCGCAGCGGCCCAGCAACTGCGCGTCAGGATCGTCGGGCGCAACGGCCGGCTCCGGCAGATAGCGCACGAAGTTGTAGGGGTTGAGGAAGCGATATTGGTCGCGCGCTTCGGTCGGCGGGCGCGAGTCAGGCCAGGAGAGTTTGGGCGTTTCAATTGGTTTAGCGGCCTGAGCGATAGCCGCCGCCTGTTGCTTCTCACGCTCTGCGGCGCGCTTGGCCTTCTGAGCATCCTTCTGCTGTTGGCGAGAGGCGGCATGCCCCGTGGATTTACCTTTGTTCTTTGCCATGTTGCATCATCCGTTCACAATGTTGCCATCTCTGTCGATCAGCGGCAGTCCTTCTCGTTCATCCTCAGCGAGCCGCAGCGCAAGACGCGGGCCCGGATCTTGCCCTCCTCGCTTGTTGCCAACGAACCATTCGTATTGTTTGCCCTCTGCCTGGGGGTGTCGTGTCGGCCGAGGGTAGTGAACAGGATGGGATGGCGTGGCCGACAGCAGCGCTCTCAGGTCCCGGATGCTCTCCAGACGCTCGAAGGGCGCGCCGTAGCGCGCTGCCATCGCATCCTTGAAAACGTCCACCCAGCCCTGCTGATCCGAGGTGGCGTTGCTCCAACCGTCCATCTCGCTGACAAGCGAAGCATAGCGCGCTGCGGCGTCCAGCAGAGCGACATCCAGGATTTCGATCTGCGCCGAGCCAAAGCCCAGCGGCTTGGCATAGCCGACGCGATGGTTCCAGCCTTCCAGTCGCAAACTCCACAGCAGCGCGCCCAGCTCCACCGGCGCCAGGTTCTCGAAGTCCACGCTGAACTCGAAGACGCTGCCCGCCTTCTGGACGCCGCGCACCGTTCGGTTCTGATCGCTCTTGGCGCCGTTCACGCTCTGGTATTCCTGCGGGTTCAGTTTGTCGCCGTGATGACGATAGACCTTGCGCCCGCGCAGGATTTGGCTGTCGTTGTCGTAGTCCACCCGTTGATCGTCCAGTCCATCCTGCTGCCTGCCGTCGCGGGGCCGCAGGTAGAAGCGATAGGTGGTCGGCTTCGGCGTCGAGAGGATAGCCAGCGTGTCGTCGAAAACCCCGGCGTCCTTGGTCAACACGGCATGGCTGAAGCGCAAACGGCTGGCGTAGGCCGTGAGCTTATCCCGATCGGGCTTCTTCTGTTCCGGGTTGTCATCGCCCCACACCCAGCCGAAAGCGCGACAGGCCGGACAGAGTTCCTCGTATTCTGAGCACTTTGCCAGGCCCTCTGGCTGCAGCAGTTCGCCCAGCTTGCGTTCGAAGCCAACGCGCGGCACGGAAACCGGCACGATGAACCTCACCCTGTGCGCGCCGCGGCCTCCCCCTTCCAGCATGGCGTAGACCAGGTCGCCATCGCACAGCTTGGCGTCTTTGCGCCCGGTTCGCTCCAGGATGAAGCGGCTGAACGCTGGCTCCCTGCCGTCAGGGCGTTCCGGCCTCTTGCGTTTGCCCGCCTCAGCGCTGTGACGTTCCTGGTAGTCGGTGATCAGCTCCTCGTATTTCTTGCGCGCATCCTCCGGCAGCTCGATGGGCTGGAGTTGCTTCTCGGTGAAGAACAGGCGCTCATCGTGCTTGTTCTCGATGTTTTGATGGGTGATGCAGAGCCGGCCGCTGACAGGACGCTGATTGCCTGTAGGATTTGGCATTGGCTGCCCCGTTTTCGCCAGATGAACCACATTCCAGAACTCGAAGTTGCGACGAGGGTGCTTCATCGGCTCAACGATGGCCTGGCATGGCTCGCCGTGCTCAAAGCCCGCCAGCGAAAGCTTCTTCCGCTTTGCGTAGGGCGTGGTAGGCGCCTGATCGACCGTCTTGCTTCTCCAAAGCGGATCATACGTATGCACCCAGGCGGCGTACTGTGGCCCAGAAGGCCGCTGGTTGGGTGTGACAGGTGTTGTACCAGGCAGCAGATCAAGCTCCCACCGATCGCCCACTTCGCGCACCTGCGCCGGCACCAATCTCAGCGCCAGTTCCGGCAGCAGGTGATAACTCAACCGCTTGTTGCCGGCGAAGTTGGCGAAACAGGAGTTGGTAGCCGTTTCGAAGATCGAGCGCACGGGGCCGCGCAGGCTCGTGCCGGGGATGGCGACGTTCCCTTCCGGGTCGCGGAAAAAGCGGTAGCTACGATGCTTCTTTCCACGAACAAGTTCTTCGTCGATCTTTTCACTGTCCGAAACGAAGATCGGCGTTGTGGCGGTCAATCGGCAAGTGATACGACCGGTCAACCCCACGAACCGATCATGGGGCGGCGGCGCGCAGCGCCCCAACAAAGGCGCGGACTTGGGACTGCGCACTTCCAGCGTACGCACGAAGTTGTAAGGGTTGAGAAAGCGATACGGACCAGCGCGACGCTGGAGTTCAGTTGGCGACCGTCCCGGCTGAGCAGGTTTCCCCTCGCCAGTTTGCGGCTTCTTGTCTCGCTCGGGCTGTCGGTTGCTCAGCGACTTGCGAATCATGTTCTGCAGATCATCGTTTTGTTCAGCCATCGTGTCCTCCCTGCTTATCAGCTGGATTGCCGGAGCTCAGCTCGCGATACCACACGAACGCCGTCTGACCGTTTTCGGTGTAGCGCCAGAAATGCAAGTAGGCGCGACCCTTCGCAGTCAGTGGATAGGCAAGATTGGCCGCCGCAACGCGATCGTCGAACCAGCGGGGTTGGTTCTCCTTGCGCTCGCCCCACAGGATGACCGACTCGGCATAGCGTCGAAGCTGGCAGCCAGAGTTTGCTTGCCAGAAGTCGGTCGCACCAAAACCATTCAGCGACAGGTTTACTGCCTCACCCACGTAATGCCACAGCCAGCGGCTGCCATCCCGGCGCAGAGACAAATGCCCGCCCCCGCCGAAGACCTCAGCGCGTTGGAGGAACTCCGGCTGCATGGGCGCGTCGGCGTCGGCTTCGACGAATTCGATGTGGCTGATATGCTCCCAGACGCGATAGCGCATGGCATCCCGGCGCGGTCGCCAGACGTTCAGGAAGTCATTCAGTTGCCCGGCAGGAAATTCTCCGCCCAAAATAGCGGGGCGCTCTGCCACGCCGAGCCGCGCCTGCTTCATCTTCTCGTGCAGTCGCTTGAAGTCGATGCTATTGTCGCTCATGGCACCCTCGCAGGATAGGATAAAGGTCAGACAGCCAGTAGCCATCAACCTGGTGAAAGTAGCTGTCCTTGTTCAAGCTGAAGTCGTTTCGTCGATTATCCGTCACGACCTTGTTGAATGCATTGACCCACCCTTCGGCCAGGGCTGTCCAGTCGTCCACGGCGGACTGGTCATAGTTCAATGTCTGGTAGACCCCGCTCATGTCCTTCTCGACCTGCAACAGCCGCTGTCCGGCGGCGATTGCAAGCTGCACGGCTGGCTCTTGATCGTTCGGTGGCAGCGGGAAGTCGTCAGCGTGGAGGACCCCAACGGTCAGTGTTCCCTTTTCGATCATGCATTGACCAAAGCCCTTGGCGGCGCCGAAGCCGACAGTGATCAGCCCATCGTGCAAGTCGCGCAGGACCAGCGCCAGCCAGCCCAACTCCCACGGCTGCGGGTTCTCCAAGAACAGCCGTACGCTGAACCTGGGCCTCCACAGCACCACCGCGTCGAACTTGGCGCTGTCGCGACCGCCGCCGGTGAAACGGTCGATGGCCAGGAAGTCCAGCACCTTGGTCTCGACCTTTTCGCCGACGAATGGCGCATCCTCGACTCGCAATCGGCTACCGTTCCAAGTACTGCCGAAGAGCTTGCACGCCAGACAAAGGCTTTCGTCAGCCCCTTCTTGCTCGAATCGATTGCGGTCTTTCTTTGGTAAGGCTTTGATGAAGCTGTTGCAGCTCGCCACCGGATCGTCGGCCTTGGCTGTCAGTGGATTGCAGGCCGGGCACGTGGTCAGAAACTGTTTCCTGCGGCTTTCGGCATCGGCGCCAGTATCCCAAGCTTCGAAGGTCGACAGTGTGCGGGCGATACGCTCAGCCTGGCTACGCAGCACCCCGCGCAGGCTGGAGCCGGGCAACACCGGCCTGGCGTCTCGTTCATAACTTGCCAGTACCGGCGCATGGTCGAAACCACTGCGCCCTGCCTGGGTGAGATCATGAGTTAGGAACGGACCGGTAGCAGCCAGCGTGAATTCGACCAGCGCCCAGGATTGGGCGACCGGCTGAATGCCACTGTACGGCTTGATCAGCTTGCGCGCCGTCTTAACTTGGTCGGCGAGCCAACCGCCGTCATCATCGGCCGTGTCCCACGGGGGACCGTTGCGCAGGAACTCAATCAGCGTATCAGGTTGGCTGAGGTCGCGTTCGATCCAACAGACGCCATTCAGCTTGAACGCGCCCAAGCCGCGAGTGACACGGCCGCCGACAGCCCCTCGCCCCTGCTCCCATTCCGCCAGCGATGCAGCAAGCAGGGGCAATGTCTTGTCTCGGTTCTCCAGACGCCTGTCGATCTCCAGCCGGAGCTTGAAGGCGGTCTTGGCCGGCAGCACCTCATAGTCGAACTTGATGCGCTCGCGCCGCGCGGCCGCGCCAGTGACGCGATCGATGCCCACGCCATCGCGAATCTGCACCGCAGGAGATGATTCCAGCACGGCGTCATAAACCAACACGCGGCCAGCAGTCGCTACTTCGTTGTCGTCCCGAGGATTTACGTCGCCCAACAGTTGACAGACCAGGCATTGGCACGCTTGGTCAGACTGCACTCCCGTCAGCGCCTGACAGGGTTCTTCGCCGTCGAACCTTGGCGCCAGCCGGGTGGCGATGCTGCGCAGCGCGCCGGCGATGGCTGTGCCAGGGATCAGCAAACGGCCCCGGGCGTCGCGACGCAGCAAATCATCGGCCGTTTCGGTGTCCTGCCCCGTGCCCACGTGTAGCGCCGTGCGTAGAACAAGGTCAGCGGTGATAGCTTGAAAGGTCATGGTTACCTCCGTTCCTGAGCTTTCTGACGGGCGGGACCGGCAATGCGGGCGGCCAGCAACTGTAGACCGATGCGCCAGGCTTGGGCTTGGGCGTCTTGCGGAACGCTTCTTTCCTTCAGTTGCTTCGCCATTTCATCCAGACAGGCAGCGATGTCATCCATGCCAGGCTTGCCTTCTTTTTCGAAGAAGTTCTTCTTATCGCGGCCCTTCAAAGGTTGAGCAAGCAGTTCTCCCTGTTCGCCCAAGCGTTGCATTTCCTGTTCGATGGCATCAGCTGAGGTATGGCGAGAGGCATGGAGCAGTCGAGCTACCGCCTCGAAGCGTTCATCGTTGAAGTTGGTCAACCGCTGTTCCTCCAGATGCTTGAGCCAATCCAGCGCAAACTGGAGAACGGCCACTGATGGATGTGACGTGCTCCCCAACGTCAGCGGCGACAGGTCAACCTTTTGGCTTGCTACTCCCTGCATCTGTCGGTACACCGGATGGTTGAACGCCACCCGGCCGAAACCCTCGTCGCGTCGCAAGCCAATCCCTTGCATCTCCGCATCTTCCAGCAGCTTTGCCAGCGCCTGCACATCGATGCCCGTAAAGCTCAGCCGTGCGCTGGAACCGGCGACGATGGCGACATCGCGGGTGCGGGGTAACCCCAGCTTGGCGTTGAACGCATCCACCGTTCGCGCCGCAGAGAATGCCAGCGCCTCGCAGTCCTCGCTGCGGTCAATGGAGACCTCCACCTCTGGTGGCAGCCTCAGCGCACGCTTCAGCCATGCCGGGTCGAACCCCTGCCAGAAGCGCCCCCACGGGTCGGACATCACAGCATCGCTCAGTAGCAGCATTGTCACACCTTCAGTAGAGTTGAGGCGTTCTCCAAGGCTCTGTATGTGCAATAGAGGCTTATCGATCGGCGTGAATACGGCGCTGATCTTGCCGTAGCCGCGCTGGGTGGCTTTGCCCAACTTGAGCTCATTGACTTCCCCAACCGCCTGCAGATCAGCCATGGTCCGTAGAACCTGCCACACGTTCGCATCGGTGCAGGCGATCTCACCCACGAAGTACTGTCCCGGCTCCAGCGCCACATAGCCGTAGAGGTCACCGGTGCGCACGCGGCCGCTGGCAGGGTCGATGCGGATGTGCATCTCCATCGTCTGCTTAGGCTTGTGCTTTGACCGGGGAGCGCCTCCGACCAGCGAGACGAAACCATCCAGGGTTTCCAGTTTCACCGAGGCTGCCTTTCGCCCGCTGGCAGTGTCCTCAGCGGCGCAGATTGGACACTCTTGCCGATTGTCGTGGATGAGGCTCCATACACCATGGCCCCTGTGGCTGATGTGTCCTGGGTAACCCGCGTGCAACTCGCAGGTAACCAAGTCGCGCGGCGCAAGGATCGTTCGATAGGCTGTGCTAGGGTTCTCCTTCCGAACTTCCAAGGGCATCAGGGCGGAGAAATGTACGAGATCACCAAAGAACAGCCCAGCGAAGTTCTGGTACACCACGCTGTCAGGCTTTAACTCCCCTGCCAATCGCTGCGCGATGCGCCAAGCCAGCGCGCCGCGCAATACGCTGCCCGGGATGGTGTCCAGCGTCTCGAACTGGTTGCCCGCCTCGGAGCGCCGGGCCACAAGCAGTGGTTCGTCCAGGCGGATCAGCACCTGCAGCCGATAGGCGTGCTGGCCAGGGTCAGCGGGCAGATCCAGAGGCTCGATGGCAGTTTCGGTGACGCCGCGTACTGGCTCTTCCACAGGTTCATCCCTCAACCGCTGCGCAAACCGTCCGAGGATCGCTGTCTCCTTGTTTAGATCCACCAGATGGATATCACACTCGCCATAGCCGCGATGTTTGCCCGCGCCCAAGTTGCGCAGCATACGCGCGGCGGCGACCAGCCACTCCGCTTCATGCAGGGCGGCATCGTCGTCGTTGTCGCACTCGACAACAAAGCGGAAGTGCAGGCTGCCATCCCCTTCCTCGCGGCTGAACAGCTTGCTCTCCTCGGCGCGCCGGGTGCGTGGGTTGACCCGCACGCGCGTGGTCGTCTGCGCGGCCGTTTCGCCGGGCCGCCAGCCACCAGATGGCGCCTGCGGCGCGGCCAGCCCCGCCGGCCTGGCCGACGAAACGCGCCAACGTTTCTTGTGGCCGGGTGTGCCGAAGATACTGCACGCGAGACACAGGTTATCTTCATCGCCGGTGTGTTGCTTCCCGGAGAATTGTCCCAGGTTGAGCAGGTCGGTCAGGCTCTCTCGCAGGAGGCCGGCGAGCACCGTGCCGCGGATCACCGGCACGTTGTCCGGATCGCGCAGCAGCGCCGAGTCCACTTGCAGCCCCAAGCCGTGTCCGGCACCGATGTGGTAGTCGCTCTTGAATTTGATGTCGAATTCCAGGCGGATACTCATTCTTCTTCCTCCTGCGACTCGTAGTCCGCGGGTCCATGTTCAAAATCCTGGGCAAAGTCCCAGGCTTCCAGCAGGTCCAACATGCCGTGCGCCAGCGGGGGATCGTCGCCTCGTTGAATTTCGCGCCGTTGAATTTCGCGCCAGTGATGGCTGCCGTTGCCGTCGTCCTTGGGCTTGCCCAGTTCTTTGAGTGCTGCTTCGACATTGGATCGAGAAGCCTTGCTCAATCGACTTAGCACCCTGCCAAGTTTGCGGTTGGTCCAGTTCTCCATCTCTTGTGCGCGATTATTGACAGTCAGGTTGGCGGGCAAGTCCTCAAAACGACGGCGCAACTCAGCCAGGCGTTTGTTCGGGACATCCTTGAGCGTCATGCGCTGCGCCAGCAACAGTTTGAGGTCGATGCCTCGTTCCTGCGCAGTCACCGACAAGCCATCCCGGGCTACCCAATAGGGGCGCAACGTCGATCGAACAGCGCTGGCACTCTGCTCATCCTCATCTTCCAGCCCCGCCAGCCGGTTGCCCACGATAACCTCGAAGTTGACTGCCGAAAGGTGTTCGCTTTTTTCCGCTGCCAGCAGCTTGCTCTGGCGCTTGGCTTCCTTGAGCAACGTCTTGGCTCGGCGATGAGCCAGTGTGTACGGATAGGTGCTCTTGCAAATGACGACAGCGGCAGCTACAGTTGGCGGAGCTATACCACTTTCACCGATCTTGAGCGTCACGCTTTCATGTTCCATGAGCGCCTGCATCTGCTGTTCCCACGCCAGACAGAACTCTCGAGCAAAGTCGAGAGAGTAGGGGGCAGGTATCAAGGCAAATAGGTCGTCGCCGCCGAGGATCAGAGGGAGAACTGGCACCATGTCAGTCTGTCCTGGCATAGTCTTGCGAAAATCGGCGGCGGGTTTGGCCAGACTTCTATGTAGAGCCGGTGTTAGTCCCTCGGAGAACGTCTCGATCTGCTGCTGATCAAGACACCCGAACAGTTTTCCCATTCCGTTGCCGTCTGCAACCAGATAGGCCACGTAATTGCGTTGACGCAAATCGAATCGAGCGACTTCGTCAGCGTCTTCGGGCCAGTCTGGATCTGTTGCCAAGTCGTTTCCAAGAATGTTGCGATAGGCTGCATAGAAATCATCAAGTATCGCACGCGGTTTGCGATCTCGTTCTGTTGCCTTTGATTGGCAGGTTTCACAAAGATAGTTGGCACGGCGCGAGTTGGTTCGACTCTTTAACTGGCCGTGCTTTTCGGCCAGCACCACCCCGCACGATGCACAAAATGCCACATACGCCATGTGTGGATCAGCAACCGCGCCATGGCGGCGACTCTTCGCCCAGCGCAGCTTCCTGCCAGCCTCGTCGTTCGCCTTGCGAAAGTCGCCGTTCAGTTTGACCGGCTCGGCCACTGTCAGGCTGCCTCCCAGCGCCAGGCGGTAGAGTTCAGCCAAATCCGCGCCAAACGCCACTGCATCTGGTTCGGTGTCAAAGATCACGCGAAAGCTGCCGCCATCGTTGACCACGATCTGGCCCTTGTATTCCGGCGCCAGCGTGTCCTCGACGCTGCGACAGAAGCGGGTCAGCAACTGGCTGGCGCCTACCACCTCGCGCAGGCGAGAGGAGCGAAAGATGAAATCCTGGATTTTGTCGGCCTCGGCGGCCAGTAGGTAGGACATGATCAAGCCTCCTGAATGTTCGTGCGTAGTTGTGGAGGGAGAAAATCGAGTTGGAGCATGTTGCAAAGTCCATGCCATGTAACGGCTTGCGCTTTTAGATCGAGTGATTCCAACGGTGAGCCGATGAAATCCTCGAAATTAGCCACAGCGAATCTGAGTGCATCTTTGGCAAGGTCTTCAGAGACTGCAACGTAGCGATGAGTCAGGACATTTCTCCGATCAAGAAACGTCTCCCATCCTGTTGAATTGCTGAAGTGCGTCGTTGATCGCCACCAATCATTCATGGGTTGACTGATTGTTACGCTTTGCTTGGGAGCGTTCCGCAACCCAAGATCATTGAGGAAGATCGACTGACCGGCGGAGCCGCGAAGCGCCCTAAACATTTTTTCGGCTCCAGGCGTTCGCTCCCTAAGCGCAGAAAGAAAATTGCATTTCACTGACGAATCATCGATGAGATCAACAATTCGAGCAGCGACTAGCACTTCACTAAGGCCACCTGATCGGAGAAATGCAGAGCGAAAGTCCTGGTAGATGTCAATGAGTCGCTCAATACGTTTCAATTCATCATAGGCATATACTCTCAATTTGCTTGCGTCAGCATATATGTCGGTGGGCCAGGACTGTGTGCTTTCGGCCGATACTATGGGCCAATTAGCGCCCAGGATGGTTACGACGCTTGGCGTGACTGACTCAGGTATTTCGGCAGCAAACTCTGTGGCTTTGCTGAAGTCACCGCTATCCCATGCTTCATACATTTCTATTGCTCTTGCCAATCGAGCCACTTTCTCGACATCGACTTCCTCGTAAAGTGATCTTCCTTCTGTATCCTCGTCCAGAGTGCTAGACATCGCCCCCATGATTCCAACGCCAGGACTATCTCCATCCCTCGCCTTACCCAACAAAGCGCGGGCGTTGCGGAAGTTGTAGCTGTTGTACAGCCGCCGCACTTGCTCCCAGTCACGCAGGCGGAAGGCCTCGTAGGGATTGGCGATCTCGCCAATGCGGCACATGTAGCCGTACGGTTTTCCCCTTTGCGTATCGTAGTCATCGAAATCGACGTAGGTGATCGGAAGCCCTGAATGGGCCGCGTAGAGGAAGGCGCCTACTACCATGCTCTTTTTGGCGCCGGTGATGTCCACCGCATTCGTAGATCCTTCCGGCGGATTGGCCTTCGTATCTTGCATCGCTTTGCGCAGACTCCGGAAGACCTGACTGGGCGTGTCATTCGCAAGCTCTACCAAATCAAAATCGCAGGCTTGCAACCCAGGTCGCATTTCCTCAGGCAGATCGGCTGCATGAGATAGTTTCAACATGGACATCTTTAGGTCGTCGCCGTGATCGCTTCCCGGTGTATCACCGTAGAACGAATTGAGGATCAGCACTACTCGCTTAGGCTGCAACACACAGACAACCTGCAGCAATGGCTCGAACGACTCGCCCACGGTGAGCGCAAGCGTGTGGACAGGCTTCCCAACGCCACGCAGGCGTTCGGCGCCGTCTTTTTGGGATTTAGCGTGCTGCAACTCTCGGCCCAGCAATTCCTTGATGTAGCAGTCGTAGCCTGGCCTCTTATCCCAGTATTGCTGGGTTCGTTCTTTCAGGGTGGTTTTCGTAAGCTGACAAGACATGATAGCTCCTTTGCCATTCCATCCCCCACCCCACGCCCAACCACTCCCCAAAGGGAGCTTCCCCTCCGAGGCCAGGCGCGGGGTGGGGTTGTCTCGATTGTACCACGAGCGGGCCGGCGTGTCGTCGGCGATTCTCCTGATCTTGCTTCAGGGGTCTGCCTGATGCTCTGGCCCGGCTTGTGTGCTATACTCAGGGCGCAGCGCTGTCGTAGCGCTCGAACCAGCGGCGCAGGTCGTGATAGCTCAGCCGCTGGCCCTCCGGCACGCTCCACGCGATGCGGCACTGGTCCAGGATGGCGGTCTTGTGGCTGTCCACGGTCTTCAAGGTCACGCTCAGCCGCTCTGCCACCTCCTGCGGGCTGAATCCCGCGGCGAAGGCTTGCAGCACCTCGACCTGCCGCGGCGTCAGTTGCTGCACCACCAGCCGGCAACGGCCACGCTCGCCCTCGTCCATCCAGCGCGCCTGGGCCGCCACCACCTGGCTGGACGTGGCCGAGGCCAGCGCGCGCAACGCCGGGAAATAGGCGCCCCACGGCGCCATGGGCACCTGGATCAGCCGCACACCCGCCTCCGGCCCCACGTGCAGGATCGCGCCGCCGCTGGCCGCCGCACGCAGGTCGCGCGGGGTGAACAGGTGCCACAGCCGGTCCTGGTGGTCGAACAGCAGCGTCGCGGCCGACATGGCCATCAGCCCGATCAGCCGCGGCCCGCCGGTCACCACCAGGTGCAGCCGCCGCCCCTCGGCCTTGAGCTGGCCCAGCAGGCGGTGCAGCGTCTGCCAGGTGGCCTCGGCTGCGGCCTCGTCGCTGATGTCGGCCACGTAGTCCCGCAGCGAAGCGGAGTGGAACGCGCGCGGGCCGTCGAGGATCACCACCGAGCGCAGCGCGCAGGGCTGGCCGGCATAGCGGCCGCCGGCGAAGGCCGCCGCCAGCCGGGCCAACGACTGCTGCATGGCCGGCGTCTGGGCGGCTGCATGCACCGCCACCACCTGCGTCACCTGCTCGCCGCGGGCCAGCAGGTCGTCCAGCGCAAAGGTCAGCACCTGCGGCTGGCCGCCCAGAGTGGCAACCAAGGTCAATGGAGTTGAGTCCGACATTGTTTTCCTGTGCAGCGCTCCTGCACGCTCATCAACAGGACGCTGATTGTCACTGATTGACGCAGATCAGACGGGACATGGCGTTGCCTGGGTCCTTTGATCAGCGCTAATCAGGAAAATCCGCGTCCAAGATCAGAGGAGTACACAAGTAGTGCGCCATGAATCAGCCGTTACCTGGTGAACCATTGCCTGCCGTTCTTGTGGGCGGGCCGCCGCACAGCGGCAAGTCTGTCTTGATCTACAGCCTCAGCCAGGCCCTGCGCGCCCGCGGGGTCGAGCACTACGCCCTGCGCGCCTGCCCGGACGGCGAAGGGGATTGGAGCAACCAAGCGCCGGCTGAGCGGGTGCGCGAGATCCGCTTCAAGGGCCAGTGGACGCCGCTGTGGGTGGAACGCATCAGCCGCGACATCCAACGCCGCCACCTGCCGCTGCTGGTCGATGTGGGCGGCCGGCCAACGACCGAGCAAGCCCGCATGTTCGACCACTGCACCCACGCCGTGCTGCTGACGCCCGATGAGCCCTCCCGGAAGGCCTGGCAGGAGCTCGTCGCCCGCTATCGCCTGCCGGTGCTGGCCGACCTGACCTCGAGCCTGGAGGGCGAAAACCGCCTGGAGGCGACCGAGCCGGCGCTGCGCGGCGCGCTGGTCAATCTGCAGCGAGGGGCGACGGCCACTGGCGAGGCCTTCACGGCGCTGGTCAGCCGGATCGCCGCCCTGTTCACCGCCGATGGCATCGACTACCGGCGGCGTCATCTGGCCAGCGCGCCGGCCGAGATCGAGCTGGTGGTGGACCTGGAGCGCCTGGCCCGTACCCTGGGCTGGGCCAAGGCGGGCGAAAAGATCCACTGGCTGCCTGAGCATCTGCCGGCCCTGCTGGACTACCTGCCGGCCGCCACGCCGCTGGCCGTCTACGGCCGGGGCCCGGTGTGGATCTACGCGGCCTTAGCCCGGCTGGCCTGGCCAGCGCGCTTTGCCAGTTTCGACGTGCGCCTGAGCTGGAGCGCTGCCTCGGCCCTGCCCACTGTGGACAGGCCGCCCGCATTCCCTGTGCGCTGGATGGTCCAGCCAGTACAGGATGCCGTGCGCATCGCAGCGACCTTGCCCGAACATTACATCGATATCAGCCAACTGCCGGAAGTTGCGGCCCCGCTGGCGCCGGCTGGCGCGGGCGTGATCCTCGACGGCCGGCTGCCAGTTTGGCTCTATGCCAGTTTGGCGCAGACCTATGCAGCAGCCTCCTGGCTGGCGGTGCATCAGCCTGCGCTGGGTGGGCACGTCGTCGTCCATTCGCAAGACCGCCGCTATCCTGTGGGGCAACTGCTTGCCCAGTGACCGGTTTGCTTGGTCCAACAAAAAAGCGCAAGCCAAGCTAGCCGCCAGGTGCGACCTGTTGCTTGATCTGCGCTGCGTGAGGTGGCCGTCTCATCACCCCTCCGGGTGTTGTGCTCCTACCCGCTCGGCGGGTGGGGCTGTGCTAAGGAAAACGACAACGGCCATATTCTACTCCACTCGAGGGCCGCTGACAATGATCTGTATCATGTTTTTGAATGTTTTTTGCGCGGCCATTGCGCCTGCCGGACCCAGTGATGCGCCCTTGGCCTGAGGTCTGCTGCTGTTGGTCTAGCGCACCGGCGTGATGTTCAGCTCATAGACTGTGGTCTCGGCTCCTTCCGACTCCAACCACACGCGCTGCGTGGCGGGCGGAATCGTGACCGGGCCGAGCGGCGTGGCTGTCATGCCGTCTGCAAGTTGCCATGCAGCCAACTCAGTCCCCGCCTCGTCCAGCAGCCGCAGCGTGCCCTCTCCGGCTGCTGTGATCTCTAATGCCAGCGGCCGGCCGTCGGGGTTGACGATCTCCAGCCCGGCCGCCTCGCCGGCCGGCAGCGCGCGCCACAAGCGGCCGCTGTCGTCGCTCTGGCGCGGGCGCCAGCCGGGGGCCAGGATCAGGTACGGCCCGCGCACGGCCGGCTCCGGCACGGCGTAGATGGTGATGCGCTCGTCCTCGAACAGCGGCGTCTGCCCGGCGAAGATGGCTTGCGCGTAGGCATCGGTGATCTCACGCTCCGGCCCGCCGGGCATTTTGTACCTGTCCAGCACGACCCAGCGCACTCCGAGGTCGTGCAGCACCTGGACGCCTTGCCCGGCCAGGTCGAACTGCTGGGTGTGGATGTCCGGCCCCAGGAACCAGAAGTGGCTCAGCACCGGGGCGCGCTCGCGCAGCACGGCCGGGTCGTCGCGCGTCACGTAGCCCGTGGCCAGCGGCTTGCCGTGCACCGTCTGATAGAGCAGGTACCACGGCCGCTCGTAGTTGGCCGGCAAGTTCAGCACTGCGCCCTCGGTCGGGTCCTCAGCCAGCGTCGCATACCAGGCCGGCGTGTCGGGCGGGCTGACCGGATACGGCGCCGGCCAAAACTCGAACAACACCAACCCAATGGCTACTACCGGCGCAGCGTTCACGACCGCTTTACCAATTTCCCAATTTCCCAATCTACCCCTCAACCAATCAACCAATACCACCACTCCAAATGCCGCCCCCACCCCCAGAAACAGCATCACCATCACGTCCATGCGGCTGACCGAGCGGCTGAGCTTGACGAAGGGCACGAACTCGTAGAGCAGCCGGTAGGGCAGAGGGATCTCGCCGCCGCCGGGCAGCAGGTCCGTGCGTCCGTTGATCTTCAACACCGGCCCCAGCGCCAGCAGGGCAAAGAAGGCCGCGCTGAGCAGGTAGAGGCCGGGCCGCGCCGAGGGAGAGGACAAAGGGTAGGACTGACAGTCCTGGTCGACCGGCAGGCCAGCCTGCGACGCGCTGGATTGTCCTGCGGCAGGAGGAGGACTGTCAGTCCTGCGCGCGAGCGAAGGGTAGGACTGACAGTCCTGGTCCACCGGCAGGCCAGCCTGCGACGCGTTGGATTGTCCTGCGGCATGATCAGGATTGTCAGTCCTGCGTGTTCGCGTAGCCAACAGCGCTATGCCGCACAGCGCCAGCACCGTAAAGCCGGCGAATACCGTGTACTCGCTGGGCGTGGCGGTGAAGCGTGCGCTGGCCTGCAACGCCCAGTCGCCCCACAGCGGATGAAAAACCTGCGGCGTGACGAAGGCCAGCAGATCGGCAGCCAGGACGCGCGTCTCCTCGACCCCACGCAGCAGGGAACTGCCGCTCCAACTGCGCGCCGCCTGCACCATGGGCAGCAGCAGCGGACTCAGCGCCAGGCCGAAGAACGCCACGGCCCCGGCCGCCACGCCCACACCACGCCAGGTCAGCCGCCGCTGGGCCAGATAAACTGCCAGGACAAAGCCGGTGAACAGCAGACAGTACATGACATAATACCAATCCACCAGCCCAACTAAGATTAGGAACAGACCAGCCTTAAACGCATCGTTGGCCAACGAACGAGCAGCGCCTTCCCTGCCACCTGCCACCTGCCACCTGCCACTTGCCACTTGCCCATCCAGCCCGCGCAGCAGGTAGAGCACGTAGAAGGGGATCCACTGCAAGGCGATGAGCTGCAAATGCCCCAGCGTGTGGGCAAAGTGGTAGGGCGAGAAGGCGAAGATCACGCCGGCCAGAAAGGCGGAACTGTGAACGATGAACGATGAACGATGAATGATGAATCCGGGAGCGCCGACGCCTACTTTCCCTCCTTCCCCCTCCGCCCCTTGTCTACTGGCATACCTGCCTACTTGTCTACTTGCATACTTGTCTGCCTGTCTCCCCCATCCCCGCAGCGCATACAGCGCCAACAAATACGCCCCATACCCGCCCAGCACGAAGCTGAGCAGCACGGCCGCGTTGTAGGCCGGCAGCAGGCCGGCGCTGAGCTGGATCGACAGCGTGGCCAGGCCGTTGAAGGGGGCCATGGTCTGGAAGCGCAGATCGACGCCGGTGGGGTAGTGCAGCAGCGAGGTGAAGTAGGCCGAGCTGTGTTGCACCAGCCACGCCTCGCGCATCCACCACAGGTTCCAGACGTTTTGCCAGCCGTCGAAGCTGTCGCCAGGGATCGCCGTCCCCACCTGCCGCGCCAACGGCCACGTCAGCGCCAGCGCCAGCAGCGCATACACCAGCAACATCCCCACATGCCGCCGCCCATTAACCATTCCCCAATTCCCCAATTCCCCAATTCCCCCATT
Source organism: Anaerolineae bacterium (assembly GCA_049294015.1). Taxonomy (GTDB): domain Bacteria; phylum Chloroflexota; class Anaerolineae; order JAAEKA01; family JAAEKA01; genus JAAEKA01. The sequence continues at coordinate 21,449 of JBAQCH010000084.1, forward strand.
TCCCAATTTCCCAATTACCCATTAACCATTCCCCATTAACCATTTCCCCCTCCCTCCAGCACCACCGCCAGATGCTCCACCCGCAGCCCAGCTCCCACCAGCCCGCGCATCTGCGTCAGACAGCCGGGATCACACGTCACCAGCACCGGCGCGCCGCTCTCCTCGGCCTGGCGCAGCTTCTCAGCTGTCATCGCGTTGGACACCTCCGGCATGCGGATCGAGAACAGCCCGCCGAAGCCGCAGCAGCGGTCGGACTCGCTCATCTCGACGATCTGCGCGCCGGCCGCCCTCAACAGGCTGCGCGGCTCGTCGTGTAGGTGCAGCAGCCGGTTCATGTGGCACGAGTCGTGATAGGTGACCTGCAGGCCGGCAGCGCTTTGCTCTGGCTGCCAGCCAGCCACGTTGACCAGGAACTCGCTCAGCTCGTAGGTCTTGGCCGCCAGCCGCAGCGCGCGGCGCCGCCAGCCGGGCAGCTCGTCGAACAGGTGCGGGAACTCGACGCGCACCATGGCCGTGCAGGAGCCGCTGGGCGCGACCACGGCCTCATACGGCTCGAAGATCTCGATCATACGCTGCGCCAGGCGGCGGGCCTCGTCGCGGAAGCCGCTGTTGTAGAAGGGCTGGCCGCAGCAGGTCTGGCTCATGGGGAAGTCGACCTCGTAGCCTGCCCGGCGCAGCAGTCGCACGGCGGCCACGCCGACCTCAGGCAGCGCCTGATCGACGATGCAGGTGACAAACAGGGCGACGCGGGGGAGTGGGGGCATAGGGACTTGGAGCTCCGGGGAGACAGTTGGTAGTGACGACTTCAGTCGTTTCCGAGAAAACCCCGGAGCGACTAAAGTAGCCACTACCAGCCGATGGTTTATGCCGTGCGCTTCTGCCAGGCGAAGCCCGTAGCCAGGGCCAGCAGAGCCATGGCGATCACGCCCAGCAATAGCACGCTGGACGAGCCGCCCTGGGCCGCGCTGAAGTCGGCCAGCCCCACGGCCAGCGGCGTCTGGATGGCTGTGGTCTCCGAGGCGCTGCGGCTTTCGCCGCTGCTGTCGGAAATCGTCGCTGAAGCCGTCGCCTGCGTGCCGCTGTTGGCGGTAACGGTGAACCAGGCTGTGCCCTCAGCGCCGGGACGCTGGTTGCCCAGGTTCCAGGTCAGCACGCCGCCCGCCGGCGTGACGCCGCCCGAGGCCGAGACGAAGGAGGTGTTGCCCGGCACCGTTGCCGTCAACTGCGCGTTGGGCGCGCCGCCGAAGCCGATGCTGTTCCAGTGGATCATGTAGGTGATGGTGTTGCCTTGCTCGACCGGATCGGTGGTGTCCGAGATGGTGATCGACAGGGCATGGTCGCAGCCCCAGTTGACAGCCGTGCCCGTGCCAGGGGTGAACTGCACTGCCCGCCCCGCCGCCAGGTTGGCCGAGTTGCGGTAGGAGTACATCTGGCCGACCGTGCCGGTCGCGTTCTCGACGCCCACGCTGGTGAAGTCCGGCCAGCTCAGCGTGTTGTACTGGTAGGTGATGGTGTCGGTAGTGGTGTCCAGGATGATCTGGAAGGTCTCCGGGAAGCCGCTGGCCCAGTGCTGCACCTGGTGGTACTGGATGATGTACTGGCTGCCGACGGCCTTGCCGTAGATCGTGCCCTGGGTCCCCAACGCCGGGTTGAGGTCCTCGCCGAAGGCCATCGCGTCGGTGTTGGGCCGGCCCTCGAAGGGCAAAACCATGTGGGCGGTGCTGTAGGTGGTCGTGCCGAAGTAGATGAATCCGTTGGAGTTGATGCGCACCGTGGTGTAGTCGGTGCCGAAGTAGGTGAAGGTGCCCGGCAGCGTGATCGCGGCCGAGCTGGCGTCATCGTCCAGCGGGAAGGCCGTGCCGTCGGTCACGTCGATCCAGTTGTAGGTCGGGCCGCCGGCTTGGGTGTTGTCCACGCAGGCGTAGTTGAAGCGCGGCGTCAGAAAGATGTTTTGGGTCATGTTGCCGGCCACGACGACGTTCTGGGTGGCAGTTTGGTAGCCGGGATGCGAAACCAACAGGTCCCACGTGCCGGCCGGCAGCATGATGCTGTACGCGCCCGGCGCTTCTACAGCCGAGGCCCACACCGGCGCCATCACGTCCTGGTTGGCGACCATCAGCATAGCCGGGACGCCCACACCCGAGCTGGCCTCGCTGACCACGCCGCTGACGGTGTAGAAGGTGATGGCCGGGATGGCGAAGTTCTGGACGGTGACGCCGTTCTGAACGACAGCAACGCCCGCCGCATTGACGGTCTGGCCGTAGATGCTGGCCGACATGTCCCACGAGCCGCTGCCGGCAATAACTTTGTAGAAGCCGCTGGCGTCGGTGGTGGTGGTCAGCGTCTTGCCCAGCTTGCTGAAGGTCACGGTGACGCCGGCCGTCGGCGTGCCGCCCACGGTGACGGTTCCCTGGATGGCGCCGGCCTGATAGACCATGTCAGCCGCAGCCTTGACGTCGATGCGGCCCCAGCCGAAGACGTTGTTGGGGATCTGGCTGCCGGGCACGCCGCCGCAGGTCTGGGCGCTGGTCAGCGGCACGGCCGTCTTGCGCAGCAGCTCCTCGAGCTGCTCGATCTGGCCCGCCAGCTTGGGCTCCAGCGAGATCAGCAGCGCCACCGATCCTGCCACGTGCGGCGAGGCCATAGAGGTGCCGCTGAAGTTGGCATAGCTGTTGGTGGGAACGCTGGAACGCACGTTGCTGCCTGGCGCCGACACTTCGGGGCCGATCTTGCCGGTGAAGGGGTTAGGCCCACGGGACGAGCTGCTCGAGATGGCGTCGGTGCTGGTGGTATTACCGACGTTGAAGGCCGAGGGGTTGTCGCCCGGCGATCCGAGCCGGCCGCAGCCATCAGCAGCGGCTGCGCCGTTGTTGCCGGCCGAGAAGGCGGGGAAGATGCCGCTGGCGCGCAGCGACGCGATGACGCCCTCGAAGATTTGGCTGCCGCCGGGGCCGCCCCAGGATTGGTTGAGCACGTGGGGGCGCTTGCTGGGATCGGGATTGTTGCCGGCCAGGTCGGTCGGCGCAACCATCCACTGCTGGGCCTCCAGCAGCGCCTCGTTGGACGGGCAGCAGCCATAGGCCGCGATCCAGTCCGCTCCCGGCGCCACGCCGATCTGGTTGGCGCCGCCGTCGTCGCCGATCTCGGTGCCCATGGTGTGGCTGCCATGCCCGTTGTCGTCGCAAGGTACGTTCGGATTGGGGCAGGTCGCGTTGGGCGCGGGATTGAACCAGTTATAGTTGTGGTCGAACACGCCGCCGCCCAGGTTGCCGCGGTACTGGTTGACCAGGGCCGGGTGATTGTACTGCACGCCGGTATCGACGTTGGCCGCCACGGCGCCGGCGCCGGTCACGCCGTAGGTGCTCCACACTTCGTTGGCGCGGATCTTGGCCACGCCCCATTCAACTGCCTCAGGATCGGCGGCTGTCGTTTCCTCCAGGACGGGCTGGGGTATCTCCAGCTTGACGTGGGGCAGGATGCGCTCGACCTGGGGCATGGCGGCCAGCGCCCGGATCGTAGCCTCGTCCGCGTGCAGCGAGATCAGGTTGACGATCCAGAAGGACTTGATCTCGCTGGCCTGGCCGCGCGCCTCGAAGCCGCGCAGCGTCGCCATGACGGCCGGCTGGGTGCGCTCGGCTGCGCTGCTGAGCGCATTGTAGACGGCCCAGCCGCGTGCGTCCCAGTCATCGATCGCGTTGGCGGCGCTCAGGTCGGCCTGCTCGCCGAGCACGGCAAAAACGGCCGCCTTGCCGTCGGGTGAGGAGGCCAGAGCCTCCATCACGCCCTTGTCGACCTTGGCAGCGTAGGCCAAGGAGACTGACGTGGCGCTGCCGGGCGCGCCGGCGAAGCCGAACAATCCGAATACGACGGCCGCGATGACGGCCAGGCTGGTCACGCGCAGCCACGAGTGAGAGGGGGTACGACGGTTCATGGTGGTCTGTCCTTCCAGAGAGGGTAGAGAGAGGAGGAGTCGCAACCGGTCGTGCGACTGGGCTGAAACGAGTGGTCGCCATTCTACCACAGCTTGCGCCAGGGTTCAAGCCTGCCCGCGCATTTTGTTGCCAGGCCAGCCGGGTGTAAAATAGCAGGCCATGACCAGACCTACCCAATCCCTGCGGGCGCGCCTCTTGGCCGGCCCGCTGCCTGCCGCCGTCGCTTTGATCATCGCCGTCTTCTGCGCCATCCAGGGGGTGCAACTGCTCTACCCGCCTGGCTACGATGGGGTGGGCTGGCTGTGGTTGGGAACTGCGGCCGCGTTGGCCGGCCTTGCCTTTTTTTCCCAACAACAGCGCGAGGGGGAGCCGCTGCTGGCCACCAACCCGGCTGCCTTCGTCCCCCTGCGCCGCCTGGGCATTGGCTTTGCCTTGCTGCTGGCCGGCTTGATCCTGGCTGCGGTGACGTTGATCAGCCTGGCCAGCCGCAACAACCACGAGCAGATGCGTTGGCTGTGGGTGGCCAGCCTCTCCCTGCTGCTGGCCGGCAGCTTCGTCGTCGGCGCGTTAGGCCCGGCGCCGTCGGCGGCTCCCCGGCCGCGCGGGATGCGCAACCGCCGCCTGCTGTGGCTCGAGCTGGCCGGCGTGGCCGGGCTGCTGGCCTTGGCCATCTTCCTGCGGGTCTACCGCTTGCAGCAGATGCCGCCTGGCATCTTCGTCGACGAGACCAACGCCGCGCTGGACGCCATCCGCATCCTGGAGGGCCGGCCCGACAGCCCCTTCGCCACCGGCTGGTTCGAAACCCCCACCATGTACGCCTACTATCTGGTGGGGCTCTTCAAGGTCTTGGGCACGAGCTTCGTTGCGCTCAAAGCGGCCTCGTTGTTGCCTGCTATCCTTACTGTGGCCGCGCTCTACCCGCTGGCCCGCCTGCTGTTCGGCATCCCCACCGCCTTTGCTGCCACCTTCCTGCTGGCCATCAGCCGCTGGCACATCACCATGAGCCGCTGGGGCTGGAACGAGGTCGCGCCGCTGCTGTTCATGATCCTGGCGCTCACCTTCCTGCTGCGGGCCGTGCGCGACCGGCGGGCCGGCGACTACGCGCTGGGCGGTCTCTTCCTGGGGCTGGGCCACTACACCTATCTGGCCTCGCGGCTGGTTGTAATGGCGGTGGCGCTCTACCTGCTCTACCGCTTGCTGTTCGAGCGCGGCTTTGCCCGCCGCACCTGGCGCGGCCTGGCCATTTTCCTGCTGGTCTACCTGGCCACCTTTGGCCCGCTGCTGGTCACCTATGCCCGCAACCCCTTCACCTTCAGCAACCGCAGCCAGCAGGTCAGCATTCTGGTGGACATGCAGGAGTACTACCAGCAGCAGCGCGCGCCGGCCCCCAAACTCGTCGGCCAGGTGATGCGCGCGCTGGGCCAGCCCAAGGAGATCAGCCTGCTGCCGCTGCAAGAGAGCACACTGCGCCACGTGGAGATGTTCCTGGCCTTCGGCGACCGCAACCCGCGCCACAACCTGCCCGGCGCGCCGATGCTGGATCCCATCACCGGCAGCCTGTTGATCCTGGCGCTGGGCTTCGCGCTCTTTCAGGTCTTCCGGCCCAACGCCCGACGCGACGATGAGGACTGGGTTCCTGGCGTCAGCGGCGGGCAGCGCTACGTCCTGCTGCTGCTCTGGCTGCTGGTCCCGCTGCTGGGCGGCATCCTGACCCGGCTGGACGAGGCGCCGCAGGCCTATCGCACCCTGCCGGTGATCGGCGCGGCCGTGCTGCTGGCCGGCGACGCGGCCGTGCGCAGCGCGCGCGTCTTCGGCTCGGCCATGGCCCACCTGGGCGACCCCAAGGACGAGCGCTGGCTGCGGGCCGCGCCGGCCGTACTGATCGTGGCGCTGCTGGTCTGGGCAGGGACGATCAACTATCGCCTGTTTTTCGACGTTCAGGCGCGCGATGGCCGCGTCTGGCAGGCTTTTTCGCCGGTGGAGACGGCCGTGGCCAGCGAGGTGGCCGGGGCCATGGGCGCCAACAGCCTCTACCTCTCGCCGCGGCTCTATCACTTCTCGCCCCTCAAGTTCCTGGCCTATCACTCACCCGGCCGGGGCGGCGGCGGCTTGGACGATCCGGTCTACCAGATGGCCGAGCCGGCCACCGATCTGCCGCTGACGGACCCCTTTGGCCAGGATGCGCTGTTCCTGCTGGACACCTATTACATGGACGTGCCTGAGCTCTTCCTGGCCTATTACCCCGGCGCGCGCTTCGAGGTGGTGGAGGGGCCGGGCGGTCAGCCGCTCTACCTCAGCGTCACCGTGCCGGGCGCTGAGATCAGCGGCCTGCAAGGGCTGAACGCCGAGTTTGCGCCCGCGCCCGGCGCGCTGCGCCAACAGCGCTACGACGGCGCGCCCCGCTTCTCGTGGCCGCCCGATCTGGCTGAACAGGCCGGCGCCGAGGCCACCGCCTCGTGGTTCGGCTCGCTCAACATCCCGGCCAGCGGCCAGTATGATTTCGAGATCGACGGCCCCGGCCAGCTCTGGCTGGACGGCCAGCCCTGGACGGGCGCGCGCTTCCTGGGCAAGGGGCTGCATACCCTGGCGGTGCAGCAGACCGAGCCAGGCGCGGACGCCGTCATCGTGTTGAGCTGGCTGCAGCCGGGCCAGACTGCATCCGAGCCTGTGCCGCCCAACCTTTTCTTCATCGTCGACGCGCCGTCCCGCGGGCTGCGCGGCGAGTATTTTGCCGGCGAGCTGTGGGAAGGCGAGCCGCTGTTCACGCGCGTCGATCCGCTGCTGCTCTTCGCCTGGCCGGAAAGCGAGCCCTGGGCCGCGCCCTTCTCCGTGCGTTGGACGGGCACACTGACAGCGCCTGTCGACGGCCTCTATCGCTTCCAGCTCAATGCCGATGACGGCGTGCGGCTCTGGCTGGACGATCAATTGGTGGGCGAAAGCGTCGTGCCCGACAACGTCAATCTGATCGACGTGCAGACGCAGCTCAGCGCCGGCCCGCACAGCATCCGCATCGATTATTTCCAGCGCGGCGGCGGCAAGGCGCTGGAGCTGTGGTGGCAGCCGCCGGGCCAGGCCTTACAGCCCGTGCCCCCCGGCGCGCTGACGCCCTAAAACGCGCTCGGACCGGTCTGTGCGCAGCCACCGTGCCTGGATCGGAGCAGGACACAGAGCACGCGGAGAAGACACAGAGTTCACAGAGGGAGCAGAGATTGAGCATCGGTGAAAGCACTCCTTCTTCTCTGCGCTCTCTGTGTCTCCTCTGTGAACTCTGTGACGCTCTGGTACTTGTTGCTTGGAGACGCCTTTCACGCAGAAGAGAGAACAGCGATGATCTACTATGACGACATCCGCCTGCGCACGGTCGAGCGCGAGGACATTCCCACCTTCCTGCGCTGGTTCAACGACCCTGAGGTGCGGCGCTATCTGCTGATGTTCGAGCCCATGTCCAAGGCCAAGGAGGAGCGCTGGTTTGAGGCGCGGCTCGACCGGACGGACGACTACCTGTTTGGCATCGAAGTTTCGGTGGACTACGGCTGGCAGCACATCGGCAACGTCGGCCTGCACCGCGTCGACTGGGTCAACAGCCATTGTACTTTCGGCATCGTCATCGGCGAGCAAGCGTTTTGGGGCAAGGGCTATGGCACCAAGGCCACGCGCGCCGCTTTGCATTTTGCCTTTAACTCGCTCAACCTGCACCGGGTCGAGCTGGAAGTGTTCGATTTCAACCGGCGCGCGATGCGCGCCTACGAGAAGGCCGGCTTCCGCCTCGAAGGCACCCGCCGCGAGGCGCTCTATCAGGACGGCGCCTACCACGACGAGCACGTGATGGCTGTCCTGCGCAGCGAGTTCGGGCAGCCACCCCTGCTCGGGTCGGGCTCTTGACCGAGCCCGGCCAGCGAATGCTCGGGCCGGTCTCTGACCGAGCCCGTGTGGCGTGGCTCGGTCGGAGACCGGCCACAGCAGTGAGGACAGGCGTGGCTCGGTCGGAGACCGGCCACAGCAGTGAAGACTGGCGTGGCTCGGTCGGAGACCGGTCACAGCAGCGAAGGCCACAGCAGCACACTATGAACCGTCTACTTGGACTCTTCATCGCCCTGGGCCTCGGCCTGTGGGCGCAACGCATCCTGACCGGCCCGCGGCCGGGGATCGCGCGCGACGCGCTGCTGCTATTTATCCTGGCCGGCGTGATCTTCGTTTGGAACGCGCAGAAGCCGCGGCCGCTGCGCGTCCCCGACGGCTGGCGCGCGCTTCCCTGGCCGCGCCGCGGTTGGCTGCTCAGTCTGGCTGGCTTGGCGGTGGGGCTGGTTTCGCTGGTTCTACTTTGGGGCAACCTGCAAAGCCTACCCGGCCTGCTGCTGTGGCCCGTGGCAGCCGCGCTGTTCGTTGCCGGGACGGTGCTGGAGGGAAGAGGCTCAGAGGCTCAGAGCTCAGAGATCAGAGGATCAGATGAGCGCGGCGAGGTGGACGGCCTAGCGCTCCCGGCTCGCCTATCCTCCGAACCGGCGAGCCAGGGTACCCGCTCCCCGACTACTGTTTACCGCTCACTGTTCACTGCTCACTGGGACCTGCTGCTGCTCGCCCTCGTTCTGGCCATCTCGGCCTTCGTGCGCTTCCATCAGCTCAACGCTTTCCCCAACGGCTGCCAGTCGGACGAGTGCAACAACGGACTGGATGCGCTCAAGTGGTTGGGCGGCGCGGGCTACCTGCCCTTCGCCGAGACCAACGAAGGCCAGGCCACTCTCTTCACGTACCTCATTGCGCTCAGCTTCCAGCTTTTTGGTGTCGGCGTGACCCAGATGCGGGTGGTGTCGGCGCTGATGGGCGTGCTGACCGTGGGCGCGTTCTACGTCCTGGGGCGCGACCACTATGGCCGGCGCGCGGCCCTGGCCGCCACGGCGCTGCTGGCTACGGCCCGCTGGCACCTCACCTTCAGCCGCATTGTCTACGAGTTGATCATGCAGCCGCTGGTGATGGTGCTGCTGGCCTTCTTCCTGCTGCGCGCGTTGCGGACGGGCAAGCGCTGGCAGTGGGCGCTGGCCGGCGTGATGCTCGCCCTGGGCATGAACACCTACACGGCCTTCCGCGTCGTGCCGTTCATCGTGGCAGCGTTTCTGGCGTTCTGGGTCGTGCGGGAATGGGTCGTAGGACGGTCTCGGTCTCGCTACGGCGGCAGACCGCCCGCTGCGCAGCGACCAGCGGAAACCTCCGATATCCGCTGTCCTTCATCCGCTGTGGTATCCCCCCTCCGCCACGACCTCCAAGGCATCGCCATCCTCGCCGGCGCGGCTTTTACCGCTATCCTGCCGTTGGGCGTCTACATCGTCCAAAACTGGGCCGTCTTCACTGGCCGTATGCGTCACATCAGCATCCTGAACGAGGTAGAGCGGCTGGGCAGCACGCAGCCCATCGTCGACAACTTCAAGAAGACGCTCTACATGTTCAACTGGCAGGGTGACGCGGCTGCGCTCAACAACCTGCCGGGCGCGCCGATGCTGGACACGTTGGTAGCGGTGCTCCTCGTGCTCGGTCTAGCCTACGCGCTGTGGTACACGCTGCGCGCGCGGCCGCTGCCGGTGCTGTATGTGCTCTGGTTCGCAGGCATCCTCAGCCTGGGCGTGTTGTCAGTAGCCCATGAGGCGCCCACGGCCCGCCGCACCATCGGCATGATCCCGTTGGTCTATCTCTTCGCGGCCCTGGTGATCGACCAGCTCTTCCTGGCCTGGCGCAGCGCCTGGCGCGGCAAGGGCGAACGCTTCATCAACCTGGCTGTGGCTGCGGTGGTGGCCGTGGTCATGGTGGCCAACGCGCGCGTCTATTTCCAGGTGCAGGCGGTCGATCCCTCCGTCTGGAGCGCCTACAGCCCCAACGAGTCGGCCGTCGGCCGCTTCCTGGCCACCCTGCCGCCTGAGACCACGGTGTTGGTGACGCCGCAGTACGAACATCATTCGGCCGTCAAGCTGATCGGCCGCGACCATCCCTACCGCGCGCTCAACCCGGTGGACGACGTGCCCTACCGCGGCGCGGCCGCGGCCGGCCAGGATCTGGTCTACGTGCTGGAGCCGGTCGATCGCCCGCTGCTGGGCCTGTTGCAGCAGATCTATCCCACCGGCGCAGTTGAAGAGCACCTGGATCGCTATGGCCAGAACCTCTTCCTCTCCTACCGCGTGCCGGGCGTGGACCTGGCCGCGACCCAGGGGCTGCTGGGCCAGTTCTGGAGCATTTATCCACCTACGACTGCGGCGGAGGCCGTCCAGCCCACGCGCGAGCTGGATATTGACCTGGCCAACGCACCCCTGGCCGCGCCTTTCTTCGTCGTCTGGGAGGGCACGCTGCTGGTCCCGGACTACGGCCAATACACCTTCGACCTGCTGGCTGAGGCTGAGGCCGCCAGCGTGCAGATCGGCCGCCAGCAGCGCATCGACCTGGACCGCGCCGGCGAGGCGCAACTGACCGCAACGCTGGCCGCCGGCTTTCATCCTATCCGGCTGGAGGCGCAGTCAGGCCAGACTCCCGGCCGGCTGCGACTGAGCTGGAGTGGCCCGACCTTTGGCTCGACCACCGTGGGCGGCGACGCACTCTACGCCTTCCGCCTGGGCGACCAGGGGCTGGTGGGCTACTACTATGCCAACGGCAACTGGGAGGGCGCGCCGGCGCTGGTGCGCAACGACCTGCTGGTCACGCCCAACAATCCGCTGCGCGAGCCGTTCAGCATCCTGTGGCGGGGCAAGCTGGCCGTCCCTGCCACGGGCGTCTACACGCTCGGCGCCCGCTCCGACGACGGCTCCTACGTCTTCATCGACGGCCAGTTGGTAGTGGACAACGGCGGCAGCCACGGCGCGCAGGACCGCAGCGGCCAGATCACGCTGGAGCAGGGCTTCCACGACATCGAGGTGCGCTACAACGAGCTGGGCGGCAGCCGCGAGATGCAACTGTGGTGGCAGCCGCCGGGCCAGGGCCGCGCCATCATCGACAGCGCCTACCTCTTCCCGTTGGAAGGCGATGAGATACCGGCTGGCTTGACCATGCCGCCGCCGCCGCAGATCGCCCAGCCCTTTGAACGCCCCGCTGAAGATGCGCCTGCGCCGCCGCCCGCCAGCGCGGGCGACGTGCCCGCGCTTCGGCCCAGCGGCGAC
>JBAQCH010000085.1:0-15836 GCA_049294015.1 Anaerolineae bacterium
CCGCTGGTGCGCATCGATTCGCAGGCAGCGCAGGCCGACGAGGTCGAGGGTGTAGAGAGCACCCCGCCCGCGGCGCTGCCTGCGCCCGACCCGGCCGCGCACGCGCTGGCCAAGCGAGCCTTGCTGACCACCGGCCTGCTGCTGGTGCCCGACTCGACCAACGACCGCGTCATGGCGCTGGACCCGCTGACCGGCGATGTGATCGACGCCAACTTCGTACCCAACACCCCCGCGGTGGGTACCGGGGTCAACGCGATCCTCAGCGCGAGCGGCGACAGCATCCTGCTCTCCGACCAGATCGGCGACGTAGTGCATGAGTTCGACCTGGATGGCAACTACCTGGGGGTCTTTGCCCCGGCCGGCGGCGCCAACAACACGATCCTGAACAACATCCGCGGCATCAGTCTGGATGCCAGTGGCAACCTGCTGGTCACCACCGCCGACGCCACCAACGTCGACGCTGTGGCCAAGTTCGACACCAACGGCAACTTCCTGGGTAACTTCATCGCGAGCGGCGCCGGCGGCCTCAACAGTCCGTTCGACATCTATGGTCGGGCGGCTGACTGGCTGGTGGCCAGCATCGACAGCGACAATGTGCTGCGCTTCGACCTGGCCGGCGCGCCGCTGGGCGTCTTCGCCGGGACCAACAACTTCCCCGAGCAGATCAGCGAGGCTACCAACAGCAACGTGCTGGTGGCCAACTTCGGCGGCACACAGGAAGGGGTGATCGAGTTCACGCCGGCCGGCGTGTTGGTTAACGTGTATGATCCGGCGAATCTCGGCGGCTACCGCGGCGTCTATGAACTGCCCAGCGGCAACCTCCTGACAACTACTGGCACTGGTGTCCATGAAATCACCCGCGGCGGCATTTTCGTGCGCACCATCATCGGCGGCAGCGGCCGCTTCATCGAGTATGTCGTTCCGCAGATCATCTGCACCAGCCCGGCCGACATCCCCTGGGCCAGCACCAGCCCCATCACTGGCACGACTGCGGCCGGAGATGCCACCGATGTGACGGTGGCACTGGACTCCACCGGCCTGCTGCCCGGCACATACACCGGCAACCTGTGCGTCATCAGCAACGATCCCGACGCCGGCCCCGGCAACGAGACCGATCTAGTGGTGGTGCCGCTTACGCTGATCGTAGAGGAGCCAACGGCGGTGACGCTGAGTGCTCTGGACGCGGCGCAGGCGCCGCTGCCGCTGGCGGGCTTGCCGTTGGCAGCCATGCCGGCCGTCGTAGCCCTGGCGCTGGGGGCTGCCTATGCCCTGCGCCGCAGAGAATAGACGTAACCAGTAGGGGCGGGGCCAACCCGCCCCTACCCTGACAAAAGGCGCGGAGTCTGTGACATGTTCAATTCATAGACTCCGCGCCTTTGCTTCTTCAGGACTTTGCGCTAAGATATGGCTATCTGGCAATCGATCATCCAGGACTGTCGGTCCTGACCAAATCGCATGGAGGCTCTCATGGCATTTGTCCGTTCTTCAGGTGTCTTGTTACATCCGACCTCGTTCCCCGGCCGTTACGGCATCGGCGATCTGGGCGAGGCGGCTTATCGATTCATCGATTTCATGCACAGCGCGGGCCAGAGCTTGTGGCAGGTGTTGCCGCTGGGGCCGACCGGCTACGGCGATTCGCCCTACCAGTGCTTCTCCGCTTTTGCCGGCAACCCGCTGCTGATCGATCCTGAGCAGTTGATCGGCGATGGCCTGCTGAGCTGGGACGAGCTGAACGGGGGGTTGCCGCCCTTCCCCCAGGAGCAGATCGACTACGGTTGGGTGATCAACTGGAAGCTGCCGCTGCTCAAGCGCACCTACGACCGCTTCCGCGCCGCAGCCAGCCCGGAATTGGAGCTGGAGTTCAAGGTCTTCTGTGTCGAACAGGCCGAGTGGTTGGACGACTACGCGCTGTTCATGGCGCTCAAGGACGCCCACGGCGGCGCTGCCTGGAGCACCTGGGAGCTGGACATTCGCACCCGCCAGCCTGAGGCGATGGCCCGCTGGCGCGATGAGCTGGCCAGCACTATCGCCATGCAGAAGTACTTGCAGTGGCAGTTCTTCCGCCAGTGGGGCAAGCTCAAGAGCTACGCCAACCACAGCGGCGTCCAGATTGTCGGCGACATCCCGATCTTTGTGGCTGCCGACAGCGCGGACGCCTGGTCGCACCCCGAAGTGTTCTACATGGACGAGGAGAGCCAATTGACCGTGGTGGCTGGCGTGCCCCCGGACTATTTCAGCGAAACCGGCCAGTTGTGGGGCAACCCGCTCTATCGCTGGGAAGAGATGGCCCGCACCGGCTATGCCTGGTGGATCGACCGCTTTCGCGCCATGCTGACCCTGGTAGACATCATCCGCGTCGACCACTTCCGCGCCTTCTACAACTATTGGGAGATCCCGGCCGGCGAGCCGACGGCCATCCACGGCCAGTGGATGTTAGGACCTGGCCCGGCCCTGTTTGAAGCCGTGCAGGCAGCGCTGGGCGACGTGCCGGTCATCGCCGAGGACTTGGGCTATTTCGAGCCTGTGGCCAAGGCTGGTATGGACGCCATCATGCGCCGTTTCGACTTCCCTGGCATGAAGGTCTTGCAGTTCGCCTTCATGGCCGATGCCGACGATCAATTCCTGCCCCATAACTACGAGTCGCCTAACCTGGTGATCTATCCTGGCACCCATGACAACGACACCACCGTGGGGTGGTGGGAGAATTCGTCAACTGCTGAGGAGCGCGCCTTTGCGCTGCGCTATCTGGACAAAGTGGATGGCAGCGATATCGCCTGGGATATAGCCCGCCTGGCCTGGACGTCGATTGCCAAACTGGCGATCGTCACGCTGCAGGACCTTCTGAGCCAGGGCGGCTGGGCGCGCATGAATCTGCCTGGCCGGCCGGGCGGCAACTGGCAATGGCGCTACCTGGCGCATGCGCTGGATGGGCGCATCCAACAGCGGCTGCTGGAGATGACAGCCGTGTTTGGCCGCCTGCCGCGCTCGGAAAAGGACAGCGAGGCTGAGGCCGCGTAGCAGCGGCTACTCAGAAACTTCATCGCTTATGTCATGCTGAGGCTCGGCGAAGCATCTCCCGCGGGCACGCACCGGGATGCTTCGGCGGCTTCTTCGGCGGTCTCAGGGCAGGCTACTAAGAAACTGGCATTATGTCATGCTGAGGTCCGCCGAAGCATCTCCAGTTTCTCGGTCAGCACGAATGGCGCCCTGGCGCCTTATGCAACTCAGCATGACACGCAATCGTTTCTTCGTTTCCCAATACCGCCCGCGGGATGCGGCGTCTCGCAAGAACGGCCGCGTTCCTGTTCTCAAAGGATAGATTTCGTCGTGGATGGTTATCTCCCCCGGCTGCAGCCGCTAAGCCAGCTCCTGGATCTGCTGGCTGGCGCCAAGAGCGTCCTGATTCTGCCCCATAATGACCCCGACCCCGACGCGATCGCCAGCGCCGTGGGGCTGCGCCATCTGCTGACGCAGCGGTTGGGCGTGGCAACGCAACTGGCATTTCAGGGTATTATCGGCCGCTCCGAGAACAAGGCGCTGGTGCGCTACCTGGGCCGGCCGTTGAAGCAGCTCAGCGAGGGCGACCTGCGCCGGGCGTCGCATATCGTCCTGGTCGACACACAGCCGGGCGCAGGCAATAACCCCTTGCCGCCTGGCCGTCTCCCCACCATCGTCCTGGACCACCACGCCTGGCGGCCCGAGTCGGCCCAGGCGCTCTACTACGACGTGCGGCCGGAGCAGGGCGCCACCTCGACCATTGTCACCGAGTACCTGCAGGCTGCGTCCATCGAGCCCTCGGATACGCTGGCCACGGCGCTGTTCTATGGCATCAAGACCGACACCATGGGCCTGGGGCGGGGCGCGGGGCTGGGCGATGTGGCCGCTTACTATTACCTGCAGCCGCTGGTGGACATCGAGGCGCTGGCCGAGATCGAACGGGCTCAGGTGCCGGCCAGCTACTTCAAAAGCTTTGTCACCGCCATCCAGGCTGCGCGCGTCTATAACCAGGTGGTGCTGTCCTACATCGGCGGCATGAGCTATCCCGACCAGGCCGCCGAGATCGCCGATATCCTTTCCCGGCTGCAGGGGGTGCAATGGGTGATGTGCATGGGCGTCTACAACGATGGCCTGATCCTGGCTGTGCGCAGCCGCAGCCGGCGCACCGGCGCAGGCATGCTGGTGCAGGCGGTGGTCGGCGGCCTGGGGATGGCCGGCGGCCACGGCACGATGGCCGGCGGCCACGTGCCGCTGAACGGCGCCGATCCGGCGCTGCTGGCCGAGCAGTTGGGCCAAAAGATGCTGGCCTATCTCAAGGTTCCGCCTGGTACGCCCAGCGTAGCCCTCGTTGCTTGAGGCTGTCCTGATGCCCCCCCAGTCCACTGTGCGCCGCTCTCAGAAGGCGGGTTTGTCGCCCGGCACGATCGTTCACGTGGGTGAAGCACCTGAAGGGCCGCCCAAGCTCTCGGTGCTCCACTACGATGAACAGGGCCTTGTCGAATACCAGACAGCTGACCTGGACGTCTGTCTGGCCAGCCTGCACGAGCCAGGCATGACCTGGCTCAACGTGGCTGGGCTGCATGATCCGAAGCTGCTCGAACGTTTGGGCCAGTCGCTGGGCTTGCATCCCTTGGTGTTAGAGGACGTCGCGAACACGGCGCAGCGGCCCAAATTGGAGGACTACGAGCAATATTTCTTCGTCGTTCTCAAGATGATCGAGTACGATCAGAGTGAGCAAGGGGTACGGGTGGAGCAGGTCAGCCTCGTCTTGGGCGAGACCTATCTGGTCTCTTTTCAGGAGGACGAGAGCGATGTCTTCGACCCTGTGCGTACCCGCCTGCGCAACGGCGCGGGCCGGCTGCGCAAGTTCGGGGTAGACTACCTGGCCTACGCGCTGATCGACGCTGTCGTCGACAACTATTTTGTGATCTTGGAGTTGATCAGTGATGAGATCGAGCAGATCGAAGAGCAGGTCTCAGAGCATCCTGAGAACCAGCCGCTGCCGGCTATCTACCGCCTGAAGCGCGACATGATTGCCTTGCGCCGCGCGGTCTGGCCGCTGCGCGAGGTGATCGCTGCCATGCAGCACAGCGAGTCGCCGCTGATCCAACCTGGCACGGTCGTCTATCTGCGCGACGTCTACGATCACACAATCCAGATCATGGACACCATCGAGAGCATGCGCGATCTGCTGGCGGGTATGCTGGACGTCTATCTCTCGGTGCTCAGCAACCGCATGAACGAGATCGTGAAAGTGCTGACGATCTTTTCGACGATTTTTATCCCTCTGACCTTCCTTGCCGGCGTCTACGGCATGAACTTTCGCTATTTTCCTGAGATTGAGTGGCCGTTTGGCTACGCTTTTTTTTGGCTCGTTTCGGGAACTGTGGCCGCGATCATGCTGGTTTATTTCCGGCGCAAGCGTTGGCTGTAGCAGCGCAACGCTGGCAGGCCGCCCAGGCCAGCAGCCTGCCTTGCCTGGCCGATAAAACTTGCAGGGCCGTCACTTTGGTAGTATAAAGGTGCTTGTCCCACGCAGCACGGAGGACATACAACCGAGCTTGATCACGAAACTTCCATGCTGGCCGCTACAGCTCACGAGAATGTAGCTGGCTCGGTCGGAGACCGGCCAGAGCGCCAGTGCGGCTGGCTCGGTCGGAGACCGGTCAGAGCGCCAGTGCGGCTGGCTCGGTCGGAGACCGGCCAGAGCGCTGAGCCTAAGGACAACCGACAGCGAGACGATGGGCGGTTCGATCAACGATTGGCGCTCGTTGATCTCGCCAACAACGCCAAGTTTTTTTAGAGCAAATTGACATTATGATCATCGACGAAGAAAGCCGCAGCACCGTCCTGCGGCGACCTGCCACCTACCAACCGCCGCGCTCCTGGCGCACCTGGCTGTTGGGCAGACCGCTAGCCACGGCCGACGCCGAAGAAGAGACCATCGGCAAGAAAGTCGGCCTGGCCGTATTTGCTTCGGACGCGTTGTCGTCTACGGCCTACGCCACCCAGGAAATCCTGGTCGTGCTGGGTGCAGCCGGCCTGGCCGCTCTGACTTTTGCTTTTCCCATCTCGATCGCGATCGTTGCGCTGCTGGCCATCGTGACGATTTCTTACGAGCAGATCATCCACGCCTACCCCAACGGCGGCGGCGCCTATATCGTCTCGCGCGACAACCTCGGCGAGTTGGCAGCGCAGATCGCGGGCGCATCGCTGTTGGCAGATTACATCCTGACCGCCGCGGTATCGATTTCGTCCGGCGTGGCGCAGATTTCGTCGGCGTTTCCTGCCCTCTTTCCGTACCGCGTGGCCATCGCAGTAGGGCTCCTGCTGCTGGTCATGGTGATTAACCTGCGCGGCGTGCGGGAGTCCGGAACCGCGTTTGCCATTCCCACCTACTTCTTCCTGGCCATGATGGTGTTGACGATTGGGCTGGGCTTCATTCGCTACATCGCGGGCTCGCTGGGCACGGTGCCCAGTCCGCCGCCGATGGAAACGATCGAAACGGCCCAAGCGATCGGTCTCTTCCTCATTCTGCACGCCTTCGCCAACGGCACGACAGCGCTCACCGGCGTCGAGGCGATATCCAACGGCATCACGGCTTTCAAGGAACCGCGCAGTCGCAACGCTGGCGTCACCCTGATCTGGATGTCGCTTATTCTGGGCGTGGTCTTTTTGAGCGTCACCTTCCTGTCCGTGCAGATCGGCGCGGTCCCGTCGGAAAGCGAAACGGTCATCTCCCAGTTGGCGCGCACGGTGTTCGGCAGCCAAGGCATCCTCTACCTGGCCATGATTGCCGCCACGACGATCATCTTGATCATGGCGACCAACACGTCGTTCAACGGCTTCCCGCGACTGAGCGCCCTGCTGGCCATCGACGGCTTTCTGCCCCGCCAATTGGCTTTTCGCGGCAGCCGGCTGGTCTACTCGTGGGGCATCATGGCGCTGACGGCGATCGCTGTCCTGCTGATCGTCGTTTTCCGCGCCAGCGTGACCGGGCTGATTCCACTCTACGCCATCGGCGTATTCCTGTCGTTCACACTGTCGCAGGTCGGCATGTCGCGTCGCTGGTGGAAGATCGGCCGGCTGGCCGAAGGCGAGGAGATCAAGCAGCCGGCCTCCACGTTGCGCCACGACGCCCGCTGGCGGCTCAAGATGGTTGCCAATGGCTTTGGCGGCCTGTGTACAGCGGTGGTGATGCTGATTTTCATCGTGACCAAGTTCACCGAGGGCGCCTGGGTGGTGCTGGTGCTGATTCCCCTGATCGTGCTCTTGCTGCGGGCCATCCATCACCACTACCATGACCTGGCCAAGCGCCTCTCCCTGGCCTCGTTTGACATGGCGCCGCGTTCCGCTCGCCATCGCGTCATCATGCCCTTGAGCGGCGTACACCGCGGCACGCTGCTGGCCCTGCGCTATGCTCGCACGCTGTCGAACGACGTGACCGCGGTCCACGTGTCCATCGAGCCAGAGCAGACAGAGAAAGTGCGCCAGAAGTGGGACATGTGGGGCGAGGGGGTGCGCCTGGTTATCTTGGACTCGCCCTATCGCCTGTTGATCGAGCCTTTGATGGACTACATCGCCGAAGTGGCCAAGGGCCGTCAACCCAATGAGACCATCACGGTCGTCGTGCCAGAGTTCGTAACGCGTCATGCCTGGGAGAATCTGCTGCACACGCAGACCGCGCTCACCCTGCGCTTCGCCTTCCGCACCATGCCTGGCGTTGTCATCACGACCGTGCCCTATCAGCTCGAGGAAGATGCTGCTCTTCCTGACGCCGTGGTCGGCAACAACAAACAGGAAACAAAAGGTTAATATGAACGTCATCGTCGTCGGCTGCGGCCGCGTAGGCGCAGAGCTCGCGTACCGGCTGTACGTAAGCGGCCATCATGTCACCGTGATCGATCGCAGTCAGGAGGCTTTCAAGAATCTGCCGCCTGACTTCCGTGGACGGACGCTGGAGGGCGACGTGCTCTCCGAGGCCATGCTGCACCGCGCAGGGATCGAGGGCGCCGATGCGCTGGCCTCTGTCACCAACTCCGACTCGCTCAACGGCGTCATGGGGCGCGTGGCCAGCACCGTCTACCGCATTCCCCATATTGCGGTGCGCAACTACGATCCCCGCTGGCGCACCTTGCTGGAAACCTTCGGCCATCAAGTGGTAGGTTCCAGCAGTTGGGGCGCGCAACGCATGGAAGAACTGTTGGAGGGCGGCGCCGTGCATCCGTTGGTCTCGGCTGGCAACGGCGAAGTCGAAATCTGCGATCTCGTCGTGCCGTCGTCGTGGTCAGGTAAAACCGTCCAGGAGCTGGCCGCAGCGGGGCCAGCCGTTGTGGCTGCCATCACCCGTGCGGGCCGCGGCATGATGCCCAAGCCCGACATGGCGCTGCAAGCCGGCGACCTGGTGCATATCAGCACTACTCCCGACGGCATGAACGCCCTGTGCCAGCAGCTCGGCTAGGCTCGCCGTCCCCTCCACCCACCAATCTACCAATCTACCGATTTATCGACCACGAGGTACCACGCCATGTTCGTTATTGTTGCTGGCGGCGGCCGGACGGGCACGCAACTGGCTAGTCTGTTGATGGCCCAGGACCATCATGTGCATCTGGTAGAACATCGACCAGAGATCCTGGCCCGCATCCACTACGATCTGCCGACGGAGGCGATCTACGAAGGCAGCCCCACCGAGCCGGAGATCCTGGAGCAGGCCGGTATCCGCCAGGCCGATGTGTTGGCAGCCACTACCGACAATGACGCCGACAACCTGGCCATCTGCTTTGTGGCCCGTGAGCGCTACAACGTCGGCCGCACCATCGCGCGCATCAACAACCCGCGGGCAGCCTGGCTGTTCGATGACAAGTTCCACGTCGACGTCTCGTTCAACAACGCCGACGTCATGGCAAGCCTGATCATGGAAGAGATGTCCATGGGCGACATGATGACGCTGCTCAAGCTGCGGCGCGGACGCTACTCCCTGGTTGAGGAGAAGATTCCGCCGGGCGCTAAGGTGCTGGGCCAAGCGATCAAGGATATCCGCTTCCCTGAGCAGTGCGTCGTTGCGGCCATCATTCGCCACGGCGAGATCGTCGTGCCGCGCGGCGCAACCGTCTTCGAGGCTGGCGACGAAGTGCTGGCCGTCACCGACCGCGCCGGCGCCCTGCAACTGGCCGAGCTGTTCAAGCCTTTACGATGATACGCCTGATCGCCTTCCTGACAGCCCTGGCCGGCGCGCTGACTTTGGCCGACCTGCGCGGCCACACCTCGGCTATTCTGCTGTGGGCGCCCAAGCTGGTCGCGAGTGCTTTGGCGCCCTGGTTGACCCTGACCGGCGCATTGCTGGCTGTACTGGGCCTGCGGCGGCGCGATCGGTTGGTCGCTGGCGCGGGCCTGGCAGGCGCTGCGTTGGCGGCTGGCTACGTCGCCCGTGTGACCGCTCCCCACGACGCTTTCGAGCAGGCATTCGGCGCTTCCTGGCCGGCCCAAATCCCCACCCCGCTGCATCAGGCGATGTTGTCTCGTCGCTGGTCCCCCTATGCGCCGGCGGCGGCGGCTGACGTGGCGCGCAACGTCCCCTATGGCGTCCATCCTGAGACAGGCAAACTGCTGCTGGCCGACCTGTGGCAGCCGCCGGCCGGCGGCATGCGCAGCGGTCTGGGCGTGATCTACGTCCACGGCGGGGCCTGGCGCTTGGGAGAAAAAGACAAGGGCACCCGCTGGCTATTTGGCCGGCTGGCCAGCCAGGGCCACGTGATCATGGACATCGACTATACCCTGGCGCCGACCGGCGCCGTGGCAGGCATGGTGCAGGACGTCAAGCGGGCTATCATCTGGCTGAAGCGCAACGGGGATCAGTACGGCGTCGATGGGCATCGCGTGGCGCTGATCGGCGGCTCGGCCGGCGGGCACCTGGCCCTGCTAGCCGCCTATACCCCCAACGATCCCGCCCTGCAACCCGACGATAGCGCCGTCGACACCTCGCTGCGGGCCGTCGTCTCCTTCTATGGACCGGCCGATTTCATCGACATGTATGAGGGGACCGAACGCACGCGGCAGCGTATTGCCCAACGCAAACGCATTCGCCCCTACGGCGCGCTGCTGGAGAGCCTGCTACAGCGCGCCGGTCTGGCGCCGCCCGACGCCCCCATTGAGCAGAGCCGGAACTACATCGCCGAGCTGTTGGGCGCCGACCCTGAAGAGGATCCCGACTTGTACCGGCAGTTGTCCCCGCTGGGCCGGGTTGGCCCGCACTGTCCACCGACGCTGCTGCTGCAAGGCACAGCCGATATCTTCGGCATGGGGCCGTCAGTGCGAAGGTTGCACCACGCGTTGCAAGCGGCCGGCGTGCCGTCGCTGTTGGTCGAATTTCCCCGCACCGATCACGGCTTCGACCTGGCGCTGCCGCAGGTTTCTCCTGCGGCGCAGGCCGCCGTCTACGACGTGGAGCGCTTCCTGGCGCTGATGAGCGCCTCAGTCGAATAGATCGGTGTGAGTTCCAGTCCTGATGAGAACGATCTCGTCGTTGGTTAGCTCATAGATCAGCAGCCAATCGGGCTCAATGTGACATTCACGCGTGCCTTTGTAGTGGCCGCTCAAATCGTGGTCCCGATAGCGCGGTTCCAACGCCATGCCTGCCGAGAGCTTGCCAACGACCTGCTTGAACTGGGAAAACACCTTCCCCCGCTTCTGCATGCGCTTGACATCGCGTTTGAACTGCGATGTTCGTTGGATGGAACGCATTTAGATACCTAGATCGTCGAACAGCTCTTGGGTACTCTGGAATGCTGTCAGGCCGTGTCGTGCCCTCGCATCTTCGAGGGCTGCACGCGTGATCTCGTTGGGAATTCTGACTTCAAACGGCAGCCCTTGCTGAAGCTCGACCTGCTTGAAGAAAAGGGTGATTGCCTGTGTCATGTTGAGTCCCAAGTCGTCGAGAATCTGCTCAACGTTTTGTTTGAGACCCGGGTCAATTCGGGCTGAAATCACAGCGGTCTTGGTCATGAGGCTCCTCATCGGTTTGTCATGCAGATGTATAGACAATGTGAATACATCATACCACGATCCCTCGCCAAACGCAAAGCCACTTGATGGAGTACGAACCCATACCGCAAGGCATCCATGAGTTGAACCCTATCCTTGCCCAAAGGAGATGATAATGACCAGCGACAACCTGATTTGTACGTGCCTGAACTGTGAGCGGCCCGAAACGGCCACGCCCCTGGTAGCCTTGCGCTACAACGGTAGCCAAGCCTGGATCTGCTCTCAGTGCCTGCCAATCCTGATCCATCAGCCGCAACGGCTGGTCGGCCGGCTGGCAGGCGCGGAGAATCTGAAGCCAGCCGAACACGAGGACTGAAAGCGTATCAGTCGTGCTCCCAGCGGATATCCACGTCCTCTGCATCGGCCAAGGCTGTGCGCAGCACGGCCACTAGCGCTGGGCTGGCGCCCTGCTGCTCGAACATATCCACCGTGGCCTGGTTGATGTAGTAGTTGGTATCCTCCAGCGACTCCTCCTCCAGGTCGCGCTGCATGAAGGCGAAGTCCTCATCGCTGATGCTGCCGACAAACTCATCGCTGGTGTCGTTGTAGATGTGAACCATGGGGGTCTCCTTGTTCTGCTTGCAGACAAGTCAAGTCTTCGGAAGACTTGACTTGTCTAGATTTCATCCAACGCCACAACCTGCCCGCAACGCGCCGATTCGTACAGCGCCAGAATCGTGCGCACGTGATTGCGCGTCTCGGCCAGGGTGAGATAGGGCGGCTTGCCATCGAGGATCGCATCGTGCATGTCCTCGACCTCGCCGTTATAGAGATAGTCGTCCTCGACCGGCAACTGCACCGGCTCGCCGTCAGCAGGGTAGAAGGTCAGCCCATAGGGTTTGCTGTCTAATCCGGGCAGGAAGGGCCGGTCCATGAGCAGCCGGCCGGCCGTGCCAATCACCTCTGCCGCCATGTAAAAAGGGGTGCTGAAGGAGCAACTGATCTGCGCCGTGCGGCTGCCGCTGTAGTGCATTTGGCCGCAGAACACCTCGTCCACGCCGGTCTGGCCGACCACTTGCACGCCAAAGACCGACTGCGGCGCCTCGCCCATCAGGTATTGGGCCAGGCTGACAGGGTAGCAGCCCACGTCCCACAGGCTGCCGCCGCCCTTGTCCGGCGCTAGACGCACGTTGTCCAGCCCCTTGGCGCCGCCGTGGATATCGAAGTTGAAAACCGAGCGGATCACTGTAACCTCGCCCAGCCGGCCGCTGCGCACCCAATCGCCGGCCGTTTTGATCTGGCGGTGGTGGCGGTACATGAAGGCCTCGGCCAGCACCTGCCCCGTCTCGTGAGCGGCCGCGATCATGGCGTCCACGTCGGCCAGGCTGAGCGCGAACGGCTTCTCGCACAGCACATGGACGCCGCTGCGCAGCGCGCACAGCGTCCATTCGGCGTGCAGGTGATTGGGCAGGCTGATGTAGACCGCATCCACCTGGCCCGAGTCGAGCATCGCTTGGTAGCTACCGAAGGCCTGCGGAATCTGCCATTGGGCGGCGTAGGCGTCGGCCGAAGTCTGGCTGCGGCTGGCGACCGCAACCAGCTCGCCGCGCTGCGACGCACGGATGGCCGGGATCAGCCGGCGGTTGATGTTGGCGGTGGAGAGCAAGCCCCAGCGTACGTTTGCCATAATTACCTCAGCAGTCTCAGGCGTCGATCAGCCCCTCGGCCAGCAGGATTTCGTCCAGGCTGTCGAGCAGCGCGTTGGCGTGCGCCAGCAGCGCCGCCTGGCCGGCCGGAGCAACCGCAGCGATCACCGCCTCGACCTGCTGCGCCAGCGCGGGCGGCCGCAGGGGGCAGAGCGTCTCGGCGTAAGCCACCAGCCGCTTCTCACCGGGGTGCGGCTGCCGGTTGAGAGCGAACAGAATGTCGAAATAGCCAGCCAGCAGCGCGCCGACGCGGTGGTTAACGCTTTGGTGATCGGCGCGTTCGATGGCCAGCTCGAGCTGCTGCATGTACGACGAGAGCGTACGGCGCAGAATGGGATGGTTCTTGGCGACGATGGCCCGCCGCAGCTCGTCCGGATAAGGCTGGCGCGCCCGTTCTTGCAGCCGGCCATACCAACCGTCCCGGTCGAACAACGTCTCGGAGTGCAGCACGTTGTGCCAGAAGCAGGTGCTATAGCCGGTGGACGCCTCACAGCGCAGCAACAGCCGGTCGATCTGCTCCTCGATCCAGTCGGGCCAGCGGTAGATGACGTCGACCATGCGGTGGATGCGCGTGTCGATCCAGTCGTCGCCCAACTCCCAGTAGCGGTTGTCAATGGCCAGATGGGTTCCGTGCCGGCGCGCCACCTCGGTTCGCCAGGCCACCGGTATCTCCTCAGTCGTGTAGACGTAGATGTCGAAATCGGATTTGCCGTCGTCGACCCGGTTGCTTGTCGAGCCGGACAGCACCACAGCAAGCACGCTGGACAGCTCAGCGAAACGCGCGGCCAGCTCGTGGGGAACAGCGAGAGGGTCAATGGTTATCATGATAGTTGTCTTTGGAACGGCGCACAGCAATCATTGGCAGAGCAATCCGTCGGTTTGCGTTACGAGGGTGGTTGAATGACACATTGCGGCGCTGTTAGTATACACACAAAGCGCCTGGGCTTCAACTCGGCGCAGCCGGTGAAGTAGTTTGCCACTAATCCTGGCTCAAGCTACAATGCCGTCCATGAAACGAGGTCCACTGCTGGCGGCCGTCGCCTATCTGATGTGGGGCGTACTGCCCATCTATTGGCACGCCCTGGCCGGCGTGCCCGCGCTGGAGATATTGCTGCATCGCATCGTTTGGTCGCTGGTCGTGGTGCTGGCGCTGCTGGCCCTGCGCAAGGAGTGGCAGTGGCTGGCCGACGGCCTGCGCCACCCTGCTGTCTTTCGCGTTTTCTTCGTCACGGCCGCGCTGCTGGCGGTCAACTGGCTGGTTTACCTGTGGGCCAACAACAACGGCCATATCGTCGAGACCAGCCTGGGCTACTTCATCACCCCCCTGGTCAGTGTGGTGCTGGGGCTGCTGGTGCTGCACGAGCGTATGCGCCCCGGCCAGTGGCTGTCGGTGGGCATCGCCGCGCTGGGAGTGCTCTTCCTGGTGCTGACCGCGGGCGGCACCCTGTGGATCTCCCTGCTGCTGGCGTTGAGCTTCGGCTTCTACGGCCTGCTGCGCAAGACGGCCCGGCTGGGCTCGCTGGAAGGGCTGACCGTAGAGATGGCCATTCTCTTCCTGCCCGCGCTGGCCTACCTGCTCTACCTGTCGTCCAGCGGCCAGGCAGCCTTCGGCGCTGGCGACGCGTCTACCACGACGCTGCTGGCCTTCTCCGGCGTCGTAACGGCCGTGCCGCTGCTCCTGTTCGCCTCAGGCGCGCGCCTGGTGCCGCTGACCACCCTGGGCCTTTTGCAGTACATCGCGCCGACCATGCAGTTCAGCATCGGCGTCTTCATCTATCACGAGCCCTTCGACCAGGCGCGCCTGCTGGGCTTCAGCATCGTCTGGTTTGCCCTGGCGGTCTACTCGGTGGAGGGCTATCGCCACCGGCGGCGAGCGCTGGCTCCGGCATGACCAGCAGTCCACTGCGCCGCCACACACCATGAATCCATCAACCTCCCCACCGACCCTCGTCATTCCCGGCAAGCCCAAGCCCTATCTGCTGGCCCATCGCGGCAACCGGGTGCGCTGCCCGGAGAACACGCTGGCCGCCTTTCGCCAGGCGCTGGCCGATGGCGCCGACGCGCTGGAGACCGACCTGCACCTGACGGCCGATGGCGTCTTCGTCTGCATCCACGACGCCACGGTGGACCGCACCACCGATGGCCGCGGCCCGGTGGCGGGCCTGACTCTGGCCGAGCTGCGCCGTCTCAGCGCATCCTATGGCCGGCCAGAGTTCCAGGCTGAACGGGTGCCTACCCTGGCTGAGCTAGCTGCGATCCTGCCGGCCGACGTGGCCCTGGCGTTGGAGCTGAAGACTGACCGCTTTCTGGAGGCCGCGGTGGCGCAACGTCTGGTGGACAAGTTGACGGCAGCCGGCGTGCGCAACCGTACCGTTGTGCTCTCTTTTTCGCTGGCCCGCGTACAAGCCGTGCAGAGAGCTGCCCCAGACCTGCCCATCGGCTGGATTACCCTGTCCAGGGCCTGGCCTGTCGCGGACGTTCATCTGCTAGGGCCGCTCTGGCCGCTGTTGTTGCTCAACCCCTTGTATCCCTGGCTGGCTCACCGCCGCGGCCAGCTCGTCGCCCCGCTGGACCCAACCCCCGACCGCCGCCTGTGGCTCTACAAGCTGCTGCGCTGCGACGCCGTGCTCAGCGACGACCCCGCCAGCACGCGCGCTGCGCTGAGTCGCTCCTGAGCGGCCGGCCGCTAGTGTTGCGTCAATCATGATTTGAGGAGTTCGCATGCCCCCATGCGAACCCGGCGTCTGGGGACGCCTACTCCTCAAATGAGCATTGACACGACACTCGTTGGCGAGTCCGCACATCTCGCGAAGGTTTGGGCCAGCAAAGGCTGTCCGGCAGGTTGCCCGACCTACAAAGGCTGTCCGGCAGGTTGCCGGACCTACGATTCTTCCCATTCGCTGTCTTTAATCCACTGTGGTATTCCGCCTCCCTTCTGGTCTCCCGCCGCGACCTGTGCTACAATCGCCCCCGTGTCTGATCAAAACCCAAGTTCAACCCATTCGCCTGGCCGGCGGCGCTTTCTGATCGTCGCGTTGAGCGGCGCGGCAGCCACCCTGCTGGAGGCGTGCCGTCCTGCCTCGCCCACCCCGGCGCCCACTCCCACGCGCACGCCATCGCCGCCGCCCACCTCGGTCGCGGCTGCCACCGGGA
>JBAQCH010000086.1:0-3389 GCA_049294015.1 Anaerolineae bacterium
GACCGGGCGCGCGTGGCCGGACCAGCCATGGACGCCGCGCGGCGCAGCCTGGACGAGCTGGCTGGCTACGCCCGGCCGCGCGGCATCGTGCTGGGCATCGAGTCGCGCGTGCAGGGCTGGCAGATACCAAGCTTCGACGAGCTGGGGCTGCTGCTGGCCGAGAGCGACCCGGCCGTGGTGGGCTTCTGGTACGACTGCGGCCACGTCCAGGTTTTGCACAACTTGGGCTTGCATCGCCACGGAGATTGGCTGGCGGCCTATGGCGAGCGCATCGTCGGCGTCCATCTGCACGACACGGCCGGCCTGCGCGACCATTTGCTGCCCGGCCTGGGCGAGCTGGATTTTGTCCGCATCGCGGCGGCGCTGCCGCGCGCGGCCGTGCTGACCTGCGAGTTGGACTGGTATTATACGCCGCAGGAGATCGTAGCCGGCGCGCGCTTTGTCGTGGCGCAGGCGGACAGAAAGCGGGTTTCTGCGTAGAAACCCGCTTTTTTGGCTAGCCGCTTTCCAGGCGCCCGCGTCCATTTGGCATCCAGCCATAAGCTGTGGTAGAATGCCCGCAGTCGAAGCAAGTCCTTTCCGAAAAGTGGGCATCCCCCACTTTTCTTGCTGTAAGGGCTTCGTTCAGGTGAGACACCATCCGGCGCCGGACACTTTCACCAGTGTCCGGCGCCTCGGAATCGCACGTTTGAAGTTTGTTCAGCACCAGGAGTGCGCAGAAGGCATGAAGAACGAATTGATCATGGCTATCAACAACATCTGCGTCGAGCGCGAGCTCGAGCCGCAGGTTGTGTTCGAGGCCATTGAGACAGCCCTTGTGTCTGCCCACCGCAAGCGCTTTGGGATGGGAGCTAACGTCCGGGCGCAGGTGGATCAAAGAACCGGCGAGATGAAGATCTTCATCGAGAAAGAGGTCGTCGAAGACGTCACAGACGATGAGACGCAGATCTCGCTGGCCAAAGCACGCGCCATCCAGACCACATCCGAGCTGGGCGACACCGTCCTGGTGGAGGACACCCCCACAAGTTTCGGCCGCATCGCCGCGCAGACTGCCAAGCAAGTCATCTTGCAGCGCATCCGCGAGGCCGAGCGCGACGCGATCTACCAGCGCTACCAGACCCGCATTGGCGAGATCGTGCATTGCACCATCCGCAGCGTGGACTACGGCACAGGCGCTGTAACAGCGACCATCGACGGCAAGGCTGAGGCGCTGCTGGGCAAGGAAGATCAAATCCCGACCGAGCGCTACCGGCCCAACAACAAGCTGCGCTGCTATCTGGTAGACGTGGAACGAGGCTTGCGCGGGCCAGCCATCCGCCTGTCGCGCACCCATCGCGGCCTGCTGCGCCGCCTGCTGGAGCAGGAAGTACCGGAGATCTACAACGGCACGGTGGAGATCAAGAGCATTGCCCGCGAGCCAGGGCAGCGCTCCAAGGTGGCTGTGGCGGCCTTGCAGGCAGGCATCGATCCGGTCGGCTCCTGCGTGGGCATGCGCGGCGTGCGCATCCAGGCCATTGTCAACGAGCTGAACGGCGAAAAGATCGACGTGATCGAGTGGAACCCTGATCCCAGCCAGTTCATCGCCAGCGCCCTCAGCCCGGCCAAGGTCACCACGGTCATCCTGGACGACACCATCGACAACCGCACGGCCATCGTGGTAGTGCCGGACAAACAGCTTTCGCTGGCCATCGGCAAGGAAGGCCAGAACGCCCGCCTGAGCGCCAAGCTGACGGGCTGGCGCATCGACATCAAGAGCGAGAGCGAGTCCGAAAGCGAAGGGCTGGACGACTTCGCGCGCGAGCTGAACGCCAAGCGGGCTCGCCTGGCCATGGCCCGCTCGCGCGCCGACTCCGAAGATATCCTGTCCGTGGCTGAGCAACTGTTGAGCGACGAGGTCATTGCTATCACGGCTGAAACCCTGGAAGAGGGCGAGCCAGCCTATGCGGCCGAGGGCGACGAATATGATGTTGACTACGGCCAGGAGCCGGAGCTGGTCGAAGCTGCGGCGCTGGCAGGCGAGGCAGTGGCTGAGTTGCTGGCAGAATCGGCCGAAGTGACAGCCGAAGGCGAGTCAGTGGCTGAAGTCTACGAGGATGAGTACGACGAGTACGGCGAGTACGACGAGTACGACGAAAACGCCGTCTATGACGAAAACGCCGTCTACGACGAATATGCCGAGTATGACGAATACGCCGACTACGAGGGCCTGGACGAGTTTACTGAGAGTGATTTCGAGGAATACACGCCGCAAGAAGAGCCCGAACCAGCAGCAACCGCAGGCGCGGCCAAGGGCAAGGCCAAGAAGGTCACCAAGGCCAAGGACAAAGGCCGGACTGCTACCCCTGACACGCGGCGCAAACGCGGCCGCGCGGATTGGTTCAGCTACGAAGAAGATGCGTAATGTCTCCCCGTGGGCGCCTGGACGGTTGGTGCGTTGGCAGCAAACGTCCGGCGCCCATGGTTGAGCCGATTACGCTGGCAATGAGTCTTCAGCGGAGCTTGCGCTGTGGTCAAAGCAAAACAACCGGTCCGGCAGCGCCATGTTCCCCAGCGGAGCTGCATCGCCTGCCGGCGAACTGACAGCAAACGAGCGCTGATCCGGGTCGTGCGCACCCCGCAGCAGGGCGTGCGGCTCGACCCGACCGGCAAGCTGGCCGGCCGTGGCGCTTACTTGTGCCAGGCCCGGCCCTGCTGGCAGAAAGCGTTCAAAAGCTCGGCGCTGAACCGGGCGTTGAAGACAACCCTTACCGTTGATGAGCTGGCTGCGCTGCAAGTCTACGCAGACAGCTTGCCCGATGCCCTGGAGAGCGAGGAAAGCGATGTGGCTCTCACGGGCTAGCACCTGGTGGAAGACAAACGCAATGAGCGTGGCGCACGCGAGCATCGGACGCATGGCGCAGCCGGAGCACAGCATAAGGAGGAGCGGGCATATGCACGCTTAGGTGAGTTTCACACACACACCTTTCCCTCCTCGCCGTTTTCCTCTCTGCACCTGCCCCGGGGACGCTCACCAGCGAACGGGTACGCACAAAAATCGAACTTCAGCCAAGACTGAAGCGCCGCCTGCAAAGGCTGGCGACAACCAGGCACGCTGCCGGATCGGCCTGCCGCGTGGCAATCATTGCGCCGCGCGTTGGCGTGCAAAGAGGTAAAACGACATGACAGAACAGACCAAAACGCTTACTGAGCAAGACTCGGCTCAGGCTCCAACACAGCAAGCATCCGGGGAAGGACGACCAGCGCAAAAGCCTCGTCCCGAGGGAGGATCACCCGCGCAAGCCAAAGCAGTGGACCCAAACAGCAAAGAAGGCGCGTTGCCGGCCCGTCCGCAAGGCGCTCCCCGACCTGAAGGCGCGCCGCGTCCACAGGGCGCTCCCCGACCTGAAGGC
>JBAQCH010000087.1:0-22800 GCA_049294015.1 Anaerolineae bacterium
CGTCAGCCGGGCCGGCGTGGAGCCGCTGCCGGCCGAGCCGCTGCCGCCGGTCTGCTTCGGCCTGCTGGCCGCCGTCAAGTCCTACGAGCTGCTCACCGTCGAGGCCGCCGTCCACGGCGACCGCAAAGCCGCCTACGAAGCCCTGCTGGCCCACCCCCTCGGCCCGCCCGTCGACCAGATCCCGGCCGTGCTGGACGATCTGCTGGAGAGCAACCAGCGCTATCTGCCACAGTTCAGCGAACCATGACCGATGACCTCGGCTCTGCTCATCATTCATCATTCATCGTTTCCCCATGAACCCCATCCTCCACACCCTCGGCTTCTCCCCTACCGACCGCGTCGTCATCCTGCATGCTGACGATATCGGCAGCAGCCACGGCACGGTGGCGGCCTACGCTGGCCTGCTGGCAGCCGGCGTCATGTCCTCGGCCGCGACCATGGTGCCTTGCCCCTGGTTCCCAGCTACAGCGGCCTTCTGCCGACAACACGGTGACGACCCACGACTGGACATGGGCGTGCATCTGACTCTGAACTGCGAGTGGGACGGCTACCGCTGGGGCCCCATCTCGACCGGCGATCCGGCCAGCGGCCTGCTGGACGGCGAGGGCTACTTCCATCGCCGCGAGCCGGCCGCGCAGACCAGCGCGGACCTCCACGCCGTGGAGGTCGAGCTGAGGGCCCAGATCGAGCGCGCGCTGGCCGCAGGCATCGACGTCACCCACATCGACACGCACATGCTGACCCTCTTCCACCCGCGCCTGCTGCCGGTCTACCTGCGGCTGAGCCGGGAGTATCGCCTACCGGCCTTCCTCTTGCACCCGGACGCCGAACAGCTTCAGCGCTGGGGCTATGGACTGGACGACGCGCAGGAGGTGGCTGCCCTGGTGCGCCAGGCCGAGGCCGCGGGCCTGCCGCTCTTCGACCACGCCGACGTCATGTCGCTGGATCAGCACGAGCACCGGCTGGATGAGTTAATGGAGCGGTTGGCCCAGGCGCCGCCCGGCCTGACCTACTTCCTCTTCCATCCAGCCATCGATACCCCGGAGCTACGCGCCTTCGCCCCTGACTGGCGCAGCCGCGTGGCTGACTACGAGATCTTCACCAGCGCGGTCCTGCGCGCTGCTCTCGCCCATGCCGACGTGCAGGTGATCGGCTGGCGAGCGATAAGGGATGTGCTGCACTCCTCCGCCGGGATGCGTTGAAGAAAGGAATGCGGAGGTTCCGGAGCTTACACAAAGTTCACAGAGAAGACACAGAGGACACAGAGAAGACACAAAGACCACAGAGAGTTTGGCCCGTTTTGCCCGCAGACGCCAGAATGTCATCATAAGAGGAGAACCCTCTGAGTCTTCTCTGTGATCTCTGTGTCTCCTCCGTGTTCTCTGTGTAGCTCCGCTCCTCCCAAAATACGAGAAATCCCTCATGAGCTACTTCCTCGGCATCGATATCGGCGCCACCAAGAGCCACGCCCTCATCGCGGATGAGAGCGGCTGCGCCGTGGGCTTTGGCCTGGGTGGGCCGGGCAACCATGAGGTCGTCGGCTACGCTGGTCTGACCGCGACGCTGCAAGCGGTCACCGATCAGGCGCTGGCCGATGCCGGCATCCGGCGCGCCCAGATCGCGGGCGCGGGCTTCGGCGTGGCTGGCTATGACTGGCCGTCGGAGCTGCCGCCGACCCTGGAGGCCATCGCCACCCTGGGTCTGAGAGCGCCTCTGGAGGTGGTCAACGACACCATCATCGGCTTGGCGGCGGGCGCGCAGGCCGGCTGGGGCGTGGCCGTCATCGCCGGCACCAGCAACAACTGCTGGGGCTGGGACGCTGAGCGCCGTATCGGCCGCGTCACCGGCAACGGCGGTATGTTCGGCGAGCACGGCGGCTCCGGCGAGCTGGTGCAGGAGGCCGTCAGCGCCGTGGCCAAAGCCTGGACCCGCCGCGGCCCGCCTACCGCGCTGACCGACGCCTTTTGCCGGCTGGTGGGCGCATCCTCCGACGCCGACCTGCTGGAGGGCCTGAGCCAGGGCTGGTACGACATCGGCGCGGCCGCAGCCCCGCTGGTCTTCCAGACCGCCGAGGCCGGCGATCCGGTGGCGCTGGACGTGGTGCGCTGGGCAGCCGTGGAACTGGCCAGCCTGGCCATAGGCGTGATCCGCCAATTGCACCTGGAGCAGCACGCTTTCGACGTGGTGCTGGTGGGCAGCATGTACAACGGCGGCCCGCTGCTGCTGGATCCCATGGCTGCGGCCGTGCAGTCCTTGGCGCCGCGCGCGCGTTTCGTCAGACTGACCGTGCCGCCGGTGGTCGGCGCGGTGCTGCTGGGTATGCAGGCCGGCGGCCTGCCGGCGCAGGCGCTGCGCCAAAACCTGATCGCTTCAACACAAAGACTGATGGCAGAAAGAAGACAACCATGAACTACGGCTATTTCGACGATGCAGCCCGTGAGTACGTCATCACGCGGCCCGACACGCCGCTGCCCTGGATCAACTACCTGGGCAGCGAGGCCTACTTTGGCCTGATCTCCAACACGGCCGGCGGCTACAGCTTCTACCGCGACGCGCGGCTGCGCCGCATCACCCGCTACCGCTACAACCACGTCCCCTTCGACGTGGGCGGCCGCTACCTCTACCTGCGCGACGATGCCAGCGGCCAGTTCTGGTCGCCCTCCTGGCAGCCGACCCGCACGGCGCTGGACGCCTACACCTGCCGCCACGGCATGGGCTACACCGTCATCAGCGGCGCGGCCCACGGCATCGAGGCCAGCACGCTCTACTTCGTGCCGCTGGGCGCGAACCTGGAGGTCTGGCGGGCGAGGGTGACCAACCGGCGTAGCGAGCCAGCCGAGCTGTCGCTCTTCTCGGCCGTGGAGTTCAACCTGTGGGACGCCTGGGACGACCAGACCAACTTCCAGCGCAACTTCAACACCGGCGAGGTCGAGGTCGACGACGGCGTGATCTACCACAAAACCGAGTACCGCGAGCGGCGCGACCATTTTGCGTACTTCGCGTGTTCGGCCGCTCTTAGGACTGACAGTCCTGGCCTGCCCGTCGACGAAGCCAACGCGTCGAGAGATAGTCTGCCGGTAGACCAGGACTGTCAGTCCTCTCTGGTGGGCTTCGACACCCAACGCGAGTCCTTCCTCGGCCCCTACCGCGGCTGGGACAACCCGATCGTCGTCGAGCGCGGCCAGTCCGGCGACTCCATCGCCCACGGCTGGTCGCCCATCGGCTCGCACCACGTCAAGCTGCACTTGCAGCCCGGCGAGACGGCCGAGGTCATCTTCGTGCTGGGTTACCACGAGAACCCGGTTGGCGAGAAGTTCGACCCGCCCCTTGATAGCTCGGGCCGGTCTCCTGACCGAGCCCGCTCCCAGACTATCAACAAGCGCACCGTGCTGCCGGTGATCGAGCGTTACCTACAGCCGCAGGCCGTGGACGAGGCCCTGGCCAGCCTGCGCAGCCGCTGGGACGAGCTGCTCAGCGTCTTCACCGTGCAGACGCCCGACGAGCACGTCAACCGCATGGTCAACATCTGGAACGCTTACCAGGTGATGGTCACCTTCAACCTGTCGCGCTCGGCCTCTTACTTCGAGTCGGGCGTGGGCCGCGGCATGGGCTTTCGCGACTCCAACCAGGACCTGCTGGGCTTCGTGCAGATGGCGCCAGCGCGGGCCAGGGAGCGCCTGCTGGACCTGGCCGCGACGCAGCTCGAGAACGGCGGCGCGTATCACCAGTACCAGCCGCTGACCAAGCGCGGCAACGATGCCGTCGGCAGCGGCTTCAACGACGATCCCCTCTGGCTGGTGCTGGCTGCGGCTGCCTACCTCAAGGAGACCGGCGACTGGTCGATTTTGCTCGAGCCGGTGGTCTACGAGAACCGGCCCGGCACCGAGCAGCCGCTGGCCGAGCACCTGCAGCGCAGCATGCAGTACACCCTCGACCGTCTTGGCCCCCACGGCCTGCCGCTGATCGGCCGCGCCGACTGGAACGACTGCCTCAACCTCAACTGCTTCTCCGAGACCCCCGGCGAGCCCTTCCAGACCACCGAGAACCGCGGCGAGGGCCGGGTGGCCGAGTCGGTCTTCATCGCCGGCCAGTTCGTCCTGGCGGCCAAGGAGATGGCGGGCATTGCCGAACAGGTGGCCGGTGACGCCTCCGGAGTTCATCATTCATCGTTCATCGTTCATCCTTCATCCTATTACCTGCAACTTGCCAGACAGATGGAAGCGGCGGTGCGGGCGCACGGTTGGGACGGCGCGTGGTTCTTGCGGGCCTACGACGCGTTGGGCGGCAAGGTCGGCTCGGCCGAGTGCGAGGAAGGGCAGATCTTCATCGAGCCGCAGGGCATGTGCGTCATGGCCGGCATTGGGTTAGAGGACGGGCTGGCCGGGCAGGCGGTGGACTCGGTGCAGCAGCGCCTGGCCACGGAGCATGGCGTCGTCCTGCTTCAGCCAGCATACACCCGCTATCACCTGGAGTTGGGTGAGATCACGTCCTACCCACCGGGCTACAAGGAGAACGCCAGCGTCTTCT
Organism: Anaerolineae bacterium; assembly: GCA_049294015.1. Lineage (GTDB taxonomy): Bacteria > Chloroflexota > Anaerolineae > JAAEKA01 > JAAEKA01 > JAAEKA01. The sequence continues at coordinate 4,528 of JBAQCH010000087.1, forward strand.
GCCACACCAACCCCTGGATCATGGTCGCCGAGGCCAGGCTGGGCCGCGGCGAGCAGGCGTTGGACTATTACCATCGCATTTGCCCGTCGGCCCGCGCGGCCATCAGCGACACCCACCGCTGCGAGCCTTACGTCTACGCCCAAACCATCGCGGGCCGAGACGCGCCCAGCTTCGGCGAGGCCAAGAACGCCTGGCTGACCGGCACGGCCGCCTGGAACTACGTCGCCATCACCCAGTGGATCCTGGGCATCCGGCCCAGCCACGACGGCTTGCGCATCGCCCCGGTGATCCCGGCAAGCTGGCCGGCCTTCCATGCCACTCGCCAGTTGCGCGGCGTCACGTACCACATCGACGTGCGCCGGGCCGGGCCGGGCAATGCGGTCGCGTTGACGGTGGATGGCCGGCCGGTGGTGGGTGATGTCGTGCCGCTGCCCGCCGCCGGCACGGGTGAGGTGCGGGTGGCGGTGGCGCTGGGTGATGGCGCGGTGGAGAGATACCACAGCGGATGAAGAACAACGGATACCGGAGGGTATCACAGCGGATGAAGAACAACGGATTCGGATGCGTACCTCCACCATCCGCTGTTCTTCATCCGTTGTGGTATCCCCCCAACCCACCCCCACAACTTCCATGAGACACACACTTCTCACCCTACTCACCGTCCTCCTGCTGGCCGCGTGCAGCAGCGCAGCCACGCCTGCGCCGCCGCCTGCTGTCAGCCCACCAGCCGCGTCCGCTGAGAGCATCGACCAGCGCGTCGCGGCCCTGCTCGCCCAGATGACCCTGGCCGAGAAAATCGGCCAGATGACGCAGGTCGTGAAGGACAGCATCCAGCCGCGCGACGTCACCCGTTATTTCATCGGGTCCGTGCTCAGCGGCGGGGGCGGCTCGCCGGCCAGCAACACGCCGGCCGACTGGCTGGCCATGGTCAACGGCTATCAGCAGGCCGCGCTGGAGACCCGGCTGGGCATCCCGCTGCTCTACGGCGTCGACGCAGTCCACGGCCACGCGGCTCTAGCCGGCGCGACCGTGTTCCCCCACAACGTCGGCCTGGGCGCGGCCGATGACCCGGAGCTAATGCGGCGCATCGGCCGCGCGACCGCGCAGGAGATGGCCGCCACCGGCATCCGCTGGAACTTCGCGCCGGTGGTGGCCGTGCCGCAGGACGTGCGCTGGGGCCGCACCTACGAGGCTTTCGGCGAGGACCCGGCGCTGGCCAGCCGGCTGGCCGTTCCCTACATCGAGGGCTTGCAGAACGACGCGAACGGCCAGCGTTTCGGCGATCCGGCCACGGTGGTGGCGACGCCCAAGCACTTCGTGGCTGACGGCGGCACGGCTTACGGCACCTCGACCACGGCTAACATGGGCGTGCAGTATCTGCTGGATCAGGGCGACGCGCAGATCGACGAGGCGACGCTGCGCGTGATCCACCTGCCGCCCTACGAAGCCGCCATCGACGCCGATGCGGCCAGCGTGATGGTCTCCTTCAGCAGCGTGAACGGCGTCAAGATGCACGCCAACCGCGACTTGCTGACGGGAGTGCTGCGCGACGAGCTGGGGTTCGACGGCTTCGTCGTCTCCGACTGGCAGGGCATCGATCAGATTCCCGGCGACTACACGTCCGACGTGGTGACGGCCATTAACGCCGGCATCGACATGGTGATGACGCCTTACGACTACACCCTGTTCATCGACACGCTGACCAAGGCCGTCGAGCGCGGGGATGTGTCGCAGGCGCGCATCGACGAAGCCGTGGGCCGCATCCTGCGCGTCAAGTTCGAGCTGGGCCTATTCGACGGCGACCCCATGCAGCCCGGCGCGCCGCTGGAGGTGGTTGGTTCTGACAAACACCGCGCGCTGGCCCGCCAGGCTGTGCGCCAGTCGTTGGTGCTGCTGAAAAACGAGGGCAAGACGCTGCCGCTGATCGAAGATACCCCGCTGATCTACGTCGGCGGGGCGGCGGCCGACGACATCGGTATCCAGATCGGCGGCTGGGCGACGCAGTGGCAGGGCGCGGTCGGCGACATCACCGACGGCGAGACGATCCTCGACGGCATCCAGGCCATGAGCAAGTCAGGCTCGAGCGTGGTGCATGACGCGGCCGGCCGGTTCGATCGTTTCGTCGACGCATCGGGCCGCCAGATTATCGCGGACGTTGGCATTGCGGTAGTGGCCGAGCGGCCCTACGCCGAGGGCGTCGGCGACTCGGCTGATCTGGCGTTGCCAGCGGAGGACCTGGCCATGGTGCAGCGCGTCCGAGGCAGCGCGCGCCGCCTGGTGCTGATCGTGCTGTCCGGCCGGCCGGTGATCATCAACGACCTGCTGCCGCTGGCCGATGCGGTGGTGGTGGCCTGGCTGCCGGGCAGCGAGGGGGCCGGCGTGGCCGACGCGCTGTTCGGTCATTCCCCCTTCACCGGCAAGCTGCCCTACACCTGGCCGCGCTCGGTGGACCAGTTGCCGTTCGACTTTGCCGCGCTGCCGACTGAAGGCCCCGACGCGCCGTTGTTCCTGGCCGGCTTCGGGCTGACCACCGGGCCATGACCACGATGCGCTGGGCAGCCGTTGCAGCGGCGTCTTGCTGCGGCTTGATTGCCATGCTGGCAGCCGGCTGCGCCCCTGCCCAACCTGCCGAGCCGCCCGCGGCTTGGGGCCCTTTTGTTGCTGTCAAGGATGGGCGTTTCATGCTAGACGGCCAGCCGGTCACCTTTGCCGGCGTCAACTTCTGGCAGGCCATGAACCTGGCTACGGAGCCGAACCGGCCGCGCCTGCTGGCCGAGCTGGACCACTTGCAGCGGCTGGGCGTGACCAACGTGCGGGTGATGGCGGCGTCTGAGGGGCCGAACTCGGAGCCGCAACGCGTGGTCCCGGCCCTGATGCCTGCGCCGGGCGAGCATGACCCGGCCGTGCTGGATGGGCTGGACTTCCTGGTGGCCGAGCTGGGCAAGCGGAACATGCAGGCCGTCCTGGTGCTGAACAACTTCTGGTTCTGGTCGGGCGGGATGGCGCAGTACGTGGCGTGGGCCGAGGGCAGCGCCATCCCCTACCCCGGCGACTGGCAGCAGTTCCAGGCCTACGCGGCGCGCTTCTATGACTGCGCCGACTGCCAGCGCTGGTACCGCCAGCACATCGGGACACTGGTCGAGCGGGTTAATCCCTACACCGGCCTGGCCTACCGTGACGATCCGACCATCTTTGCCTGGGAGCTGGCCAACGAGCCGAGACGCTACCCGCAGGCGTGGATCGACGACACGGCTGCCTTGATCAAGTCGCTGGACCCCAACCACCTGGTTGCCGCCGGCGTCGAGGGCGCGCTGCCCTGGCGGGAGCAGGACTTCCGCGCCGCGCACGACGGCCCGCACATCGACTACGCCACGGTGCACATCTGGCCGCAAAACTGGAGCTGGTACGATCCCCAGCAGCCGGCCAGCTACGAAACGGCCGCGGCCAAGGCGTTGGACTACCTGCGGGAACATGCAGCCGTGGCGGCCGCGCTGGGCAAGCCGCTGGTGCTGGAGGAGTTCGGCCTGGCGCGCGACAACGAGCCGCTGCACAATATCCTGGGTCCGGCCTCGCCCACCACCTACCGCGACCGTTTCCTGGCGGCCATGCTGGCCGAGGTCGATGCATCGGTTGCGGCCGGCGGGCCGCTGGCCGGCTCCAACGTCTGGGCGTGGTCGGGCCAGGCTCGGCCGGGCGATCCCTGGGTGGGCGATCCACCGCACGAAGAGCCGGGCTGGTACTCAATCTACGACGCCGACTCCTCCACGCTAGCTATCCTGGCCAGCCACGCCGCGGCGCTGGCGCGCCCATCCTCCGAAGCACAGAAAGCCGTCCCTATGAACCCACTCATTCCCCTGCCGGTCTCCGTCGAAGCGACCGGCGACATCTTCACCCTGAGCAGCGACACAGCGATCGTCGTCGACGCCGGCAACGATGCGTTGGCTGTCATCGGCGCCTACCTGGCTGAATGGCTGGGCGCAGCTACCGTGGGTTTCGATACGGCGCCGACGGGTTTCGATACGCCGCAGACGGCTACTCAACCCACGCTTACTCAACCTGCGAACACCAGCTTCCTGCCGCCCGGCGCCGTCCGCCTGACCCTGGTCGACGCCGACCCGGCGTTGGGCGACGAGGGCTATGAGTTGGCGGTGACGCCCGACGGCGTGACGATCAGGGCCAGCCAGCCAGCTGGCGTCTTCTACGGCGTGCAGACCCTGCGCCAACTGCTGCCGGCTGAGTCGGAAAGCCGCGCAGCGCAGTCCGGACCCTGGACGATCCCAACCGTTGCTATCCAGGATACGCCGCGCTTCGCCTGGCGCGGCATGATGCTGGACGTGGCGCGGCACTTCTTCGTGGTGGAGGATGTCAAGCGAGTTATCGACCTGATGGCGCTCTACAAGCTAAACCGGCTGCATCTGCACCTGACCGACGACCAGGGCTGGCGGCTGATGATCGAGTCGTGGCCGCGCCTGGCTGAGGTTGGCGGCAGCACGGCCGTGGACGGCGACCCCGGCGGCTACTATACTCAGGCCGAATACGCCGAGCTGGTGGCCTACGCCGCCAGCCGCTACATCCAGATTGTGCCGGAGATCGACCTGCCCGGCCACACCAACGCCGCGCTGGCGTCGTACCCGGAGCTGAACTGCGCTGGCCAGGCGCCGCCGCTCTACACCGGTATCGAGGTCGGCTTCAGCTCGCTGTGCATTAACCAGGAGATCACCTACCGCTTCGTGGACGACGTGATCCGCGAGCTGGCCGCGCTGACCCCTGGCCCATTCATCCACGTGGGCGGTGACGAGGCCCACAGCACGCCCGACGACGACTACGTGCGCTTCATGGCGCGGGCGCAGGAGATCGTCCAGTCGCACGGCAAGCAGATGCTGGCCTGGGAAGAGGCCGCGCGCAGCGAGCTCGCGCCCGGCTCGGCCGTGCAACACTGGCACAACGACATGGCCGTCCGCGCCGTCGAGCAAGGAGCGCAGGTGATCATGTCGCCGTCGTCCTACGCTTACATAGACATGAAGTATGACGACAGCACGCCGCTGGGCTTGAACTGGGCTGGCAACATCAGCGTCGAAAAGGCGTACGCTTGGGACCCCGCCACGGTGCAGCCAGGCATCCCCGAGGCTGCGATCCTGGGCGTCGAGGCGCCGCTGTGGAGCGAGACCGTGCGCACCATGGACGACCTCGAGTACCTCGTCTTCCCCCGCCTGCTGGGCATTGCCGAGATCGGCTGGTCGCCGGCCGCAGGGCGCAGTTGGGACGAGTATCGCCAGCGGCTGCTCGGCCACGCCGCGCGGCTGGAGGCGCTGGGCGTGAATTTCTATCGCGGGTGGATGGAGGACTGACAGTCCTGGTCTACCGGTAGAATACCCCAACGCGTCGAGACTGGCTCCCAGCACGAACTCAGAACTGTCAGTCCTGGGCGCGGTTTGGAAAGACGGCTGTTTGCAGACAACCGATCTTCATGGTATGATACTGCGTGCTTACAGTGTATAGACTGGTTAGTGTTCGCCAGGAGATTGATTCATGGTGCGCAAGATCTTTAAAACCGGCAACAGCATCGTCGTCTCGCTGCCTAAGGACGTTCTTGATCCCTTGCGCCTGGCCGAGGGCGCCGAGGTCGACGTTCAGCTTGACCAGGAGCGCGGTGTGATCACCATCGCACCCGCGCCTTCCCCTGTCGCCGTCAAGGGCGTGGACGAGGACTTCGCCCGCCAGGTGAGCGAGTTCATCGACCAATATCGCCCGGCTTTGGAAGCACTGGCCAGAGGATGACCGTGTTCAGCTACCTGACGGTCGAACAGGTGCTCTTCATCCACATGCGCCTGATCGCCGAGACTGGGGGCAGCCCTGGTCTGCGCGACCTGGCGCTGCTGGAGTCGGCAGTCGCTCGTCCTCAGGCGACCTTTGGCGGCGAGGACCTCTACCCCGACCTCTTTGTCAAGGCTGCGGCTCTGCTCGACTCGCTGATCCGCAACCATCCCTTCGTGGATGGCAACAAGCGCGTCGGCATTACCGCCGCGGGTCTCTTCCTGCGCCGCAACGGCCAGCGCCTGACCGCCACCAATACCGAGCTTGAGCAGTTCACCCTGCAAGCCGCCCGCTCCGAGCTCGCTGTCGAGGAAATCGCGGCTTGGTTGCGCAATCATTGCGCTTGAGAGATACCCATGACAACGAAAATCGACATGATCGGCCTCTTCGTCAGCGACCTGCCTCGCGTGGTCGCGTTTTACCGGGACGTGCTCGGCTTCCAGATCGACTGGGACGGACAGGGGCCGTACGCAGAGTTCAAGCATGAGGGCGTGCGCTTTTCGATGTATGAGCGGGCGCAACTGCCGGGCCTGCTGGGCCAGGCGCCATCCTTTCCCGGCAGCATCAACGGCACGTTCGAGCTGGCCATCGACCTGCCCACGTCGGCCGACGCAGACGCCATGTTCGCGCGCGTCGTGGCAGCCGGCGGCCGGCCGGTCTACGCGCCGCGCGACGAGCCGTGGGGTATGCACTCGTCCATGGTCGCCGACCCCGACGGCAACCTGATCGAGATCGGTTCCTGGAACAAGGGAGCCTAGTGGCCCGCTGGACATCGACCAGCCGTGGCGGGTGATCGCGCGCGGCGAGCGGCCGCATCCCCATCTACTACGACGGGGCTGACACCGACATCTGCCTGGCCTACATCAGGGCAGCGTAGGACGATTTTCCAAATCGTCCGTTCTCTGCGGCACACACGCCGCAACGATTTGGAAAATCGTTCCACGACTGAGCCGCGCTGCAACGATTTGGAAAATCGTTCCACGACTGAGCCGCGCTGCAACGATTTGGAAAATCGTTCTACGACTGAGCCGCGCCGCAACGATTTGGAAAATCGTTCTACGACTGAGCCGCGCCGCAACGATTTGGAAAATCGTTCTACGACCGAGCCGCGCGCGACGTAATCCGGAGAAACCCATGAAGCGCCACCTCATATTCTTGATAGCTGGACTGTTTGTGCTGGCTGCCTGTTATCCACCGTCCGCGCCTCAGCAGCCGGCTCCCGTTGCGCCGGTTGCGGTCGAGCCTGCGGTCACGGTCGAGGCTGTGCCGCCGGCTCCAGCGCCCGGCATACTGCTGGTCGATCCGTCCGTCAACCTGGGCCCCATCAGCCCCTATCTCTACGGCACCAACTACGGGCCGATGCACGCGGTGCCCATCGAGATGATGCCGGACATGGTCCAGTCGCGCTTCACGGCGCTGCGCTGGCCGGGCGGGGCGTGGACCGACGAGGTGGACATGCAGCCCTTCCAGATCGACCAGTTTGTCTGGTTCTACAACCAGTTGGGCGCGCTGCCCACGGTCAGTGTGCGGCTGTTCGGCGGCAAGCCGGAGACCGCGGCCGATCTGGTGCGCTACGCCAACCTGGAAGCGGACTACGGCGTCGAGTATTGGAGCATCGGCAACGAGCCGACGCTGTTCGCGGAGCAGAAGCGGGTGCCCTACGACACGGAGCGCTTCAACCGCGAGTGGCGCGCCATCGCCGAGGCCATGAAGGCGGCCGACCCCAGCATCAAGCTGCTGGGGCCGGAGCTGCACCAGTGGGATCGCGACCTGAGTTCCACGCCTAAGGACTCGGCCGGCCGCGACTGGATGATCGAGTTCTTGAAAGCCAACGGCGACCTGGTAGACGTGGTCACGGTGCATCGCTACCCCTACTGGAGCGCCACCAACGAGCCGGCGACCTTTGAGCAGATGCGGGCCTACGCCGCGGCCCTGGAGGCCGAGGTGGCCTACCTGCGCGCGCTGATCCAGGAGCACACCGGCCGCGACCTGCCCATCGCGATCACTGAGCTCAACTCCACGCCCACCAGCGTTATGGGCCAGCCGGCTAGCCCCGACTCGCACTTCAACGCCATCTGGTACGCCGATGTACTGGGCCGGCTGATGAACGCCGACGTGTGGATGGCCAACCAGTGGGTCATCTCGCAGCGCAGCACCGGGCTGGGGCTGATCAACGGCTTCACCATCCGGCCGACGCTGTACACCTTTCGCATGTTCAAGCACTTCGGCGAGGAGCAGGTGTACGCCGCATCGGGCGTCGAGGGCGTCACCGTCTACGCCGCGCGGCGCGACGACGGCGCGCTGGCCGTGATGGCCATCAACCTGGGCGAGGCGGAGCAGGCGGTCACCATCGATCTGGCCGGCGTCTCGCCGGTCGAGGCCGAGGTGTGGCTGTTGGACAAGGAACACAGCGCCGAGAGCCTGGGTGTGCAGCCGTGGCCGGCCGATGGCGCGGTGACGCTGCCGGCGCACTCGGTGACGTTGTACGTGATTCCGTAGGTCCGGCTACCAGCCGGACACGACGCACGTCACGCTGGTAGGCGCACGTCACGCTGGTAGGCGCACGTCACGCTGGTAGCGTGACCTACATGGAGAAACCAATGCAATACGGCCATTTCGACGACGACGCCAAAGAATACGTCATCACCCGCCCCGACACACCCCAGTCGTGGAGCAACTACCTGGGCTCCACCGAGTACGGCGCGATCATCACCAACAACGCGGGCGGCTACGGCTTCTACAAGTCGGGCGCGCGCGGCCGCTTCCTGCGCCTGCGCTTCAACAGCGTGCCCATGGACCAGCCCGGCCGCTATTTTTACCTGCGCGACCAGGAGAGCGGCGACTATTGGTCGGCCTCCTGGCAGCCCGTAGGCAAGCCGCTGGACGACTACCAGTCCACCTGCCGCCACGGCACGGCCTACACCGTGATCGAGGCGCGCTATGGCGGCATCCACAGCGAGGCCACCTACTTCGTGCCGCTGGGCCAGACCTTCGAATACTGGCGGCTCAAGGTGACCAACGAGAGCGACCGGCCCCGCCGCCTGGCCGTCTTCTCCTACTGCGAATTCACCAACCAGTGGAGCACGGTGCAGGACCAGGTCAACCTGCAATACTCGCTCTTCATCGTCAAGGGCGGGCTGACCGATGACGGGCTGCTGCGCATCGCCATCCACGATAACCTCACGCCGGATCCAGGCGCTGACGCGGGGCGAGCTGACGACATCGGCATGCATGCGTGGATCGCGCTGATCGGCGCGCCGCTGGCCGGCTACGACACCAGCCGCGATGCCTTTCTGGGCCCGTACCGCGGCTACCACAACCCGCTGGCCGTAGAGCGCGGCGCGTGCAGCAACAGCGACTCTTACGGCGACAACGCCTGCGGCAGCGTGCAGGCCGAGCTGGCCTTGCAGCCGGGCGAGAGCCGCGAGCTGCTGCTGATGCTGGGCATCGGCGACGCGCACACCCTGGGCCGCCGCGCCGTGGCCGAGTACGGCTCGCTGGCGCGGGCCGAGAGGGAGCTGGCGCGGCTGAAGCAGAGCTGGCACAGCAAGCTGGGCAGCCTGGTGGTGCAGACGCCCGACCCCGACTTCGACCACACCGTCAACGTCTGGGGCCTCTACAACAGCCTGATCACCTTCGCCTGGTCGCGCGCCGCCAGCCTGGTCTACAACGGCGAGCGGGACGGCCTGGGCTTTCGCGACTCGGTGCAGGACATCCTGGGCGTGGTGGCGGCCATCCCCGACGATGCCCGGGCGCGGCTGGCGCTGATGCTGACCGGCCAGCTCGCCAACGGCGGCGCCATGCCCATCGTCAAGCCCTTCGAGCACCGCCCCGGCCACGAGACTGCGCCGCCGTCCGACGAGCTGCGCTCCGACGACTGCCTCTGGTTCTTCAACGCGGTGCCGGCCTACGTGGCCGAGACCGGCGACTTGGACTTCTACAACACGGTGCTGCCCTACGCCGACCAGGGCGAGGACACCGTCTTCGGCCACCTGCGCCGCGCGCTGGCGTTCAACCTGGAGCGCAAAGGACGCAACCACCTGCCCTGCGGCCTGGCGGCCGACTGGAACGACTGCCTGGTGCTGGGCTACCACGGCGAGAGCCTGTTCGTGGCCTTTCAACTGCGCCTGGGACTGACGGTCTACGCGGAGGTGGCCGAGCGGCTGGGCAAACCGGAGGAGGCGCGCTGGGCGCTGGCGCACCGCAAGCGGCTGGACGCGTACATCCAGAGCGTGGGCTGGGACGGCGACTGGTTCATTTGGGCCATCACCGAGGACGGGACGGTCTACGGGACGAAAGACTACCCCGAGGGCCAGGTCTACCTCAACACCCAGGTCTGGGCCGTCCTCAGCGGCGCGGCCACGGCTGAGCAGGCCGAGCGCTGCATGGCCACGGTGCACGAGCGGCTCGCGACCCCCTACGGCCTGATGCTGTCGGCCCCGCCCTTCGTCAAGAGCCCGGTGCAGGTGATGCGCGCGGTGGTCTTCAACCCGGGCATCAAGGAAAACGCGGGCATCTTCAACCACACCCAGGGCTGGGGCGTGATGGCCGAGTGCCTGCTGGGCCACGGCGACCGCGCCTACGACTATTATTACGCGGCCATGCCGGCCGCCTGGAACGACCGCGCCGAGATCCGCCAGTGCGAGCCCTACGTGCAGGGCCAGACCACCTACTCGACCTACTCCCCACGGCCGGGCAACACCCGCACGGCGTGGCTGACCGGCGCGGCCGCCTGGTCGTACTGGAGCGCCACACAATCCATCCTGGGCCTGCGGCCGGAGGTGGACGGCCTGCGCATCGACCCATGCATCCCGTCGACCTGGCCCGGGTTCCAGGCCAGGCGCCAGTTCCGTGGCGTAGTCGTCGAGATCGAGGTACGCAACCCGCATGGCGTCTGCCGCGGCGTGCGGTCGATCACCCTCAACGGCGAGCCGCTGGCCGACAATCTCGTGCCAGCCGGCCGGCTGGTCGCGCATAATTGGGTCGAGGTAGTATTAGGGTAGTGACGCCGGATCGAATACCGGTATGTCGCCGGGTACATCCAGCCAGGTTTCGGGCATACTGTTCAAAGGCAAGAGTTGAGGTTCCCCAATCTCGATACGCTCCAGAAGCACAGAACCCGTAGATATGAGAGCCCAACTTTCGGTGCTAACAAACATCCTGGGTTCGAGATCGATTGTCCACTTGTACTCAAGGCTTTGTGTGTTAAGGTCAGCCATGTAGGGTCCTTGTGAAGGATACAACGCTCCCATGTCTGCATCCTCCGTTTCTGGTAGTTCAACGCGCTGCTTGACAACCCAAGCAGGTTTTCCCCACGAAGAGATGACTTCTCCCTCGATTTCGTATCCCGCTGCTGGATCTTGAACAGCCTGGTCGACAAGCCATTCCTGATGTCCGGGATCGCTTCTCTCGCCTGTCGCAACGTCGTTGGAGGTGGTTATGAGAATTCCGGGCCCTGTCGTCTCATGGTATAGAAACACGCGGTTTTCATCTTCGATCATGAGGGAGACCAGGCGCCCTGTCAAAATGTCCCGAAACTCGCCCCTAATTTGCCGGGAATTACCTCCGCGCGTCCAGGTTTCGGATGAGAAGGTATCGGAGTGCAGAGCAAGGCTGGGAAGATGATAGGGGTCAGCGGGCTCCTGGAACTCAGGATTCGCCCTGCGATAGACCGTGCTCTGGGAGTAGAGAACATGGTTAGTGTCCACTTCGATGCTTGGGCCAGTCCTTGCCGCATCGACCAATGCCCGCGCATCGATCTTCGGTGGGAATAGGGTTGGAAGCAAGATCAACAGACCTGCGACAAAGCCTAGGCTGACAGCCAGAATCGACAAGCGAAAGCCTCTGTGCGACGCTATTCTGGAATACATCACATATCTCCTCTTAAGAATCGCTCTATGACAAGCAACAGGCGTAGGTGCGGCCGGTAGCCGGACGCCCCGCACACCGGCGAACACGCCTGTCACGTTGCCGCCGTGAACTACGGTGTAGTCGGCAGAGGGATCTGCCGTCTGGTGGAAATAGCCTTGGCGACTGCCAGCAGGACGAACAGGCTAATCGGTATGCCAAGAATCACGTAAGCCCAGGTGAAGTAGGGCAGCGCCTCGGTGCGAATCATGGTGACGAGATCGGCGCCCGGCGCGAGGAACCACCTCAAGGTCGAAACGATCGATCCGGGAAATGCTCCCAGAACAACCATCGTTGCTGCCAAGATCAGCAGCCGCTCGCCCACCGCTGCAACGATGCCAAGGATGCTCACTTGCAGTGTGTCGTCCAGTCCGAAGTAACCCAGCACAAGTCCTCCCGCCACATAGGGAACGACCAGCACAGCGGCGGCATACAAGAAAGCTGATCGCGGATCCACACCGATCTCGGGCGCATAGGAACCGTTGAGAGGACTGCGCCAAAGGGCCTGGACAGCGAGCAGCGTGATGATGTAGCTCAAGATCACGGCCAGGAAGTAGAGCACTGACAGGAGACGGACGGAGCTGACTTTGATTACTTGGCACTCACGGTGGGGGGAAATCAAGGATTTCCCTCTGGATTCGTTGACGGAACGACGTGTTTTCTGGATCCTCCCCATAAGGATAAGCGTAGACATATTGGATGCCATCAGCTTCTTGAACTGTCCAATGCAAGACCTTGTCACCAAATTCCTGGATCAGCAATTCATGGACATGTTCACGAATTCCTCCTCCCATCTCTTCATGCAGGGCGATGACGTTGTAACCACCATCGCTCTTCTGTACAATCTCCCACGGCTGGAGGGGTCCTTCTTCCCCATCCTGTGCAGACGCCATGGCAGACACGAACAGTATGCTCAACAGAACAAGCACGGCCAAGAACCCAATGCCTCGCTTCGACATGGTGAAACCTCCTATGCCGCAAAACTCGTGCGCCGAACGCCTCGGCGCACTTACACCATACCACGAAATCCCCCGGGAATTTGTGATTGTTTGTGATCTTGGACGAATACCCCGATAGGCCGGCACTGCTCACTCAACCAAAACAACGAACTCCCAAGGGCCTTCGGCGATGCGACGAAAGGCATCTGCGACGCGTTGATTGAGTTCAGGCTCACTCATTCTCGTTAAATCCCCGATTGCTTGTGGCACAAGCATGGCATTCTCTTGCACACATGTCAAATCAAGTCCGGGGTTCTGCGCCATGAAACGTTCGCGGGCTTGTTCACAGATATCGGCGTCAATAACCTCAGGAAAAGAGGTTGCCAGCCGATCGATAGTGAGTCGCATTGGCATCTCGTCATCCAGGCGATGCAGCCCCACCGGAAACGTGACGCGCGAACAACGATGAGTGCTGGCGAATGTCTCGGCGTTCTTGCCATTCAGCAGTTGCCAACTATCCGCTTGGACGACTGTTGCTTCTTGGGTAAGACTAAACTCAGGAACCCAATCACCAGTGTCTGGCAAATCAAGACAGATTTCGGCTGATGTACGCGACTCATCAACTGTCAACGAACTTAGCGTTGCGACTATACCATCATGCGCAACCTGCTTCGTCTCGATTATGACGCCCACCGTTTCGGCAGCCGAGGGTTGAACAACAGGTGTTGCTTCCGACCGCGCAGGCGATTGTGCAGCCATCCCCGACGCTGCGGCCCGAGCTCTGAAAAAGTAGATACTGCCCCAACCAACCGTGCTGATAACGGTTAGGAGAAGAATAAGGAATGTGAAGTTTCTGCGTGAAGATGTCATGTCGACCTCCATGTCAAGATTGAGTTTCCCTGCGATAGTTGGTATGATGCTGTTCCTTGCATTAACCGCATGCATTATTGATCCACACGTTGAATGGCTGGAAAAGCGGCCCCATCGCGCCGCCAGCGCATTGATACAACGATCCATCTCCCATGTTGGAATGATACGAATCGTAAGCGTTGCCCTCAACTAACGATTCCACCCCGAGACCTGGGGAGTAGAGGTATGCTTGGAAATGATGCCCACCCGGCGAATAGGAACGTGCCCAGTTTGCGTTGCAGGCGCTTGAGTAGCGTAATTGAGCGTAGAGGCCGCTACTGTAAGTATAGGTGACTGTATAAGCGTCGGCACCACAGCCTGCTGCATTTGGATCAATGCCGTTACAGCCAGAGCCATAACATAGAGCGCCAACCCGCTCAGGCGCCCCAGTGATTGTACCTACCAAAGTAACTACTGTCACAACCAGAATCACTCTGATCAGTCGCCGAGTCATGCTTATGCTCCTCTTGATAGAACAGAAATGGCTCAAGGCCATCTCCAAGTTTTGAGCGCCGAACGCCTCGGCGCACTTTCACCATACCACGAAATCCCCCGGGAATTTGTGATTGTTTGTGATCACAGGCGAATACCCCGTAAGGATGCACTGCCTTCGGTGGACGCGACCGCCCTGGCTTCCAGTCATGGGCGCTTGCAACCAATTCGTTAATCTGCATTGGCTATACAGACGCCGCTGCATGTATGAGTTCAAGTCCTTCCAAGATGGTTTCCTATGCCTGACGCCTGCGGCCGAAGTGGTCACTCCTCCTTGACAACCAGTGATATCTTGTACGATGACCACATGTCGATCCCCAAACCGTATGTCAGATGACCACCGAGCGTTTCCCTGGTCAGATCCATGCGGGCTTCGGGAAAGGGTTGGCCGTAGAAGACAAGTTCATACTGCCCTGGTCTGGTTGGGGCTGTGATCTTCACAGGGATTACATATTGGGCCTGTGATTTGGCGGAGACATACAAAGGCGCATGGCGCTCCCTGCGATGTTCAATGGGGATCTGTTCGTTATCCAGGAATGCAGAAAGCGCAAGATCAACCTGAATCGGCTGACTATTTGACAGATGGAGGTAGATCTGTATCTCTTGTTCAGGCGTTGCCGACAGCAGAGCGTCCTGTTGGACCCCACCCATCCGATTCCACGGCATTGCTTTCTGACTAGCCGCAAGGCCATCCATGCCCATGGCATGTAGCGGCGCCGGTAGGCCCTTAAATGGGCGATCAACAGGCGTTGTGTCTCCGCCAACAGCTATGCTGGCTCGAATTGCCATGACCGTCGAAACCCAACGCGCCTCCGGCTGCCCTTCGTCGTGATCCAGAAGCGGATCGCGCTCGAAAACTACTGTCAAGTCGTGTAGTCCTTGTTCCAATCCGTCGATCCTGATAGGTATTACAACAAGCTGACCATCGTTCAGCGTTACCATCTGCACGGCCGTTGTATCCGGAGTGCAAGGGCGCTGAATGAAATCGACCAGACAACTGATAGCGTAGGTGCGCGGATTTGGCTCGAACGAACCAAGCTCGAACTGGCCAACAAACGGCGCGCCATTGTCGATAACGTAGAGCGAGTTGTCGTCGCTGGCCTGTTCCGACCAGGTTCCGAGCAAGGCGACATAGCCGCCGCGGTTGGTTTGGGCCACCGCCAGGACGTTCTCCAGATCATCCGGGGTGTTTCCTTTGATTGCCGTAGGGTCAGCGTCTGGCGGGACGGTCAGCGGTTGCACCGTTTCCGGTTCGCGCCAGGAAACAGTGCGCTCAGGGGCAAGCCAAACCAACGGCGTGCGCAACAGCAGGCAATCTCTTCGGGTCAACAAGGTTGGGCCGGCGCAGTTTTGGGAGAGCGCGATATCTAGCAGGAGTACCACTAGTAACACCGCAAGAAGAAGAATAGCGACGTGCTTCTTGGACATCATGGTATGGACTCCTTTCACGTACAGCCAGAAGACAGTTCCGCCGAACGCCTCGGCGCACTTTCACCATACCACGAAATCCCCCGGGAATTTGTGATTGTTTGTGATTGTTTGTGATCACAGGCGAATACCCCGACAGCATCGCCCAATACCTCGTGGTAACTACTGCTTCAACTACTAAATAGCGACACACCATGCTAACCCCCCACGCGCGTGTCTGCATCATGGAAGAGCAGCTCGCCGTAGGGCGATTGCAGCTCGCCGGCTACGCACCCACCGTTCACCGCAAACGTAATGCGCCGGGTTAGCAGCGGCTGCCATATCGCTTGCTCCAGCACGGCGCGCTGCGCCTGGTTGACCAGTTGCTGGCGCAGCGTTGAATCGGCGGTCGCGCGCGCCTGGCGGATCCAGCCCGCGATCTCCCCCTGCGCATAGTTCAGCAAATTGCGCGGCCCCGGCCCCAGAAAAATGCTCAGCGCAGCGTAGTCGGCCCAGGCATAGTCGAAAAGCAGCAGGTCGAATTCCTGACGCTCGGCCAGCAGGCGGGAGCGGGGCGTTTCCCGCACCTGGACCGGCCCCAAGCCCACTGCCTCTAACTGCTGCTGAACCAGCGCGGCCAGGGTGCGGTATGTTGCGCTCTCTGGGATCAGCAGCGTGATCGGCTGGCCATGATCCTGGCCGGCCTGACTGAGCAGGCGGCGGCTCTGCTCAGGGTCGAAGGCATAGCCAGCGCTGGCCACGGCGGGATCGTAGCCCGCCGCATTCGGGGCCAGGGGGGTGTCGAGCACAGCGAAGGGACCGGCGGCGGCCAGAGCTGTCTTATCCAAAGCCAGCGCAACGGCCTGCCGCGCCCGCAGGTCTTGCCAGCGCGCTTTCTGAAAGTTGAAGCCCAGGTAGGTCACCCCGCCGCTGGCCGTGTAGAGACGCATCTGGGGCAAGCTGGCCGCCTGATCCAGGTCTTCCTGGCTCAGGCTCAATACACAGCCTTCACCCGCCATCAAGGCAGCCAGCCGTTCGGCGCGCTCAGCCTCGAAGACAAAGCGCAGTTCGGGGATATGGGCCGGGCCCCGATTGGCGAAAAGTGCCGGCGGCCAGCGATAGGCGCGGTAACGCGTGAGCGCCAACGTCTCTTCCGGGCGATACAGCTCGCGCCGAAACTGATAAGGCCCGGTGCAGGCGACGAAGCCTGCCGCTTCCTCGTCGGCCGCCTGCGGAGACACGATGGCCGCATACGGGTTGCTCAACACAAAGCGCACGAACTCGTAGTCCGGCGTGGGCAAAGTGAACTGAACGCTCATTCCGTCTGGCTGCGCCTCCACCTGCACCTGGCGCAAGTCGCTCAGCAGCGGCGAGGCTCCCAGCCGTTGCAGGCGCTCGAAGCTGCGCTGCACCGCAGCCGCGTCCAGCGGCGCGCCATCGTGAAAGGTGATGCCCGGGCGCAACACCACCGTCACCTGGCGGCCATCGTCGCTGATGCGCCACTCGTCCTGCGCCAACAGCCCGCATACGATGCCTGACTCATCTTCGTAGAACAACGGGTCGCAGACATGCCGAAACACATCGGCCGCCACGGGGTTCGACGTGCGCTGTGGATCGTACACGCCGGGGTCGGCGCCCCACAGCACAGTCAGCGGCCGGCCACCCACATCGTCCACCTGCGCCACGAACCACAGCAACGCGGCCAAAGTCCACAGCAGCGTTGCAGGCAAGGCCAACCCTGGGAGCGTCCCGAACCAACGGTGTTTCATGGGCCAGCGTCCTTTTGATCCACATGCAACGCGTAGCCCAGGCCATGCACGGTGCGGAGGAGGCGCGGCGAGCGTGGGTCCAGCTCGATCTTCTGGCGCACATTGAAGACCAATCGGCGCAACCGATCCCTTTGGTCGGGGCGCAGCCCCAGGTCGTCCACATCCTCCCCGGGCCAAACCCACTGGAAGATCGCTTCAACTGGCTGCGCCTCATCTGGGTGCTGTAGCAGACCGCGCAGCAAGCGCTGCTCGGTATCGGTCAATGCGCTCTCTTGCCAGGCCGCGTCCTCGTCTGCCTGCCATGGCTCGCTACGCTTCACCTGGACTACGGCGCGCGTGCGGTGGATGCGCAGCGCCGGTCCCAGCACTATCCACGGCTCAGGCTCGCTGGTCAGCGTAGCGGGTGCAGCCGGCGCCAGGGTGATCGTGGGCGGCGCAGCGCGCGGCATGACCATGGCCACCACGCCGCTGACCTCATCTGACCGCCGGAACACCGGAACAATCACCACGGTCTTGTCGGGCAGGATCGTGTCCAGTTGGCTGGCGCGGGCCTCGACCTCAGCCTCCCACAACGCATCGGCCAGCGCGCTCAGCGCGCCGGCGTTGGACTGCCTCCATTCATGTAGCAGCGCTTCTGCTCCGGCGTTGAGCGCCACAAACCCGCCTGCGCGATCGAAATAGATGGCCGGCTGGCTGGCCAGCGCCGGATCGACGGCTGCCAGCGCCGTGGAAAGCCCCGGACGGCGCAGCGCGAGAACCAGCAGCCAGGCCAGCAAAAGCAGGCCGGTCGCTGCAACCACCAGTACTTGCCACAGAGGGGCGTGCCAATAAACGAATTGTGTCATCACATGCTTCCCTGGCGCCAGACCCTGCGCTGAGCCTTGATCAACTCCGCTGCCACTTACACGACCGCGCCGCCCTGGCAGTTCACGGGCCACGATGGCTTCGCTGCCTCCATTGTATGCCAAGCGCGGAGGCGCGTCAAAAAGGGTTCGCTGCAGGACTGCCAGTCCTTCCGAGGACTGGCAGTCCTGCAG
>JBAQCH010000088.1:0-4552 GCA_049294015.1 Anaerolineae bacterium
GATCGCGCCCAACCGCTCGGCCAGCGCCAGCCGGCCCGCGTCCCGGTCCACAGCGAAGACGCGCAGCGCACCCAGGGCCTGCGCCAGTTGGATGGCCGACATGCCCAGCCCGCCCGCGCCGAAGACGGCCACGCTCTCACCGGCCGCCAGCCGCCCCTTGCGCAGCGCATGCAAGGCCGTGGCCGAGGAGCACATCATCACCGCGCCCTGCTCGAAGGGGATGGCGTCGGGCAGGGGGAAGACGCTGCGCGCCGGCACGACGATGAACTCGGCATAGCCGCCGTCACGGTGCTTGCCGATCATCTGGCCGGTGGCGCAGAACTGCTCCGTGCCCTGGTTGCAGTAGGCGCAGTGGCCGCAGGTGGCCAGGTAGTGTAGGCAGACCCGGTCGCCCGGCCGCCAGCCGTTCACCAGCTCGCCCACCTGCGCCACCACGCCGCTGACCTCGTGTCCCAGCGTCAACGGCAGCGGCCCGGCCGGCGAGACTCCGGCGCGGTAGTGCGCGTCCGAGTGGCAGATGCCGGCCGCCCGCACCTGCACCAGCACATCCAGCGGCCCCACAGCCGGCAGGAGAACCTCCTGCATCTCCAGCGGTCGCCCAACAGCCGCCAACCGCACAGCTCTCATAGTTGATTGCATCATGTCTCCTGGCCGGGTGATCGGTGATCGGTGACCGGTGATCGGAAAGCGGAGACCGTTCACCGATTACCGATTACCGATCACCGTTTACCGATCACCGTTCACCGATCACTGCCCCAGCGCCGGGATCGACACGTTGAGCCGGTACAGGGTCGGCGCGGTTGCGCCTGACAGGCCGATGGTGTAGTCCTGCGTGGCCGGCAACTGGCCCTGCCACTCCATCGCGCCGGCGTGATCGCTGAGCAGCACCGTGCCATCCGCGCCCCACACGGCCAGCGCGACGCTGTTGGGCGGCGCATCGACGCGCACAGTCATGGTCTGGCCTTGGCTGGCGCCGAGCACGTAGCGCCGCACCTGGCCGGGCGCGATGTTGCCCGGCAGCGAGGCAGCCGTGCCGCCAGCGGCGAAGCGGATGCTCACAGCCGGCGTGTCACCCTGAGCTGACACGGGCGGAGGCGCAGGAAGAGCTGTCGCTGCCGCCGCAAACAACGCATCGCCCGGCGCCAACTCGGCCGCCTTGGCCAGGTCAAGACCCACCAACGGACTGGCAGGCTCGGCCAGGTAGCGCGCCCAGGCCCGCACAAAGTAGGCTGGGGCCAGCTCAGGCTGGACCGCCAGGGCTGCGTCCGCGCTGTTCAGCAAATAGCTGCTCAGCTCAGCCTGCCAGCCCTCGGCCGCCGTGCCGATCACCAGTGGTGTGTCGGCGCTGAAGATCTGCGTGACGCTGTAGGGTCGCATCAGATCGACGGCTGCGGCGTAGTCGCCATAGAACACCTGGCTGAGCAACGGATACGCGCTGTCATTGGCTACAGCCAGCAGCGCGTCGTGGTTGAGCCTGATCAGCGCCTGGTTCCAGCGCAGCGAGCCGGCCGGCGTGGGCGGGTCGTCATCGCCAGTCAGCGCCACAGCCTCGTCGATATTCGTTAGCGCATCGGGCCACAGCCCCGCCTGGGCCAACGTCACGGCCGCGCTGTTGGCCTCGTCCGCCGGCGTGCCGCGCTGGCCCATCATGAGCGCTGAGATCTCGACCGGGGCCAGTCCATCGCCCAGCCAGGTGTGGACCTGGAAGTAAGGATGGCGTACGCCGCAGGCATAGCAAAAGATGTAGGGCTCGGTGGTGTTGAACACCACGTCGTTCTGGCCGTCCTGGTTGATATCCGCGACAAAGCCGGCGCCAGGGCTGGCGGCTGAGCTGGCCAGCTCGAGCTTCAGTACATCGCCGTCGAACGTGAGAACCTGGTACGTGCCGCTGTGTGCGCCCGCGCCGCCGTCCACCGTCAGCCAGACGCGGCCAGGCTCGATGGCCACCTGCTGCACGCCTGCAGGGTCGATGAAGTCGGGTAGCGGTTCCACCAGCAGCGTGTCCTCAGCCGGGGACGCGTCCAGGTCGATGCGCGCCAGCTCGCGCCAGCCGGCATCGTCCCGGGTGAAGATAGCCACGAAGTGCGACGGCGTCGGATCCAGGTCGTGGTTGCGCATGCCCGTGCTGTACAAAGCCCAGAGCGGCGGGCTGCCGGCCGGCGCGCGCAGCGGCAGGACAGCAGGCTCGCCCGAATAGGCGTCGGCCGGCAGTTGCACCTGGGCCAAAATCTCTTCGACCGTCGCCTCGGGCGCGAGCTCGCCGGACAGCGTCGGCGTCGGGGCGGCCTGGCCGGCCGGCCGGCATTCGCCCCGGTAGAATGCCCCTTCAGCGCACTGGCTGCCGTCGGGGAAGATGCAGGCGCCGTACTGGTTTCCGCGCTCGTCGGTGAGAAGCTTCGACACGCCGCCCTGCTGCACGCAGTAGGCCGCGGCCGGGTTAGCGACCTCTGGCTCGAGAACGGTGAGACCGCACTCACCGCGCAAGAAGGCCCATTCCTCACACTCGCTGCCGTCGGGGAAGATACAGACGCCGAACTGGCCGCCGTCAGCCCCGGTGCGGATCTCCAGCAGGCCGCCCTGCTCCTCGCAGTAGACCGAGGCCGGGTTGGGCATGCCTGGCTGCGGCTCTTGAGCCGGCTCGAATGTCGGCAGCGTGACTTCCTGTGAGACGCCGACGCAGGCGGAGAGCAGGCTGGCCAGGATGAGCGTGACCAGCACAGCCAGCAAACGGTTGGAGCCCAACTTGAAAATAGCTCGGGCCGGTCTCCGACCGTGCCCGTCCGTTTTCATAGACGGTTGTGCGGCCGGCGCATGGATGGCTGACTTGTGGCGATTGATTCTCATCGGATTCCTCCTTGTGATCAGATGTGACTTCTGCCATCGTCATTGCGAGGTGCGCCGAAGCAATCTCGCGTTGGCAGTGTCGAGATTGCTTCGTAGGCGGACCTCCTCGCGATGACGGTGACGCGCCTATGGCTTACCGAAAGTCGCTGGGCGGGGTGGGCTTGTTCTGCAGGATGGCCTCGATGCGCTCCATTACATCCGGAGTCAGCTTGGCCGCCACGTCCAGCGCCCTCATGTTTTCCACCACCTGCTCAGCGCGGCTGGCGCCGGTGATCACCGTGCTAACGTTGGGGTTCTTGAGGCACCAGGCCAGGGCAAGCTGCGACTGGGTGCAGCCTAGCTCCTCAGCGATGGGCGCCAACTGCCGCGCCTTGGCGATGTTGGCCTGGCCCTGGGCGCTCTCGAAGTTCTTGCGCAGCCATTCGTAGCCCGGCATGTTGACGCGCGTGCCCTCCGGCATGCCGTCGTTGTACTTGCCGGTCAGGATGCCGCTGGCCAGCGGGCTCCAGATGGTCGTGCCCAGGCCGATCTCTTTGTACAGTTTGGCGTATTCCTTCTCGAAGCGCTCGCGGTGCAGCATGTTGTACTGCGGCTGCTCCATGGTCGGCGGAACCAGGTGCTCGCGGCGGGCAATCTGGTACGCCTCCATGATGTCGGCCGCGCTCCACTCGCTGGTGCCCCAGTAGAAGGTCTTTCCGCTGTTGATCAGATAGGTCATGGCCCGCACCGTCTCCTCGATGGGGGTGTGGATGTCGGGTCGGTGGCAGAAGAGCAGATCCACGTAGTCCATCTGCAAGCGGGCCAGCGCGGCGTTGACGCCTTCGATCAGATGCTTGCGGCTCAGGCCGGTGTCGTTGGGGCCGTCGCCGCCCCAGAAGATCTTGGTGGATACCACCAGGTCCGAGCGCTTCCAGCCGGCGCGCTGGATGACGTTGCCCATGACGACCTCGGCCTGACCGTGGGCGTAGGCCTCGGCGTTGTCGAAGAAGTTGACGCCCGCGTCGTAGGCAGCCTTCATACAGTCGTAGGCCATGTCCTCGCCATACTGCTGGCCGAATGTGACCCAGGCGCCGAAGGAAAGGGCAGAAACTTGCAGGCCGGAAGAGCCGAGATGTCGGTATTGCATGGAGATGCTCCTTGGTTGGTGGCTTGTTAGATTGGTAGATTGGTGAAGTGGTAGCTTGGTAGATTGGTAGATTGGTGGAACGGTTTGGCTTCATGGATTGTACCACAGCATGGGGCTGGTGGGCACTTTTCGCTGTCCTGCTGAGGCCGCCAGATTTCGGTCATCCTACGTTTGGTGCTATAATCGCCAGAATTCGACAGCGCCGGGCATGGCACAATGCCCGGCGCCTTCTTGAGGATGGACTTTTATGCCCCTACCAACCACGATACAATCAATCGGCCGCCGCCGTGGTCTGCTAGCTCCACTGGCACTGCTGCTTGTGGGCCTGCTGGCACTCAGCGCTTGCGGCGCCGAGGCGCCGGCGCCCAGCCCGACGCCGACCAAGACGCTGGTTCCGACCTTCACCCCCACCAGCGCGGCCATCGCCATGGCCACGCAGACGGCCAACGCCGAGGCGACCGAGGCCGCCCGCGCCACGCCGACGCCAACTGTCACGCCCACGGCTACCGATACGCCCATACCCACCGAGACGCCCGCGCCGCCCACCGACACGCCGCAGCCGCCGACGGCCACGCTGATGCC
>JBAQCH010000089.1:0-13867 GCA_049294015.1 Anaerolineae bacterium
CTCCATGTCGCCGCCCAGCGTCTCGCGCTCGTGCCGGGCCAGCGCAGCCAGCGCCTCGGCCTCGCGCAGATCGCGGCGCAGGTTGACCTCGTCGGCGTCGACGCGGTCCTGGTCTTGCTCCTCCAGCGGGTCGTCCTCGGCCATGCGCAGGATGGGCGCGGTGGCGGTGATGGGCGCCTCGCCGCTGCCCTGGCGCAGCACGATGGCGCCGACGTTGGTCAGGTAGTAGAGGGCGATGGCGTGGGTGTCGGGGTAAATCTGCGAGCCGTCGCTGGCCACCAGCGTGGCCGGCTGGCCCTGCTCCGGCGTCGGAACACGCTCGTCTAGCCGGTCGCCCAGCGGGTCCGCGCCGCGCCAGCTTTCGTCGACGCCGCGCGCGAGCGCCAGCTTCGCGCGCAGTTCATCAGTCACCTGGCCAAAGGCTTTCAATTGCTGGCGGGCGCGCAGAGCCCGATCGCGTTGGCTAGCGCGCTGGCCAGCCAACGCTTCGGCCATGTCGGCCACCTGCCCTGTCAATCGATTGAGCTCCAGCATGGACGTGAATCCTCCGCATGGCATCAGAATCCCAGGCATGGTTCATTGACGGGTGTATGAAGCGTTACAACCTACGCGGAGTCGAGCACGCCCACGTGCGGGTTTTGCGCACACAAGCCGCACCTGGGGGTGCTCACTCCGCGATGAATTGTGAAGCTCGAATGAAACAGATTGAACCATGCCGAATCCCAGTTTCTAGCTCAAACTGAGTAGCTGCCAGTTGCGAACAAAGTTTCTGCGGCATTATACTGCATTTGCAATACGGCTGCCAAACAACGCTTTCATTATATCGCCGTGAAAACACGGTTGACAAATCGGTCAGACTGACGTACAATCTACTATACAACAGCCGGGCATGTGACCAACCGCTTGCCGCCGTAACGCGTAAAACACGTAACACGTAACTGGAGAGGCCGTGCGCTATCGCTGAGTTACGAGTTACGAATTACGAGTCACGAGTCCTCCCGAAAAAAGGGGCTTACCATGGCTCGCTTCCAGACCACAGTTGAAAGTGTCTCTATCGCCGATGGGCAGCGCCAAGCGCGTGCGCTGAACGTGCGCGCCGTCGAGCCGGTGCCCGCCTCGCCCCAAGCTATTGCCAAAGGCAGCCTCTACGTCTTGTTGGAGCTGGGCGGCAGCAGCGCTGCCCAGCCGGCTGTCTACCGGCTGGTGTTGAATGCCATCCAGGGAGCCTATTACGACGCAGCCGGCGGCATTACTGGCGGCATCACCGAGGCGATCCTGACGGCTCATCAGACGCTGGTCGACCACAACACCGTCCATCCCGACGAGGCGCAGCTAGGCGGTGTGAGCTGCGTGGTGCTGCGGGGCGAGGAACTATATCTGGGCGTGGGTGGCCCGGCCATCGTGTTGATCGGCGCGCCCGACCGCATCGACCAGTTCCCAGGGGAGTTGAGCGAAGCTGATAGCCCCTTGGGCGGCGCAGAGGCGCCTACGCTGGAGCTCTTCCGCACCAACGCGGCCGCCGGCATGCGCGTGATCCAGTTTGCCAGTGAATGGGTGGCGCGCGTGCCAATGGACAAGCTGGCCACCACGGCCGCGCTGCCCGACGTGACGACCGTCCCAGAGTACTTGGAGGCCATCGCACCCGCCCGCGCGCTGCTTAGCGCCCTGATCACGCAGATCAGCCAGGCGCCGGCAGTTGTTCCACAGCCGGCAGCAATGGCGGCTGTTTTGGACGACGTGCCGGCGGCTGAAGGGCTCGCCATCGAACTGCCTGAGGAGGCAGTGGCGCTGGACATTGCCCCCAGCGCTCGGGAGGAGCCAGAAGCGCCGGCCATGCCGCCGGCGGCCGCCGCAACGACAACCAGCGCCGACCATACACCGCCGGCGAAGCCAAAACGTTCGCGACGCTGGCTGTGGCCCTTGCTGATCCTGATCCCGCTGGCGCTGGCAGTGGCTGTGGCCGTTGGCCTGTGGTGGCAGCAACAACAGGTGGAACAGCAATTCGACGCGCTGATGCAAGGCGCCCGCGCGACGCTGCAGGCAGCCAGCGATCCGGCCGTGCCAGCCGAGGCGGCGCGCGCCCAGTTGGCCGGCGCGCAGGAGGACGTGCAGCAAGCGCTGACCTTGTTCCCGACCAACGACGCTGCTGCCAGCCTGGGGACTGAGATCCAGAGCAAGCTGGACGAGGTCAACCAGATCGTGCCGTTGTACAAGCTGTTGACCTTGCAGCCTCTGGGTGGATCGGGCAGCGCACCTGAGCAGTTGGTTGTGCAAGGCAGTCGCGTCTTCATCGGCGACACCGGCTTGGATCGCGTTGTGCGCTATGGCCTGGACGAGGTCAGCGGCTTGATCCCGGAGACGGCCGGCGGGCTGGTGGCCGAGCGCGGCCAGGTGCTGTCTGACAGCCAGGTGGTGGGCGAACTGGTGGACATTGCCTGGGGCGCGGCCGGCGGCGAGCGGCCCAGCAGCAATCTGTTGATCCTCGACAGCAACCGCAACCTGATCGAAGTAGACGCCGCCACCGGGCTCAAGCCGCTGGCCATCGCCAACCGCGAGCAATGGGTGGACCCGCGCGTCATCGAGGGCTACAACGGCAACTTCTACCTGCTGGACGCCGGTTCGGGCAAGATTCTGCGCTACCTGCCCACGGCCGATGGCTACAGCAATCCGCCGGACAACTACCTGGAAGGCGACGCGGCCCTTGATCTCTCGCGCGCAGTGGATATGGCCATCGACGGCAACATCTGGATCCTGTACAGCGACGGCACGGTACAGACTTTCTTCCAGGGACGCCAGCAGCCCTTCGTGCTGGAGAGTCCACCCAATGGCCCCATCACCAACCCGCAGACCCTGTTCACTGGCTCTGCAGCCGGCGACGCCCAGACGCTGTTCATTGCCGACAGCGGCGGGAGCCGGATCCTGGAGTACGACAAGAGCGGCAAGTACCTGCGCCAGTTCCGCCCGGCTGACCAGGCTGACCAGGAAAAGTTGCGCCGCATGACCGATCTCCAGGTGGACGAGCTCAACCGCACCTTCTACATCCTGGCCAGCGACGGTCTGTACCGGACCGATATTCCGGAATCGGCTGCTCCTCCCCAGCAATGATCTGCAAACGACCTCGCCAGCTTGAGCCGGCGAGGTCGCTCGTTTTGGGGCGAGAACCTAAATAAACCCTGGACAGCTTGGATTTGCCACGACTCTGGCGCTGTGCTAGAATCGCGCCTATGACCGAAAAGACCAAAAACAAAACCATCACAACTGCGGGGGCGGCCAAACAGCCACGCAAGCTGACACGAACGACGCTGTTGAGCATGCTGCTGGTGGCTTCATTGGTTATCGCCTTCGGCTATGCGGCGCTGGCCATGTATCAATGGGCGCACTCCACGGCGCTGACCCTGCCTGGCGCACGGTCGGTTGGCCCGCTCAGCGTGGTGCAACAGGCCCCGGAAAAATCCCCCGCGGAAGACGCCAACGTCTCCCCTGACCTGCCATCGAACGCGCCCCAGGCTGCCAGTGCTGATGAGACCGAGACTGCGCAGCAGCTCGATGCCAGCCAACGCATCACTTTCCTGTTGCTGGGCGTCGATCAGCGCCCCGACGACCCCAGCCCCCTGCGCACCGACACGATGATTGTCGTCACCGTCCAGCCTGAAACCAATCAGGTTGGCATGATATCCCTGCCGCGCGACCTGTTCGTGCCGATCCCCGGCTTTGACTACAGCGGCAAGATCACGACCGCCTTTACTGTCGGCGAACTCAACAAGTATCCCGGCGGCGGCGCTGCCCTGGCTACCAAGACCGTCAGCGAGTTTCTGGGCTATCCCATCGACTACACCGTGATGATCAACTTCGACGGCTTCGTCCAGGCCATCGACGCCATCGGCGGGGTCGATGTGGTTGTGGCCAAGACGATCCACGACGAAGAATACCCCACGATCGACTACGGCTACCAAACTTTCCACCTGGACGCGGGTCCGCAGCACCTGGACGGCGAGACCGCGTTGAAGTATGCACGCTCGCGCCACGGCTCAGGCAACGACGATTTCCAACGCACCAACCGCCAACAGCAGTTGCTGCTGGCCGTCAAAGACAAGCTGATCGAGAACAAGCTGCTGACGCCAGTGCGGCTGCTCGACTTGGTGCGCGTGGTCTCCAACTCGGTGGAGCACAATATCCCGGCTACCACGCTGCCCAGCCTCTTGACGCTGGCCAGCCGCGTGCAGTTTGATCAGATCCAGCAGTTGGTGCTCGACACGCGCTATGCCCAGGTCGACGCCAACAGCAAGTTCGGCTGGATCTTGGTGCCAGATCGGGAGAAGATTCGCCCGGCCGTGGCCCAGATTTTCAGCGGCCAGGCGGCGCCTGCCCAGGTTGACGTGGAGATCCTGGCGGCGCAGCAGGAACAACAGCAAGCTTACCAGGTGCGCCAGCAGGTGCTCAACGACTATCAGACCCAGGCCGAGGCGCTGCGCCAGCAGCTAAGCGCCGAAGGCGCGCGCGTCGGCGTCTACAACGGCACCGGCGACCCGATGCTGACGGCCCGGGCCGCTGACTGGCTGCAACGCCAGGGGTACAATGTGGTGGAAGCCAAAGACGCCGATCGCGCCGACTATCCCCGCACAGCGCTGATCACTTACAGCGACAAGCCAGTGGCCATCGAGGGCCTCAAAAACATGTTCGCCATCGCCGAAGACAACATCCAGGCCGGCGACAGCGGCGCAGGAAGCGCGCTGGATTTACGTCTGATCATCGGTCGTGATTTCTACCTGCTGGTGTCCAACTGACCATGTACCAACGCATTCTTGTCCCCCTGGATGGTTCAGCCTTCGCCGAACAGGCACTGAACCACGCCCAACATGTGGCGCTGGCCGGCCAAAGCGAGATCCACCTGCTCTCCGTCGCGCCGCTGCTGGAGGATCAGAGCCTGGCAGTGGTCGACCTGTACCCCGTCTATGTCTACCGTGACTACCTGGTCGACCATAACATGGAGTTGGAGCGCATTACCACCGAACTGAACGGCTATCTGGATCAGTTGAGTGCGCGGGTCAAGGCCGCCGGCTTCAAGGCCGTGGCGGCGATTCGCTTCGGGCAGCCGGCCGATGAGATCATCGCCTACGCGGCCAAGAGCGGCTGCGACTTGATCGCTATGTCGACGCATGGCCGGTCGGGCATAGGCCGCTGGGTGTACGGCAGCGTCGCTGATAAAGTGCTGCGCAGCTCATCCATCCCCGTGCTGCTGGTGCGGGCCAAAGACGCCAACCGCTAGCCTTGGTAGAGGATACAGTCAGAAGCCGGGTTTTTCGGAAAAAACCCGGCTTCTTTTTGTCCTAGTGGAGGTTGGCGCGCGCGGCGGCCTGTTGCATCAGCGTTTCGTGGAAATTGCGCACTTGTTCGTCACGGCCCGGCCAGCGCAGCACGTAACGTCCGTCGCTGTGCAGGTCCCAGACCAGCCGATTGTCGGCCAGCGCGTTGTGCAGGGTACCGATCAGTTGCTTCTGAAGCGCCGGATCCTCGACAGGAACGATCAACTCGACGCGCTCGTCCAGGTTGCGCCCGCGCCAGTCAGCGCTGCCGATGAAGATTTGAGGGGCGCCGTTGTTGTGAAAACAGAAGATGCGGTCGTGTTCCAGGAAACGGCCCAGGATGCTGACCACACGGATGTTATCGCTGATACCAGGCAGCCCTGGCCGCAGACGGGAGTGGCCGCGGATGATCAGATCGATCTGCACGCCCGCTTGCGACGCCCGATAGAGCTCCTGGATGAGGGGCACGTCATCCAGAGCGTTCATCTTGGCAATGATACGGCCATTACCGTGGCGCTGCTGGTAGTCGATCTCCTGCTGGATCAAGCGCAGGAAGGTGCTGCGCATGGCGCGCGGCGCGACGATTGCCCGTCGATACCGTTGGTCAGGGGAGTAGCCTGTCAACGAGTGGAACAGGTTGACGATGTCATAGGTCAGGTCGGGAGAACAGGTGAACAGCCCCAGATCGGTGTAAAGCCGCGCGGTCTTGGGGTGGTAGTTGCCGGTGCCGACGTGGCAATAGCTGCGCAGGCCGCCCGGCTCCTGGCGCACCACCAGCGTGGCTTTGCTGTGGGTCTTCAAGCCCATCACGCCGTAGGTTACGTGGACGCCGACGTTCTCCAGGCGCTGGGCCCACTCGATGTTGTTGGCCTCGTCGAAGCGCGCCTTGACCTCCACCAACACCGCCACCTGCTTGCCTTGCTCAGCCGCGTGCATCAGAGCCGCCACGATGGGCGACTCGTCGGAGGTGCGATAGAGGGTTTGTTTGATGGCCACTACCCCTGGATCGGCCGCCGCCTCCTCGATGAAGCGCTGCGTGCTGCCGGCAAAGGACTCGTAGGGGTGATGCACCAGCAGATCGCCCTGCCGGATGATGGCGAAAATGGTCTGGGTGTCTTTGGTCTGGCCTTCCTGCGCCAGCCGGGTGGGAAGCACCGGCTCCCACGGCTTGTAGCGCAGCCTGGGCAGGTCCAGGTCGGCGATCTGAAAGCAGCCGGTCAGGTCCAGCAGGCCATCGACCTCAACGACCTGCTGAGGTGTCAGCTCCATCTCGCGCAGCAGCAGGCTGCGCACATAGTCCGGCATTTCCTTGGCGACTTCCATCCGCACCACACCGGCAAAACGCCGCACCCGCAGTTCGGCCGAGATCGACGCCAGCAAATCCTCGGCTTCTTCCTCGTCCCGCCGCACATCGGCGTTGCGGGTGATGCGGAACGGGTGGACGCTGAGCAGGTCCATACCCCGGAACAGCTCGCCGACGTTGTGGATGATCAACTGCTCGACCGGCAGGAAGTAGAGGTTCTCATCGCCCGGCGTGGCCGGCAGGCGCAGCCAGCGCCCATGGTTCATGGGCACCTTGATGCGTGCAAAATGGGTGGTCTTCCACTGGGGATGGCGCAGCAAGACAGCCAGCGACAGGCTCAGGTTGGAGATGAAGGGGAAAGGATGGCCGGGATCGACCGTCAGCGGCGTCAGAACGGGGTAGAAGTGGGTCTGGAAGTACTCGCGCAGCATATAGCGCTGCTCGATGTTCAGGTCATCGTAGTCAGAAATCACCACCTTGGCATGGTCTGCCAGGGCAGGCTTGAGCTGCTCTTCCCAGGTTGCGGTCAACGTCCGGTGCATCACCCCAGCGGCGCTCCGGATCAACTCCAGTTGCTCCTCAGGCGTGCGTCCGTCAGGCGTCAGCTTGCGCACTCCGGCGGCCTTCTGGCGTTTCAAGCCGCCGACGCGTTTCTGATAGAACTCGTCCAGATTGCTGGCCGTGATCGCCGCGAAACGTACCCGCTCCAACAACGGCGTGCGTTCGTCCAGAGCCAGCCACAACACGCGCCAGTTGAAGTCGAGCCAGCTCAGCTCCTGGTTGAAGTACAACGTCGGATGATCCAGGTCGCACTGCTCCGGTACTGGACGCGGCACGACTGCGCGCGGCATCATGAGCAGCGGCGCGGCGCTCCACGACTCGGCTTCGCTGGGACCATCGTGCCCACTGTCTGGCAACTCCTCGCCATCCAGGTCGTCAGCGCCCGTCGCCTGATCCTGCTCGTCAGCGCCGGCCGGCTCGATCTCCTCCAGCGGCGCGCTGACGGGCTGGATTGCTTCGATCAAATCCTGGTCCATTGCGACCTGCTGGATTACGGCATTGCTGCTCTCTTCGTCCCCTTCGTTGGTGAGGGTTGCGGACGGTTCGATCATCTCGATCTCCAAACGGACAGATTTGGGGGCATCGCCTGGTGAATGGTTGCCCCAGAGAGCCGACGACCAGCGCATGGGGGCCGCGCACGGCGCGTACCGCCGTACTTTACCAGCAGTTGACCAGCCTGTCAATCAGCCAGGACCGTCGATCCACCCGGCTGGCTGGCAAATTCCTGTCACTTCGTGTAAAATCGCACTGATCGTCAGCGGTCATTTGGTACCTGACAAAACAGCAGGCGAAACTACCCACCCATGACAAAAAAACCACCCCCCCTACCCGTTGCCGGCGCAGACGTAGGTCTCGACATTCTCAAAGGGATCTCCCGTGACCGCTCGCTGCTCACGGCCCTGACCATGATGAACAAATACGTCGGCTCGGCCTTTCGCATCACCCTGCCGCGCTTCCAGCCAGCCGTCTTCATCGGTCCCGAGTCCAACCGCCAGATCCTCGTCACCGAGCACCAGGATTTCCTGTGGCGTCCAGAGAGCGACCCGGTGTGCAAGCTGCTGCGCCAAGGGGTGTTGGTGATCGACGGCGAGTTCCACGACGAGGTGCGCGGCTGGATGGACCCGCCTTTGCAGCGGCGCAACGTTACGCCGCACATCCCGCTTTTCTGGCGCTATACGGACGATATCGCGCACATCTGGCGCGACGGCGAAGAGCGGGATATGCTGGTGGAGATGCGCAAAGTGGCGCTGCTGATCATCTTTGGCGCGCTGTTCGACGTGGACTTCATGCCCGACATGGAGCGGCTGTGGGAGCCGATCATGGACCTGCTGGAGTACATCTCGCCTGGGCTGTGGATCTTCTGGGCAGGCATGCCGCGGCCCAAGTATCGCCACGCCCAGCAGGTCATGGACGACTACCTCTTTGGGTTGATCCGTCAGCGGCGGGCCGAGCTGGCACAGTTCGGGCTGGAGCCAGCGACCGGCGACCTGCTGGGCCAGCTCGTGGCCAACTCTGGCATGGACGATGGGCTGATTCGCGACCAGCTTCTGACCATGCTGATCGCCGGCCACGACACCAGCACCGCGCTGTTGGCCTGGGTCTTCTACCTGCTGGGCATGCACCCCGAGGCCATGGCCCGCATGCAGGCTGAGGTCGATGAGGTGATCGGCCGGCAGCAGGAGCCGCCCAGCGCAGAGCAGGTGCAGCAACTGACCTACACCGACCTGGTGATCAAGGAAGCGCTGCGGCTGTACCCGCCGATTCACGTGGGCCAGCGCCGGGCCGGCCAGGACATGGCGATACAGGGCTATCATGTGCCCGACGGCACGCGCATCATGTACTCCATCTACCTGTCGCACCGCGACAAGCGGCACTGGGAGAACCCGGAACAGTTCTGCCCGGCGCGCTTCGACCGCCACAGCGAGCAGAAGCAGCCGCCCTTCACCTACGTACCTTTCGGCGGCGGCCCGCGCAACTGCATCGGCGCGGCCTTCGCCCAGGTGGAGTCCAAAGTGGTCCTGGCCCGCCTGCTGCAGACCTTCCAGTTCGAGCTGCTCAACGGCGACGAGATCAAGCCCTTCATGGGCGCCACGCTGGAGCCGCGACCCGGCGTCAAGATGCGCATCCGCCGCCGTGAGTAGCCCCATGTCTGACAATCACGACTGGCGGCGCAACGCTGCCCTGACCTTCACCTCGCTGCCGCTGAGCATCTGGGCCGAACGCACCTACCAGGCCATGCCGCGACTGGATGCAACCGTAGCTGCCGGCTCGCTGCCGTCGCTGTCGATCATCATCCCCGCGCGCAACGAGGCCCACAACCTGTCGCTCTTGCTGCCCAGCCTGCAACGGCTGCGCTATCCTGGGCCAGTGGAGTTGATCGTAGTCGACGACGGGTCCAGCGATGGGACAAGCCACGTGGCTGCGACCCACGGCGCGCGCGTGCTGCGCATCGACCATCTGCCGGACGGCTGGAAGGGCAAACCGCACGCCTGCCACCAAGGCGCACAAATTGCGACGGGGGACTGGCTGCTCTTCACCGACGCGGACACCATCCACCTGCCCGACAGCGCCGCACGCGCGCTGGACTATGCCGTGCAGCGCTGCTTGGATGGCCTCAGCCTGTTCCTGAAGCAGGAGAGCAAGGGCTGGATCGACCGGCTGGCGTTGACCGCGGCCTATGCCGGGTTGTTTGCCGGCACCCGCCCTCAGGACCGCCTGCTCAACGGCCAGTACGTGCTTTTGCAGCGCGACGTCTACTGGGAGAGCGGCGGCTTCGCGGCCGTGCGGGCTGAAGCGCTGGAGGATGTGGCGCTGGGCGACCGCCTGCGCCGGCAGGGCTACCGCGTGCCGATCCTGGTGGGCGAGGACGCGGCCTCAGTGCGTATGTACGCCAACACCCGCCAGCTTTGGAACGGCATGAACCGGCTGGGCGCCGACTCGCTGCGCTGGGGCGGGCTGCGGGCTGCGTGGACGGCGCTCTTCGTCACGGCCTTGATGTCCCCCCTGATCGCCCTGGTAGGTGTCTTCAGCGGCAAGCTGGACCGCCGCTGGCTGCCCGCCACCTGGGCCGCGGCCACCCTACCCATGATCCCTTGGGCCAGCCGCTTTGGCAGCGCGCTCTGGGCCGCAGCCATCCCCTTCGGAGCGCTCTTCGTACAGGCCGCCGCGCTATGGGGCATCCTCAACCGGCTGATCGGCCGCGGCATTCGCTGGAAAGGACGCAGGGTGTGACCTACTTCGGCTTCCTCATCCGTTTTCTCGGCATCCCCATCTTGATTCTGGGGATCATCGCCTATCTGGACTACCGGCGCGGTCGGGCGATTCCAGCCAACTTCCGCGGCTGGCCCTTCTGGGCGGCGGTGCTGCTGCACGTGGTCGTGGCGGTGGTCTACACCACACCGTGGGACAACTACCTGGTCGCCACGGGCGTCTGGTATTACGACCCCAACCTGGTCACCGGCATCGTACTGGGCTATGTACCCATCGAGGAATACACCTTCTTCGTCGTGCAGAGCATCTTGGCCGGCCTGTGGATCGCCTTCCTGATGCGCCGCATGCGCTTCGACGGGCCCTATGCCCCGCTAGAGCGGCGTTGGCGCATCGCGCCAGTGCTGGCGCTGACCGTCGTGTGGGTGATCAGCGTGGCGGTGCTGATGTCCGGCTGGCAGCCGGGCGTCTACCTGTCGATCCTGCTGGCCTGGGCCCTGCCGCCGATTATGCTGCAGTTCGGCTTCGGCGGCGACATCCTGCGGCGCTATGGCCGGCTGGTGCTGCTCTCCATCGGCGGCCTGACCCTCTACCTGGGCATCGCCGACTTCCTGGCCATCGGCTCCGGCACCTGGGAGATCAACCCGGCCCAGTCGCTGCACTGGTTGATCCTGGGCGTGTTGCCCATCGAAGAGGTGATCTTCTTCTTCATCACCAACACGCTGCTGACGCTGGGGATCGTGCTGATTCTGGCGTTGGAAAGCCACCAACGCTTTGCCCAGATGCGGCAGGCGCTGGCAGCACGCCGCCAAAAATGACTTTTCTTCCGAGAAAAGTCATTTCTGCGGGTTTGCAGCAAGAGTTGACTTTTCTCGGAAGAAAAGTCAACTCCGTAGAGACACACCATGACCGACCTGCTCTGGATCGCCTTCGCCTTCTTGTGCGGCGCGCTGCCGCTCAGCTACTGGATCGGCCGGGTCTTCCTGCACGTGGACATCCGCGACTACGGCGACGGCAACCCCGGCGGCGCCAACGTCTGGAAGGCCGGCGGCAAATGGTGGGGTCTCACCGCCATCCTGGCCGACGCGTTCAAGGGCTTGATCCCGGTAGCACTGGCGCATTTCTGGGGCGGCTTGTCCGGCTGGCCGCTGGCCGCCGTGGGCATCGCGCCGGTGCTGGGCCACGCCTACACCCCTTTCTTGCGCTTCAACGGCGGCAAGGCGCTGGCTGTGACCTTCGGCATCTGGACCGGCCTGGCCCCCTGGCAGGCCCCGGTGGTGCTGGGGCTGGCCTTCCTGGTCTGGCTGAAGACCCTGCGCGTCGAGGGCTGGGCTGTCGTGGCGGGCATGGCGACGCTGCTGGTCTACCTGCTGCTCTTCAACCGCGACCCGGCGCTGCTGGCCGTCTGGCTGGTCAACACGTTGGTCTTCGTGGCGAAGCACCGCGACGACTTCCGCCGCCCGCCTGATCTGGCCAACGGCTGGCTGGGGCGGTTCATGCGCTAATCGAAACCTAAGGATATACCATGGGCAAACGCGGTGAAGTCTGGTTCCTGTTGCAGATGGTCTTGTTCGCGGTGATCTTCTTCGCACCGCAGCAGACCTGCGCCGCCTGCCCGCCGTGGCTGAAGTGGATCGGCCTGGCCATCCTGGCGGCCGGCGGCCTTCTGGGCACCTGGGGCATGCTGGCGCTAGGCCGCAACCTGACCCCCTTCCCCAAGCCCATCGAGGGCGGCGAGCTGGTGACGCACGGGCCGTACCGCTTCGTGCGCCATCCCATCTACGCCGGGCTGATCTTCGGCACGCTGGGTTGGGCGCTGTTTCGCGCCAGCCTGGTGGGGCTGGCGCTGGTCGTGCTGCTGTTCATCTTCTTCGATCTCAAGTCGCGCCGGGAGGAGCAGTGGCTGCGGGAGGCGTATCCGGGATATGCGAACTATCAGGGGCGCGTAAAAAAGCTCATCCCGTGGGTGTACTGATCGAGGCGCGCTGCTGCCACGCCCACTGCATCGCCCAGATGGCCAGCGGCCGCATGTAGGCGATGGAGCGGTAGTTGCCTTTGCGATCCCACGCCTCGGGGGTTTGGAACCAATAGCCTTTGCGCTGGTAGGTGGTCTCGACCACGCCGTGCGCGGTCTGGAATGCCTGCCCGGCTAACCCCTCGTGCAGCATGAGGGCTGCCAGGGCGTAGCTCACGCCGGCCCACACCTCCTGCGACTGCATGGACGTCGTGTCGATCTTGCCGTCCGGCCGCATGCCGTTGACCGCGCCCAGCCCGCCGGCCTCGAAGCCCAAGACGTTGCGCTCGAAGATCACCCGCAGCGCACTGCGGGCTTGCGCCGGCTCCACGATGGGCGGCAGGCCGCAGGCGCGCGCGTACCACTGGCCGGCCAACTGGTCGGCCATGATGCTATCGTTGTGGCGGCTGCGGCTGGAGTCGTAGTTGAAGTACTGGCCGTTCCACAGCTTCCGCTGGTAGGCGGCCTGCCCACGCGCCAGCGTGGCGCGGTACTGCCCGGCCAGCTCAGCCTTGCCCAGCAGGTCGGCCAGAGCCGCGCCGCTTGCAGGCTGGCTAGCCACAGCCCGGCGGTGTAGGCGCTGGGTCCGCTGACCGGCCAGGTGTCGAAGGTCTGGTCCGGCTCGCCGTCGTTTTCGATCAGCCCGTCGCCGTCACGGTCGAAGCGGGCGGCGTAGGCCATGGCTGCCTCCACGACCGGCCAGACGTCAGCTACGAACGCCGCATCGCCGGTTGCCATGTAGTCGCGGTGGATCTGCAAGACCAACTTGGGGTTGAGGTCCTTCCACCGGTTGGTGTCGTGCAGGAAATAGCCGTTGACCAGGCGCCAGGGGTCCTCGTCGGGCCAGCCCACGTCATGCGGCACGGCGCCAGCAAGCTTGCGCGGCGCATGGCTTCCAGACCACGCCGACTGCACGACGCCCAGGTTCTCGGTCAGCGTAGCCGCCGCAATGTCGCGCTGCAAGGCCAGCTCCAGCCGCGGCCAGAGCATGGCCAGCGCGAACGACGCGTAGAAGTGTACGTCGTAGGTGTTGAGCATGCGGTACTCGTGGCCTTCCAGATAGGCGAAGTGGCCGAGGTCGTCACCCTCACCCCCGGCCCCTCTCCCTCCGAGGGAGAGGGGAGCATCACCCCCGGCCCCTCTCCCTCCGAGGGAGAGGGGAGTGTCACCCGACGCATGGGCGGGCTCGGTCGGGAGACCGGCCCGAGCGTGCGGCGGATGCACCCACCACGTCCCACCGTCCACCAGGTAATACAGCTCGTTGAACAGCGCCATCTTGTACCAGGCCGGTAGGGCAGGGTCGTCCAGGATCGGCTGCTGCCAGGCGCTGATCTGATCCTCCCAGCCCGCGGCGTGCAGCAGCGCGTCGCGCGCGATGGCCGGCGCGGCGCCGCCGTTCACGCCGTAGAAGCGGGTGTAGCGGGGGTGATAGGCCGTCCCGAAGCCGGAGCGCACCATGGGCGCGTCCCAGGCCAGGGC
>JBAQCH010000090.1:0-4157 GCA_049294015.1 Anaerolineae bacterium
GATGGTGGCTGGCAACATCCCCGGTCGCACGCAAACCCTGCCGCTGGCCCTTTACGACGCGGTGCAAAACCGGGAATACGGGCAAGCCAACACGATGGTGCTGGCCATGACTGCGCTGGCCTTCCTCAGCCTGTGGGCTGCGCGGCGCTTCGAGCGCGGCGGCGCGGCCAGGCCCGCGGAGGCTGGCAGTGGCCGATCAGAGTAGCCTTTCAGGGCCGGCCAGCGCGCGGCTGATCGTGGGCCTGGAGAAGCGGCTGCCGGGGCTGGATCTGCGCGTGCACCTGGCGGTGGACAGCGAGATCCTGGTGCTGTTCGGGCCATCCGGGGCCGGCAAGACCACCACGCTCAACCTCATCGCTGGGTTGGCAACGCCCGACGCAGGGTCGATCATGCTGGATGGACAGACGCTGGTGCATAAAAACCGGCCGGGCGCGACGGTGGACCTGCCCGCTCGCCGCCGCCGCATCGGCTACGTCTTCCAGCACTACGCCCTGTTCCCCCACCTGACCGCGCTGGACAACGTGGCCTATCCCCTGCCTGCCGGTCGGTTGGGACGGCGCAAGCCAGAGGCAGCGCGGCAAGCCCACGCGCTGCTGGACCGGATGCATATGGCGCATCTGGCCCAGCGCTATCCCCACGAGCTATCGGGCGGCCAACAGCAGCGGGTGGCCATCGCCCGCGCGCTGGCCGCTGCGCCGCGCGTGCTGCTGCTGGACGAGCCCTTCAGCGCGCTGGACTCGGCCGTGCGTGAGCGGCTGCAGATCGACCTGGCGGCGTTGCAGGCCGAGCAGAGCCTGATCATAGTCTACGTGACGCACCGGCTGGAGGATGCCTTTGCCATCGGCCACCGGCTGGCGATCCTGTCGGACGGACGCGTGCAGCAGGTCGGCCGCATCGACGAAGTCTTCCGGCAGCCGGCCAACAGCCGCGTAGCCCAGGTCATGGGGCTGCGTAACCTGTTCGAGGCGCGTGTGCAGGCGGCTGCTCCAGAGCATCTGCTGCTAGACTGGAACGGCTTGCGCCTTGAGGCGCCGGCCCAAGCGGCCGACATGGGCGCAACAGTCGCG
This sequence comes from Anaerolineae bacterium, assembly GCA_049294015.1. GTDB lineage: Bacteria > Chloroflexota > Anaerolineae > JAAEKA01 > JAAEKA01 > JAAEKA01. The sequence continues at coordinate 1,068 of JBAQCH010000090.1, forward strand.
GCCTACATCCGGCCGGAAGATGTCAAGTTCCTCTACCCCGACCGGCCGCTGATGGGGGCGGTGCAGCACAACCTGGCCACCGGCGTCGTCCTCGGACAACAAGCCAGCGCCAGCTTTCACCGCTGGCGGGTGCTGTTGTCCAACGGCTGCGAGATCGAGGTGCGGGCGCCCGACCACGCCTATGCATCGCTCCCTTTGCAGGCTGGCCAGAGCGTTCAGGTGTCGCTGCGCAAGGATGCCGTGATCGTGCTGCGACCTGGACTTGGCGCGGCTCTTTGACCAGCCTGCGCCGCTGCGCGCTGTTGAAAGATTGGGCAGTCAGGCCGCAATAAGTACAATACAGAGCTATCTCAACCAGGAGTGACGCCTTGCCTGAGCCCGCCGGCTACGACAGCCCGACCGATAACCAGTCCCTACTCAAGCTGGAGGGGATATCCAAGAGCTTTCCAGGCGTGCGCGCGTTGCACAATGTCCACTTAGACGTGCGTCGGGGCGAGGTGCATGCGCTGCTGGGCGAGAACGGCGCCGGCAAGTCGACCCTGGTGAAGATTCTCTCCGGCGCCTACATGCGCGACGGCGGCGAGATCATCTGGGAAGGCCGGCCGATCCACATCCACGCCCCCAAAGAGGCGCAGGACCTGGGCATCAGCATCATCTACCAGGAGTTCAACCTGGTGCCGCAGCTCAGTATCGCCGAAAACGTCTGGATCAGCCGCGAGCCATTGCGCCAGCGCGCGCTGCGCTGGATCGACTGGAAGGAGATGCACCGCCAGACGCAGGCGCTGCTGGACGAGTTGCACCTGGATCTCGATCCGCGCCGGCCCGTGGCCGGACTGGGCGTGGCGCAGCAGCAGATGGTCGAGATCGCCAAAGCGTTGTCGCTGGACGCCAAGCTGCTGATCATGGACGAGCCAACCAGCGCGCTGACTGGCACGGAGATCAAACAGCTCTTCAGCGTGATACGACGCCTCAAAGCGCGCGGCGTCGCGGTGGTATTCATCTCGCACCAGTTAGATCAGGTCTTCGAGATCTGCGACCGCGGCACGGTGCTGCGTGACGGCGAGTACATCGCCACGGTCCAACTGGCAGACACGGCCGAAGAAGAGATCATCCGCCTGATGGTGGGACGCACCCTCGACCAGCAATACCCAAAGCTGCCGGCCAGGCGCGGCGCGGAGGCGCTGCGCGTCGAGCGACTCAACCGGGCCGGCGCGCTGCACGACATCAACTTTTCAGCCTACAGCGGCGAGATTCTGGGCATCGCGGGCCTGGTGGGCGCAGGCCGGACCGAGTTGATGCGAGCGATCTTCGGCGCTGACCCGATTGACTCGGGCCGGATCATCATCTTCGGCCAGGCAACGGACGTCAAATCGCCACAGGCCGCCATTCACGCTGGCATGGGGCTGTTGCCAGAAGACCGCAAGCAAGAGGGATTGGTGTTGCTGCTATCGGTGCTGCACAACATGAGCATGGCCAGCCTGGACAAGCTGACATCGGGCCTGCTGTTGCGCCTGGACTACGAGCGCGCGCAGGCGGCTGGCTTCGTCGACAAGCTGCGCATCGCCACGCCCGGCGTCAGCCAGAAGGCGCAATTCCTGAGCGGCGGCAACCAACAAAAGGTGGTGCTGGCCAAGTGGCTGGCCAGCCAATCCAAGATCCTGATCTTCGACGAGCCGACGCGCGGCATCGACGTCGGCGCCAAGGTCGAGGTGTACCACCTGATGAACAGCCTGGTCGAAAGCGGCGTGGCGGTGATCATGGTCTCCTCGGAGATGCCCGAGCTGCTGGGCATGAGCGACCGCGTGCTTGTGATGCGTGAAGGGCGCATCCGCGCCGAACTCAGCCGCCAGGAAGCGACGCAGGAGAAAATCCTGGCGGCCGCCATGGGAGCAAACAACGATGGCTAGAATCCAAGCCGCTGAGGGCGCAAAAGCACCGCGCCGCCTGTTCGGAATGACCCTGGGGGGATTCATTGGCCGCTTCGGCGCCTTGTTCGGGTTGATCATTCTGGTGGTCGTGCTGTCCCTGACATCGCCCGTCTTCCTCACCGTGGACAATCTGTCGAACATCGGCCGCCAGGGCGGCGTCAACGCGCTGCTGGCGGTCGGGATGCTGCTGGCGATCATCACCGCGGGCATCGACCTGTCCGTAGGCTCGATCCTGGCCCTGTCCATGTCGGTGCTGGCGTTGCTGGCCATCCAGTGGGGCGTCAATCCCTATCTGGCCATGCTGGCCTGTCTGGCTGTGGGCGCGGGGGTAGGATTGACCAACGGCCTGCTGCTGACCCGGCTGCACCTGCCCCATCCCTTCATCGCCACGCTGGGCACCATGAACGTGGCCCGCGGCCTGGCCTTGATCATCACCGGCGCGTCGCCGATATCCGGCTTCGACCGGGCCGGCGCGCCGCAGGTGTTGTGGCTGGGCGCCGGCTCCATCGGCCCGGTCCCCGTGGTGGTGATCCTGGTGTTGATCGTCTATGCCATCTTCCATCTGCTGCTCTCGAACACGGCGCTGGGCCGCCACATCTACGCCATTGGCGGCAACGCGGCGGCGGCACGGCTTTCCGGCATCAACGTCGATCGCACCCTGGTTATCGTCTACAGCTTGTGCGGCCTGATGGCCGGGCTGGGCGCGCTGGTGCTGGCCGGCCGCACCAACTCCGGCTACCCCACAGCCGGCGTAGGCTACGAGCTGGACGCGATTGCGGCGGTGATCATCGGCGGCGCTAGCTTCGCCGGCGGCGTCGGCACCGTCTGGGGCACGCTGATTGGCGTGATTCTGATGGCTGTGTTGCGCAACGGCCTGGTGCTGCTGAAAGTGCCCACCGAGTGGCAGATCGTCGCCATCGGCCTGGTCATCATCGGCGCAGTGTATGTCGACGTGCTGCGTCGCCGCGCGCAGGGCTAGTCAGTCGTAACGCAATCCGCCGGATTGCGTCCACCCAATTGGTTTCCATTCGAACAATCCAGTGGATTGTTCTACTTTCATACCAGGAGAGATCTATGCACCGCACACTGAGAGTCACCTTGTTGGTAGTTCTGGCCGCCCTGCTGACGCTGGCGGCCTGCGCGCCGCCGGCCACGCCGGTCC
>JBAQCH010000091.1:0-22179 GCA_049294015.1 Anaerolineae bacterium
CGACCACGCCGTCGCGGCGCAGCTCCTCGAACAGCGCCGGCATGAAGCGGCTGACGGTCTCGACCGAGACGTTGCCCTGCATGGCGATCACGGCCGGAACGCCCGCCTCGGCCAGGCGCGGCCCCAGGGCTGCCAGCGCATCCTCCCCTTCGGGGGTCGGGTCGTCGCCTGCGCCCGCGCTCTGGCAGGATGCCAGCACTACCAGACGCGGCCGCTGTTCGGCCTCGCGGATGCGCGTCGCCAGCTCGCGCCCTGGCACACGCTCTGCGCTGCCATCCTCCTGCTCCAGGAAGAGCCACGGTTCGCCGTCCACCAGCAGCCCGTGGGCTACCAGATAGAGGATGTCATAGTTGCTGCGCAACTGGCGCGCGATGTTTTCCAGCGTCGCCTGACCTTGAGTGGTCAGTGCGTCGGCGTGAATCTCGCCCAGGCCGGCGCGCGCGCCAGCCTCCTCCACGGCCGCGTTCACTGGCGCCAGGCGATAGCGCGCCAGGTCGCTGGGGTTGGCAACGACGATCAGCGCCCGCAGCTCGCTTTCGGGGCGCAGGTTAACCGGCCGCCAATCCGGGCTGTTCAGATAGCGGGAGAAGCGCAGCGCAGGGTCGGTCAGCAGCGGCGAGTCGGCGCCCGGCAGACGCAGCGTCTCCCAGCGCAGGCTGTGCAGCTCGGACGCGCTGGGGCCGATGACCAGGCGAATGCGCAGCGGCTGGCCCTGCGACTGGCTGACGGCGACGGCCGAGTCGAAAAAACTGCGTGCGTCCGGGTCGGCCAGCAGGAGGTCGCCCAGAGTCGCGCCATAGGCCAGTGCGTCGCCCGATCGCTGGCGCAGCTCCTCAGCCGCGAGGTGGACCGACTGCGCTTTGCTGTAGCTGCGGTCCACCTCGCTGGCTGCGTCGCTGAAGCGCATCTCAAGGCTGTAGGCGCTGCCGTCGCGGCGATGGAGGGCGATTTCCAGATCAGGGTTTGGGGGGGACAAGAGGGCGCGCTCCGTTCTCGCTTAACGTTTCCACACCATGATGTAGAAGTTACCAGGATCGTCGTTGCCGTAGTCGGTGATGCGCACGGTGTAGCGCCCGCTGCGCGCCAGCGGATGGTCGCGCAGGACGGTCATGCCGGGAACCTGGCCGCTGTAGGCGACGGCCTCGGGCGCGTCCGCTGCCTGGTAGCCGGGCGCCATCAGCTCGATCACAGGGTCGAAGGCGGTGGCAGCGCTGGATCGGGAAACGGCTACCCACACCAGGTTTCCTGCGGAGCCATTGAAGTTGAACAGGCAGGTGTTGCCCGTCAGTCCCAGCTCGAATGCCTTGAAACCGGGACTCTGGCCATATGTGAGGTTGGCGCCGCACGATGTGACGATGTAGATCATCTGGTAAGGCGGCGGTGCGACTTCCAGCAAAACACGCGTGGGGTAGCCGGCGGCAGCGTACAGCCGTAGCACGTACTGGCCAGTGGACTCGGCGAACCACGCGGCGTCCTGATCCGAGGCGACAACTGTCGCTTGCGGATCCAGCAACTGCCAGGTGGGCGCCGGTGCGCCGTCCAGCGCCGTCACGTTACCCGCCAGCAGGCGTTCCTCCGACACATCGACCCACAGGTCGCAGGCCGCCTCTCCAGCCGGCAGCGTCAGCTCCACTTTCTGACCCAAGGCGATGGTGTCGCCGCATGTGGCGGTCTGCACCGGCCACAGCGCCAGCTTGAAAGCGCCGGCAGATTGATCGTTCTGCGAAGCGGCGGTCACGCTGTAGAGTCCGGTGGCGGGCAGGCGCAGCGCGCTGACGTAGGAGGCTTGGCTGCCCAGCGCGTGGCCGGTGTCCAGCACGGCGCCGTTGGGGTCCATCAGCACCAGGTCGGGCGCCAGATCGGGCGCCAGGCTGTCCATGCGCAGGCCGATGGCCTGGCCGCGCTGCCCCTGGAAGGTGAACCGGCAGTCTTCGCCGGGGAAGGGCACGATGCCGTTGGTGACTAAGCCGGGCGTCAGCGACCCGCCGCACAGCGGCTCGGCGGCGCCGCTCAGGGAGGAGGAGACCGTGGGGTTGACGGCGGCCGTGACTGTCAGCTCGACCCGCACGGATTGGGGCATGCCCCGGCCTGAAACGAGCACTGCATAGGAGCCGTCCAGGGTCAGTTCCAGATCGAGGATCTCGCCGTCGGTGCTGCGAGCCGCAACCTGGCCGTCGGGGCCGCGCAGCTCCATGGCCGGCGTTGCGTTGCGCGCCGACAGGCGTATCGACACCACGGCGCCGGCGTCGCCGGGAAAGGCGAAACAGCGTTCGCTGATGCGGCCGCCGACAAAGCTCGATCCGGGCGTCCCGTCGGTGGTCAAATGGATACAGGGCGCAGCCGGCGTGAACGGCGTGGGCGTCGGAGTGGCGCGCAACGGCGGCCGCAACGGCGTCAGGCGCGTGGGCGGCGCAACGCGCGTGGGGCGCGGCCCTTGGGCCTGAGCTGTGCTGGACGCGAGCAGCGCCAGCACAACCAGCCCCAGGCCCAGGAGCAAATAGACACGGCTAATGGGTTTTCGTTTTGTGTTCATGGTCCGTTCTCAACAATGGTCGCCAAGATATGCCTGTGTTTGCTATCATTTTGAACGAAACCGCTCCGCGAATTGGGGCAGCCAGGCTCACTTACGGCATGCGTGCGCGGCTTCCCCGTCCAGATACTGCTCGATTTCCGCTGTGCTCAACGGCCGGCCGACGATGCGGCAGGCGATAGCCGTCCAGGCGTCCTGCGTCATCGGCCACAGGATCACCTGATTGTCGTCGCCGGCTGAGGCTAACCACCGCCCATCCGGGCTGAACGCCAGCGCGTTGACCGGCGCGCCATGGCCGCGCAGCGGTGATCCGATCTGCTGCTGGGTATCCACGTCCCACAGGATGATCGTGCCATCGTGGCTGGCTGAGGCCAGCAAGTCGCCAGTAGGATCAAACGCAACGGCGCTGGCGGGGCGGGTATGTCCGGCCAGCACACCGCTGCCTGAGGCGCGCAAGCCAGGCAGACGGCGCAGGTAGACAGCATTATCGGCGCTGGCCAGGCCGAGAACCTTGCCTGTCGGGTCGATAGCAAGACTGAAGACGGGAAAGTCGCTGGGTTGGTTGCCAAACAGCCGCCTTTCCAGCTTGTCGATCATCTGCCTTTGCGCCACATCCCATTGAAATACCGTACCCCTGGCGTCGCCACCGTAGAGCATCTTGCCCTGCCGGTCGAACACCAAGGCGGTTACCCGGCTGGGCAGGTTTGCAGTCAGGACAGAGGAAACGGCCGGCGTCGCGCTGAGGTCCCACAGCAACACCTGGTTGTCGGCATCAGCCGTTGCCAGCAGCGGCGCGCGTTTGTCTGGGCTGAAGGCCAGGGCGGTGATCCAGTTGCGACCGGGCAATTGGGCAATCATCGCCCCGCTCTGTGTGTCTATGACATGTACGGCGCCGTCCAGGCCGCCTGAAGCCAGCCAGGCTCCGTCAGGGCTGAACGCAACGCCCGTCACGCCATCGCTGCGGGTATCCACTGGCTGTGACGAGCGGCTGGCCACATCCCACAGCCGCACCGTGGCATCCCGGCTGCCGGACGCCAGCGATGCGCTGTCGGGGCTGAAGGCCACGCTCCAGACCTGGCCGTTATGACCGACCAGCGGTTGGCCCAGCCTGGTGCGCCGCCCCAACAGCCAGTGGTTGATCTCGCCGCGGCTGCCGGCAGAGAAGAGCGACAGGCTGTCCGGTTCGAAAATCAGATCGTTGACCCACTCCACGTGACCGCGCAGCGGCTCACCCGCTGGAACGCCATCGGCGACATTCCACACATTGATGACGCTGTCGCGGCCGGCGGAGACCAGGATCCGCCCATCGCTGGAAAAGACAACGCTCTCGACGGCGTCGCTGTGGTTGCGCAGGGTCAGGGTCAACTCGGCGGCGTTCTCTTGGGCCATCTGGGCCGCCATGTTGCCCTGCAAATCCCACACCTGCACCACGCCAACGGGATGGTCGATGCCGCGCGTGTTGATTCCGGCTGCCAGGTGTCGTCCGTCGGGGCTAAAGGCCAGGCTTTGCACCGCGCCAGCTTCGCCCTGCAACGCCTGCGTCTCACCCAGCGGCCACTGATGCAGGGCGATGACCCCGTCTGCGCGGCCTACAGCGACGGTCTCACCGTCCGGGCTGAGCGCTACGCTCCAGGTCGGCTGGCCGCTCTCCACCACGGTCGGGTTGGTCAACCGCAGGCCGTCCACCGTCCACAGCAGCACTTCGTTGCGGCCGACCGTGGCTGCCTGCGCGCCGTCCGGACTGAAGGCCAGGCCGTTCACCTGGCCGTTGTGAACCTGGGTGGTCTGGTGAGGGGGCGGCGGCGGCGGCGGTTGGGGCGTCCAAAAAGCGCGTGCCTCCGCCTCGCTATCTGCCGCGGGCGTGGGCTTGTGCTGCACTCCCCACGTTCCGGCCAGGTCCCACAGCGTGACGCCGCCGCGCTTGTCGGCAACGGCCAGCAGCGGCCGATTGGGGGCCATGGCCATATTGACGACGGCGCCGTTGCCGGACGTCAGCGGCGAGATTGCCAGCTCGGCGGCCTGAAAGCGGTCCCACAGCCGGATCTGGCCGGCATCGTCGCCTGCCGCCAGCAAGCGCCGGTCAGGGCTAATGGCCAGCGCCTCGATGGCTTGGTCGCCGGTTCGCAGCACCTGCTCAAGCTGGGGGTTGTCGTCCAGCACGGCCAGCAGAGCGGCGTCGATCTCGCTGCTGTGCTGGCGGGCGATGCTCAGCGCCTCGACGCTGAGCAGAAGGGACAAGTCAGGCTGCGAGAACTGCACGTTGCGCGCCTGCGCGGCCACGGCGCGCGCCCGGTCCTGCCGGCGCGTGCTGTTGGAATCGAAGATCAGTTTGCCGGTCGTGAGCAGGGCCAGAGCCAGGAGGATGGCTGCCAGCGCGCCGATGCCCACCAGCCGGCGTCGCATCCGCTGCCGGCGCTCTGTCTCCTGGCTGGCCGCCAGAAACTCGCGATCCAACGCGCTGAGTGCGTCGGGATGGCTGCGTGCCCACTTCTCGGCCTGGACCAGATCGCCCTGCGCCAGCAGCACACTGGAGACGGCTGGCTTGCCCTGCTGCTGCCAACGCAACGCGCCGCGCTGCAGTGGACTCAGCTTCTCCTCGCGCCAGACGGCGTTGTCCTCCTGCACTGGCCGCACCAGACGGTCGTGGGCCAGCTCGAACCAGGTGGCGCCGCGGCGCTGCTCGGCCCGCAGCAGGTGCGCGTCCACCAGCCGCCAGATGGCCGTGTTGGGCAGCCCCTCGCTGGCATCGACCCCCTGCAACACCTGGCCGCGCATGTCCTGGCCGCTAATCAGGGCGCTTTCGATCCAATCGCGCAGCGCGCGCTCGCTGACGCCCGTGCTGCTGGCCACGGCCGCGGCTGTGTTAGCGTAGTAGCTGCGCAGCGCCGCGTCCACATCGCCGATCGCCTCGATGTCGTCCACGCCGATGCTGGCATCGTCCGGCGTCAGCCGGTCCCACAGCCGCCAACAGACCACCTGGAGTTGGACTGGCTCCACGCTGTCGCCCGGCACGGTGACGGTCGTGCCATCGGTCTGCTGCACCCGCACAGCGCGCAGATCGTCTACCAGGCGCGCTGCGGCCGCATCGGTGAAATCTACGCCGGCCAGCTGCGCCGGCCGCTGCATCGCCTGGACCGCCGCTTCTGGGCTGAGCAACTCCAGCCGGTAGCGCCGGCTCTTGTCGAAGCGGGTTGGGATCGGCTTGAGATAGGGATCGAGACCGGCGACGAATTCCTCGCGCATCGCGAAGACTGCCCAGCGGTTGCGGTCGCGCAGGGCTTCACCGACCTGCTCGAAGAAGGCCAGCTTGCCTTGCCGGTCGGTCGGGTCGAGGGTGAGCACCTCCTCGAATTGGTCGAAGATGAGGATGTCGCCATACCAGGGTGCGTCACGGGCCACCGGCGGCGCAGCGCGGCGCGCCAGGTATTGGTCCAGCGACAGCGCAGCCAGCTCATCCGGCGGCAGTTGTTCCTCGGCCGGCAGCCCCTCCTCCAGCGACAGCAGACAGCCCAGGCTGTAACGGCCAGCGGCGCGCCCTGCGCCGCCGGGCAGCGCCGCGCTGACGCGCATCGACGGCAGCACGCGAAATCCCTCCTGCTCCAAGGCCGGGATCAGCCCTGCCTGCAAGAGCGACGTCTTGCCCGCGCCTGACGGCGAATAGAGCAGGATGATGCGCTCGGCAATCAGCAGGTCCAGCAGGGCGGCCGTCTCCCGCTCGCGTCCGTAGAGCCGTTCGCCGCGCTGGAACGACCGTGGTCCGGGATAGGGGTTGGTCCGGGAGGACATAAAGGTGGGGATGCGGTGGACGGAGCTGCTTGACGCCGCCCACCGCGCGTGGATCACTTGGGCGGCTTCTGGAACAGCTTGCGCAATACGCTGCTGAACCAGTTGGAGCCTGGCTGCGCCGGCTGCGGCTTGGGCTGTTCGGGCTGCGGCTTCGGCTGTTGCGGCTGCGGCTTGGGTTGCTCCGGCGCCGGCTTGGGCGGCGCAGCGACGGTTGCGCTGTAGGCTGAACGGCCGAACTGGCTGATGAACTGATAGGGCAGCCGGGCGTAGCCCGCGCCCAGTTCGCTGTCCTTGGCCCAGGTGTCGCCCCAACTGTTGCGGATCATGAAGTAGCCGCCGCCGGGTACGCTGGGATCGTCCTGGTAGCCGACCATGGCCATGGCGTGGCCGCCGATTGTCTGTTCGTTGCTCAGCGGCAGGCGCACGTCGCCGGTGGATTTCGCCGGCTCGGTCAGCCAGTAGCGGTAGACCGGCACAGCAAACGCGACCGGTTTGCCCGCGGCCAGCGTCTGCTTCATGCTGTCCACCCAGCGCGCTTGCAGCAGCTCTCCCTTGGCGATCTTGTAGGCGGCGGCCGCTTCTGGAGCGGCGGCTGGCGCCGGCCCTTGCCCTTCGTTGCCGGCCACTTTTCGGGGGTTGTAGGGCCAGACCGGCTCCGGACAGACCCCCTGCGCCTGCAGCACCTCCATTGCGACCTTGATATAGGTGCCTTCGCCAGGCCAGTTGTCCTTTTCCTTGCAGGCCCAATAGAGAAATTGCTCTGACAGGTCGGCAGCGGTGCTGGCATCCGGCCCCAGCAGGACCTCGCGCACGGCTGCGCAGGCGTGCGCCACGCAGGTGCCGCGTTCCTTCTGGTCGCGCACCGGCGGCATCAGGTCGATCAAATTGACAAGGGTTGGCAGCACGCCGCGGCCGGGCGCGGCGGCCGGCGCATCAGAAGGGTCCAGGCCCGGCTCGTCGTCCAGCGAGCCCAGGCCGGGGAACTGCACGTCGCCCACCGAGCGCCGGGAGACCTCCGGGCTGACCAGGTCGGCCAGCGCGCGCACGTTCTCCTCGGAGATGGCCAGGTGCTCGGCCAGCCCCAGCGCGCCGTCGCCGTCGGCTGCGCTGTAAAACTCGTCGGCCGTGGTGATCCACAGCGTGGCCAGCCGGTCGGCCAGGTCGACGGGGAAGCCGGTGATATCCAACAACGGGGTGCCTAGTTTTTCGGCCATAGGGTTGCTATCCTCTTTCTTTGCCGCGTTCTACGTTCGCAGGGACTCTACTGTGTTAAACGCATCTGGCCCTGTGTTTCGGACGCAGCCAGAATTGACTTTTCTTCCGAGAAAAGTCAATTCTGAGTCCCTTATCTCAGCCGCCAATAGATCTCCTCGCTGGCCCGGTAGAGCGCCATCTCCAACTCCGGGCTCCAGTTGGCCGGGTCGCCGCGGTTCTCGCGCAGCAGGGCGACGCTCTCAGCGTCGCCGACCACGGCCAGCGCGTCGGTGGCCTTGCGCTGCAAGTAGAGCTGATCGACTGGGCTGAGATATTTGAAACAAGGCATGATGTCGCTGTCGGGGCAGCCCATGGCGATGCGCTCCAACACCGGCTTGTCGCGCCGGTCGGCCAGGCGAGCCAGCGCGTCGATGGACACCGCAGCCAGCATGGCATCTGCGGCCTCCAGCAGGCAGCGCACCAGCAGAAACTGGCGGGCGCCGGGGTCTTGCCAGCGCAGCAGGCCGATCAGGTAGGCCAGGCACTTGTAGTGTTGTAAGCGCTCTTCTTCGCTCTGGACGTAGGCTGCCTCGTCGCTGAAGAAAGGATCGAGCACCGCTCGCTTGACCGCCGGCAGGTCGATGGTGGCCAGGGCATAGGTGACGGCCCACTGGGTTGCCTGGTCCAGCTTGCGCAACAGGAAGGCCTCGGCCAGCGCGGCCAGCGCGGCTTCAGCCGTTTCCAGCCCCTCGGCCTGCAGCTTGAGCTGCATGTGCAGGTCGCCCAGCGCTAAAGCAGCCAGGCCCTGGGCGCTGGAGTTGTCGGTTTGGTGCAGCCAGCCAGACAACGCTGCCACGTTGCGGCTTTGCCAATGGTTGAGCAGTTCGATCAGCACCGGATCGATCGGCGTCAGCAGTTCCCGTTGGCTGACGGTGGTCATGCGCAGCAAGCCGATGATCGCGGCCATGCGCACGTTGCTGTAGTCGTAGTCGGGCTGCTGCTGGCGGTCCAGGCGCGGTTTGCCATAGGCGGTGCGGGCCAGTTGCTCCATGGCGGTCGGGGTGGCGATCTGCCCCAACAGCGTGGCCGCGCGGCTGCGCTGCACCGAGTTTGGCTCGTTCTGGTTGCTCAGGCGCCAGATCAGCGCGGCCGTGACGGTCTCCGTCAGCACGGTCAAGGTGCGCGTGGCGGGGCCGTAGGTAGGGATTTCCGACAAGCAGCGGGCCGCCAGGTAGGTGCGGTCGCTCTCCAGCAGATTCATGCCGTAGACGATAGCTGACAGGAACTGCTCCAGCGCGCGCGTGTCGTCGGCCATCATGCCGCAGGCGAACACCAGCGTTTCCTCCCACCAGTGCAAGCGCGACAGCCGGCCCAGTGTCGAGGTGATCTCGTCCAGCCTGCTCTGGCGGTCGTTGCGCTCTACGATGGCGCGGGCGCAGCAGTAGGCCTGGATGCGGCTGTAGGCGAAACGCAGCGAGTCACGGCCTTCGATGGCCAGCAGCTTGCGCTGCACCAGCGCGTCGGTGAGCTGCTCGAGGCTGTACTCGCGGTCGCCGCGGATTTGCTTCATCAGGGTGAAGGCTTCGCCCAGCGGCAGCGTCGAGGCAAGGTTGGACTGCATGCGCCAGGCCAGCGCGTAGAGGATGCGCTCGATGTGCTCGGCGACGGTTCCTTGGCGGGTCAGCGAGCGCTCGCGGCCGTCGATGGCCAGAATCTCCACCACCTCGGCCAGGGCATCCTCGACCATGTGCTGCAAGACCTGGGTGCGCGATTTGGGGTACTGGCCGCGACGCGCGTGTTCCACCAGGTTGAGCATGAACCAGGGGATGGCAGCCAGGTCGTAGAGGCCCGACTGGTCCAGCCGCTGCAACAGCGGCAGCCCGGCCGGGTCGTCGGCCGCCAGCCCGTGCAGGAAGTGGCGTAGTTTGCGGCGCTCCAGTGGCTGCAAGAGCAGCACGTGCAGGTCGACCCCGGCGAACAGATCCTGCTTCAAGCGCTCTGGACTGATGCCGAAGACGAACTGGTGCTGGGGGTGGCGGTCGATGAACAGCCGCAACTGCTTGAGCGCCATCAGCAGCTCCGGGTCGCTTAGGTTGTCGCTGTTGTGGAAGACGAAGCGCAGGGTTGGCGCGCTGCCGGCCAGCCGGCTAGCTGCCTCCTCAGCATCCATGTCTGGCCAGTGGCGGCGCAGCGCCGTTCGCGCCAGATCGCTGATGGGATCGCTAGCCGAGAGCTGGGCCGCGCTCCAGCGATCCAGGCTGACGAAGACCGGCACAATCATGTTGGGCGCGCCGGGCTGCAGCGAGTCCTGTGCCGTCTGCCAAACGATGCGCTTGAGCTGAGTGGTGCGGTTGGCGCCGTAGCCGCCCGCCAGAGCGATCACAGTCGGCCGGCGCCGCTCCTGGGTCGCAGCGCTCCAGCCGCCGGTCGGATAGATTTCGTTGACCGCCTGCAAGATGTCGATGGAAGCTGTGGGCTCCATCTCCTGCCCCTCGAAGCTGTGCAGGTCTTGCTGGGCTGTCAGGTGGACCACTTCGATGGGCAGAGGCAGGTAGCCCTCGGTCCATGACAGCGCGCCGGGCGGACTGGTCGTTGGCGAGAACCAGGCAAACTCCTCGTCGGCCAGGATCGCTGTCAGTGCGGAGCGAGCCGGACTGGGGGCCAGCAGCCGGCCATCGGCCAGCCGCATGAACAGCACGGGGATATGGGCGCCGGGCCGTTGGCCGCTGAGCATGGCCGCGCGCGCCTGGTTGGCCGCCAGGTCGACCAGGCCGTGGCGCAGCAGTTGGCGGTAGAAGACCTGGGCGAAGGCGCGCGCCGTTTCGACCGGCGCCAGGTCCTGCATGGCCAGCACGGCTGGCACGCCGGCGCGCACCAGCCTGGGGGCGAAGGCCGAGAAGGCGTCGCTGGGGCTGTAGGTGGCCGTCTCGCAACTGGCCAGGAAGACCAGGCGCAGGGATGCTTCTAAGGACTCTGAGAAATGACTTTTCTGCGGCGAAAAGTCATTTCTGGGAGCTGATGGGTCCGAGAAATGACTTTTCTCGGAAGAAAAGTCATTTCTGGGGGCTGATGACTCCCAAAAATGACTTTTCTCGGAAGAAAAGTCATTTTTGGGAGCGCTATCGCGCAGGTGGCGGGCCAGCGCCTCGGCGTGTTCGTCCGCGTGCAGGAAACGCACCTGGTTGTTGCGGTTGGCCAGGAGGATGACCGCCCGCTGTTCGGATTTGTTATAGGCGCCGTGGGCCACGATGTGCAGCACGTGCGCGCCGGCGCGCAGCTCCTCCTCGATAGCCTCCAGCGTGCAGGGCTGGGCTACCAGCCGCAGCTCCACATTCAGTCCGGCCACAGCCGCTTGCAGTGCAGCCCATTCGGCCTCCACGTCGATGGCTTGCAGGCCATAGCGCTCTAAACCGGCCGGGTTGGCGATGGCCGCCAGGATCTTGACGCGCTGTGGGGCGGCCGGGGGTGTGTAGTCCTGCGCGCCGGTGATGTAGCGCGAGAACGGAGTGGCGTCGGCCGCGGCCAGGGTAACGCCGACGCCGCCTTCCGGGCCGCTGGGATCGCGCAGCAGCTCCCAGGGGATGGGATTGAGCTCAGCCGCGGCGTCGTCGATGCTGAGGCGGATGCGGCGCTGGGGCGCGCTGCCGCGGATCATGGCCCAGGCGTTGGCCACCTGGCTGTCCTGCGTCAACAGATCGAACAGGCGGCGGCCCGATTCGGCGTCCAGCGTACTGGGCTTCCATTGCGCAACCGCGGGGCTCAGGTAGCCCCGGCTAAACTCCAACTGGTTGTCGAGGGTCAATTCGACCGGGTAGCCCTGGTCTTCCCGCTTGAGTAGCCGGATCAGCAGGTCGGTGTAGGATGAAGTGGGCACGATGTGTTCCTCGTTGTGTGATACCCGTTAGCGATGACCATGCCTGTGAGTGGCAGCATCTATTTGACATAGTAGCAGAACTGGCGCGGGCTGTCAATCGCGTTGCGCGCTGGCCAAAAAACGCGCCGTTGACAACCCCTCTGCTGCGTGTTACAATTTGCGGCACACGTTGTTGACTGGCGCCGCCGCCGAATGAACCCGTAGACCGGGCAGGTGTTCGGCGTCTGATACACCCGAAGCATGCTAAAGCAAGCTCAGTCATGCACGTTAGCTTGCTTCAGCATGCTCTGAGGGTGTCAGCCTGCGGTTTCAAACGCAGGCGGCGCTGCGGCGAGATTACCGGGATAATTCCTTAACCTTCATAACTCGGCGTCTGGCACGGAAAAGCATGCTAAAGCAAGCTCAGCGATGGACCTATTGACCCGCTATCCACACCTGCCGCCCGACCAAGTCGAGGCGCTGCTCGATCAATGTGGCCGCGCGCTGGAGGATCTGTCGCCAGGGTTGGGCGCGGCGGGCAGGCGGCTGCTGGCAGAGCATGGGCCGCAGCAGTGGCCGGTCGAGTGGCATCTGCCCTGGTGGCTGGCGGCTACGCTGAGCCTGGCCGAAGCCGATTGGCGCGCTTTGACGGTCTGCAACCTGCTGGGTCTGGCCTATGTGCGCGTGGCGGATCGGCTGGCCGAGGACGCCGCGGCGCCGGAGGCTGCGCTGCTGGCGGCCGCCTGCCACGAGCTGGCCCTGGCCGAGCTGACCCGGCTCTTCGCGGTCACGCCCTCCTTCTGGCAGCACAGACACGCGGCTATGTCTCACTGGCTGCGTTCCCTGGTTGAGGACGACCCGGCCTTCGGCCGGCCCTTTGCTGCCTGGCAGCAGCAAGACCTGGCGCGGCTGGCCTGGCGCGGCGCGCCGCTCAAGATCACGGCGGTAGGGGCCTGTCTGCTGGCTCAGCGCGCTGATTTGATCCCGATCCTGACCGATGCCCTCGATGCCATGCTGGTTGGCCAGGTGTTGCTGGACCACGTGGACGACTGGCGCGAGGACCTGGCAGGTGGGCGTTTCAACGTATTCGTGGCCTACGCGTCCGACTTGCCTCAGGACGCCGCCAATGGGCCGGCCAACAGCCGGCGCGTGCTGGCGCTGCTGATGGCGGGCGATCCGGCCCCCTATTTTCAGGTGGTGCAGCGCCAAGTCGCCGCAGCTCAGGCGCTGGCTGCGCAGGCAGGTTGCAGCGGCCTGGCGCAGTATGCGGCCAGTTTGCAGAGCGAGGCTGAGCTGGGCTGCGGCCGGCTGATCGATGCAGCCCGCGGCCACTTGCAGCAGACTGTCAGCCGCGTTTTCCACCCGTGAGGCCAGTGTCACGGCTCGCTCTTTCGAACTATTCACATCAGCTCGACTTACGTGGTGTTGCGTCAACCATGATTTGAGGAGTAGGTGTCCCCGATTTGAGGAGTAGGCGTCCCCAGACGCCGGGTTCGCACGTGGGCGTGCGAACTCCGCAAATCACGGTTCGCACGTGGGCGTGCGAACTCCGCAAATCACGGTTGACCGACCAGCAGTCCATCCAAAACACGCCACGGATTATTCGAATTGGACGAAAGGAGGCCTGAGCCTTCGCTCAATTCGTGCCATTCGCGGCACATTCGTCAGTCCTACCCAGGAGGTTGTCATGTTACAAGACAGTGATCTGGAGCGTTTGATCGGCTACGCCCTGCTGGCCGACAACAAGTTTCGCAAGTGGCTGTTGACCGATCCCCAGGCGGCCGCGGGCAGCATCGATATCCAGCTCAGCGAGGCGCAGGCCGACTACATTCGCGAGACGGTCACGCTGCGCCGGCTCAACGCCATGGCAAAGAGCATCGACGACTGGATGCCGCCGCACACCGTGGGCAACTGGCAGAAGACCCCGCTCATTCCAAAGTGATCGCTGAATCAGGCGCCTAGCCGACGCCCAGCATGGGCAGCACGTAGGTGCGCAAGATTTCGTTCAGCACGAAGTAGAGCAGCGGGCTCAGGGCCGCCAACAGAACGCGCACGACCGACGAGGCGTTGCGGAAGGGCCAGGTGGGCGAGCGATAGACCGTGCTGCGCAATCCGATCAGCTTTTCGGTGCGTTCAGCCAGCTCGTTCAGCAGCTCGTTGCTCACCTCGGCGCCGTTCATCAGGCGGGATTGGCAGCCGGCCAGCTCGTGGCTGATGCGCGCCGTAATGCGGCCACGGGCCTGCTGCATCTGGCTGTGGACCCCCAGCAGCGGGAAGATCAGCGCGCTCAGGCTGGCCAGCGTGGCCAGCGCCAGCACGCTGTACTCCAGCAGATCGCCCGGCGCGCCCAGCGGGATGATGAAGAGCAGCACCGTCACGGCCACGGTGAGGCTGTGGCGCAGGCTGAGCCGGCCAAAGGCCAGCACGTTGTCCGGGTCCAGCGCGTTGATGGCCAGCGGTTGGCGCGCCAACTGGCCCAGCCCGCGGCCGAACTGCCACGTGCTCCACACCAACGTCAGGCCGGCCCAGCCAAAAATCGTGTAGGCTGCCACGGTCAGCAGCGCTTGCGCCAGGTTAGCCGGCAGGTGGACCGGGATAGTGGCCATCATCGGGTAAGGCAGGCGCAGCACGATGAACCAGGCGGTTGTGATAGCCAGCGCCGCCAGCAGCAGCGCGGCCTCAGCCCGCGGGCTGGTCTGTACGATGCGCTGCACCGCGCGGTCGTAGGCTGCGTCGTCGATCAAGACGGCCGGCCTGAGCTGCGCCAACTGGGGCAGCGCGCTGTGCTTGAGCGTCTTAAGCGCCAGCAGCATGTAGATGGTCAGCGCGGGCAGCGCCAGGCCGAAGCGCAGGCTATTGGGTGCAAGGAAGCGCTCGATGGGGCCCAGCAGCGCTTGCTCCATGACCTGTTCGGCCAGAACCACGCCGCCCAGCAAAAACACCGTCAGCCCATAGGGCGCGGGGACTCGGTCCAGCGTCAGGTTGGCCAGGCGCTGCCAGCGGGCGGCTGGCTTGAGGGCAGGCACAGCCGCGCTGGCGGGCAACGCGGCGTCAGCTTCGCTCGTCGCCATGGTCAGGGGGAGTTGCCTCCGGCTTGTGGCCGCGCGGGGTGCGGCTGCGCCGGTTCAGGGGGCCTGGCTCGATAAAGGCCAGCAGCGCGATGACGACAAAGGCAAGGATCAGAACCACAGCAAGAATCTGCCAGATCAGCATACCAGAGAGGCCTCCAGAAAAAGTGGTAGACGCATTATGGCATAGCGGGGGGAGATTTGCAAGCATGGGCGGCGCGGGGGCTGGGTTGCGTGTCTTGACAAGCCTGCCGCGCCAGGTATAATAGGCGCAATATCGAAACGCAGGGAGGTTTCTTCAGCTCTATGGCGGACTCATTGCAGCGCAGACCTGCCCATCATCCCCGCACAGCATCGCGGGTCTTCAGCGGTGAAGCGGTGGTCATTACCCCAGCCGAGAACAAGGTGCGTATGCTCAACCAGACGGGTTCCCGCATCTGGGAACTGGCCGACGGCGTCCGCAGTGTGGCCGATATTGTCGCGCTGCTGGCGGCGGAGTACGACGTCGACCCAGCGCATGCCCAGCAGACTACGGTGGAATTGCTGGACACCCTGGCCGCCAAAGAACTCATCGTGTGGAATTGATCATGCTTTCAGCGATTCCGCTCCATCCACAGCTTCCTGCCGAGCCTTTGGACCGCGGCTTCGACGCCTGCGGCGTCCCCGACGCGCCGGGCGATCCCTTCGAGGCGCTGCTGGCCCGCCTGCGCAAGGAGTATGTGCCCTTCAGCGCCATGTTGGAGCTGACCCACGTCTGCAACCTGGACTGCGTCATGTGCTACAACGTGCCGCTGGCCGAGCCGGAGCTGACGACGGCCGAGTGGCTGGATGCGCTGGAGCAACTGGCCGCGGCCGGGACGCTGCGCCTGACCCTGAGCGGCGGCGAGATCCTCACCCGGCGCGACTTCTTCACCATCGCCGAGCGGGCGCGAGCGCTGGGCTTCTCGCTGGATTGCAAGACCAACGGCGCCCTGCTGACCCCGGAGAGCGCCGACCGGATGGCTGCGCTGGACCCAACCCAGGTGGACATCAGCCTGCTGGGCGCGACCGAGGCCACCTTCGACGCGGTGGCCGGCAGCCGGCGAACACTAAGACGTGTGCTGCGCGGCGTGCGCTTGCTGCAAGAGCGGGGCGTGCGGGTCAAGCTCAACACCCTGCTGCTGGACCTGAACGTGGCCGAGCGCGGCCAGATGATCGACCTGGCGCAGGAGCTGGGGGTGCAGTACGAGCAGGTCTTCAAGATCTCGGCGGCCGACGACGGCAGCGAGCCCGCGCGGCAGCACCAGCTCGACCGGCAGCAGATGACGGCCGTGTTCCAGGCGGACGAGACCCCCTTTCAGCCGGCGGCGCGCACGGCCAGCAGCCGCACGTGCCAGGTGGGGCTGTCCTCCTGCCTGATCAGCCCCTACGGCGAGGTCTATCCTTGCAACGAGCTGCGCATCTCGGCCGGCCGCCTGACCGGCGTGAGGCGCCAGCTCTTTTCCGAGATCTGGGCCAACGCCGCGATTTTTCAGGAGCTGCGCAGCCGGCACACCTACGGCAACCTGCCCGAGTGCCAGGTTTGCCCCATCAACCGCTACTGCGAGGGGCGCTGCGCGGGGCTGGCCTGGAAGGAGCACGGCGACCGCTACGGCGGGCACAGCCTGGCCTGCCAGCAGGCGCAGGCCCGCTTCGAGCAGCAGAACCCCGGCCAGCGCGCGCCGCAGACGCCCTTGCAGGCCAGGAGGCCCTTCGTGGGCAACACCATCCACCCGCCCGGCAACGGGCGCCAGCGACAGCCGATTCCCCTCGTGGGCGCGTAGCAGCGCGCCCCATCCACCGTGGCTGTGCCCAGGCCGGCCACGCAAGCAATCACCAGGAGTGTATTCATGGCAATCTCGACCCCTTCGAACCCGTCTGATCGACTTGCTCTGCCGGCCAAGGCCGAGTGGGAGGATCCCGCCGTCACGCTGGAGCGTGACCTGGAAGTGCGCGCCCAGGAGAATCCACCAAGAGCAGGTTCTGACCTTGGTGTCTTGGGACCTCTTAGCCTTAGTTCAGGCTGTTAGTTCTTGAAGGTCGTTCCATAACCTTCATAAAGGCATGCTCTGAATCATGAGCCGTGGCCTGCGAACTTAATCGACCGCATTGGTACAACCTTGGCAGGCGGCACTATACCTTACCTGCTCCAGGCATATCCGTGATCCTGTCTGTTCAACCCCCGAAGGTATCGGATCACGGATCCGTCTAGATCTGTTACCAATAAGCGGATCTACTACTGGTGTGCTTGGCCGATTCCGAGACAACTAGGCCTTTAACACTGGACGTTTTTCGGGAATGCCTTTTTCGAGTATCAAATGCAAAGAAGGCGTGGTGGTTGTTTAGTGCCTAGACTATGGACCATTCTGTGCTCCTTGGTTTTTTGCGGATTGCTTGGAGGTGTTAGCCTTCCCGTAGCAGCCCAAGAGATCGGTTTGGAGCCGATAGTGCTGCGCGTGGTGACTCCAAGCTATGAACTTGATGATCTAGGCTTGCGGGTGTCTTCTTACGGTATCAACGATGCGCCCGGCGCGCCAGCACTGCCTGTTTGGAGGACTGTAGTGGAACTGCCTCCGAACGCCGCTTGGAACATCAGTTATGTAGCACCAGGAGAGCGATTACTGGCCGAATTGGTGGATATCCCGGCGGCACCTGTGCCAAGCTTGGCGCCGTTTGAGCTAGGTGGCTGGAGTGCTGCATCCGAGTTTCCTAGTTTCGTGCCGGTGATTGACATGCCTGATCCGGCGATCTACAGGGTCAACGCCTTCTATCCAGCCTCACCTGTTGTCCCGGGTGCAGTGCAAACCAGCAAGGGGCGACGACAACTGGCGTTAGCTGTCTTTCCATTCCAGTACAACCCTATCACCCGCCAAGTGCGCTACAGTCCTGATGTGCAAGTCAGGATCGAAATCACAGAAGAAGGCGCGACCCAGCCAGACACAGGACTGCTGACAGCGCTCAACCTGCCTGCGTCCAGCGCGGGCGCGCTACGGATACGAACCAGCCAGCCTGGGCTGCACCGGCTGACCTACGAAGACCTGTTGGCAGCCGGCGTGCCCATTGCAGCGACCGATCCGACCAGCTTTGCTATGTCCTACCTGGGCCAACCAGTAGCCATCCAGGTGATTGGGGAGGACGACGGTCAGTTTAACCCCGGTGATCTAGTAGTTTTCTATGCTCAGCCGTACCAGGGGAGATACCAGCGGGATAACGTCCTCTGGCTTACCTACGGTGGTGCTCCGGGGCTGCGCATGGCAACGCGGGCCGTGGCTCCCAGCGGCAACGAGCCGGTGATAACTACCATCACCCGCACTGTGCAGGTGGAGCTTAACCGCGAGTATCGCAGCGACTATCCCCGCCCTCAGGACGCCGACCATTGGTTCGACACGCCGCTCAGCCCCGACGACCTGGCCGGAACCCCGACGCTGACCCGCTCCTACACCCTGCCGGTGGTCGATCCACTGCCGGGGGGCGCGCTGCGCATCCAGGCCGCGCTGCACGGCGGCGTGGACCGGCCGGCCAATCCGGACAAATCCATCGCCATCGCCCTCAACAGCCACTCCGTGGCAATCCACCAGTGGGAGGGGAAGACCTATTATGTCTCTGATGACTGGGTGCCTGCGACCTGGCTGGACGGCGCGCCCAACCGCATCCACCTGACCGCGGCCACTGCGCAGTTGCCTGGCATCGAGTTCTACTCGGTCTCGCCCGACTGGGTGCGCGTGACCTATCCCTCCCTGGCCAGCGCGCAGGCCGACAGACTCACCATCGAAGCGATGGCAGCCGGCGTCAACCAGGTGACGACCAGCGGCTGGAGCACGCCGGACGTGCGGGTCTACGACCTGCGCAACCCCACGGGTCCGGTGCGCCTGTTGACCACCGCGGCCCAACTGGCCGGCTCCACCTACGAGCTCACCTTCTGGGACGCCATCCTGCCCGGCCCCACCTACGCCTTGAGCAGCGTGGCAGCCCTGCTGGCGCCGCTGGCGGTGGAGGCCGACACGCCGTCGAGCTGGGGCACGCCCGGCCACCAGGCCGACTACATCGCCATCGTCCACCGCTCGCTGTGGCAGGCTATCGATCCGCTGCTGGCCCACCGGACGGCCGAGGGGCTGAGCGTCGCCAAGGTGGACGTGCAGGATATCTACGACGAGTGGAGCTACGGCCGGCGCGATCCGGAGGCCATCCGCAGCTTCCTCACCTACGCCTATCGCTGCTGGAACAGCGGCCCCTGCGCGCCGCCGCCGGCCCAGCCGGCCAACCCGCCGCGCTACGTCCTGCTGGTGGGCGACGGCCACTACGACTTCACCGGCGCCAGCGGCACTGCCTATCCCAACCTGATCCCGCCCTACCTGATCCACATCGACCCCTGGCTGGGCGAGACCGCGGCCGACAACCGCTTCGTCAGCGTGGACGGCCCCAGCGACTACCTGCCCGAGATGGCCATCGGCCGCATCCCCGCCCGCACCCCGGCCGACGTCACGGCCGTGGTGAACAAGGTCATCGCCTACGAGACCAGCGCGCCGGCCGGCGACTGGCAGCAGCGCGTGGTCTTCGTGGCCGACAACCACCTGGACCCGGCGGGCGACTTCCACGCCTACAGCGACGACGTGCGCCTGAACTGGCTGCCTGCGTCCTACGACGACCGCATGATCTACTACAACCGCGACTACTTCAGCGGCGACGCCATGCGCACGGCTATCAAGGCGGCCTTCAACGCCGATGCGCTGATGGTGCAGTGGTTTGGGCACGGCTCGAAGTTTCGTTGGGGATCGGTGTCCATGTTTCATGCGCAGAGTCCTGCGGATGTCTCAGCGCTGGCAGCGAATGATACCTGGCCGTTCACGGTATCATACTCCTGCTGGTCTGGCTATTTCATCAACCTGTTTCCCTCCGGCAACGGCCAGTCGCTGGCGGAAACCCTCTTGCTGACTCCCCAGCGTGGCTCGGTGGCCGACCTCTCGCCCAGCGGCCTGCACATCGGCGATGCGCTGCTGACCTTGAACCGCGGGCTGGTGGACGCAGTCTTTCGCCAGCGCATCGAGCGGGCCGGCGACGCAGTCAACGCGGCCCATCAGTACTACTTCGGACAGACTGCCAGCTTCCACGACGTCATCGACACCTCGGTCTACTTCGGCGACCCGGCCCTCAAGCTGCGGCTGCCGGCCCCTCCCCTGGCCGTGACACTGGCGTCCTTCGAGGCCGAAGCCCAGGATGACGCCGTGCTGGTCACCTGGCAGACCGTCAGCGAGCACGACACCCTCGGGTTCAACCTGTACCGCAGCCAGGCGCCGGATCAACTGGGCGAGCTGCTGGCCTTCACGCCCGCGCAGTCGCCCGGCAGCAGCCAAGGCGCGACTTACAGCTACAGCGACACGGCAGTTGTCCCCGGCCAGAGCTACTGGTACACGCTGGAAGACCTGGACAGCGGCGGCGTGGCCACGCAGCACGGCCCGGTGGGCGTCACGGTGGAGCAGCCCACCGCCGTGCGCGTGGGCCAGATCGAGGCTGGCCATGCGCCGGCTGCCGGGCTATGGCAGCGGCTGTTGGCCGCGCTGGGCCGCTAGCAGCACAGCGCACCCCGCCCCGTGCCGGGTGCGCCAACCGTCCCACGTCTCTCAACCCGGCGCCACCTGAGGCGCTGGGCATCGCAATCGACACCCTGGCCGGAGGGTAAGCCGGTGATTGAGGAGGATATCATGAGGACCACGAGCAGACTCTTTCGTTTAGGCTCAGTCGCTGTGTGGCTAATGTTTATGGCGGTTGCGGTTGCACCGCAACCGGCGTTTGCTGCAACATGTACATCAAATGGTACCGGTGGAGGATATTGGTACACTGGTAGTACATGGCAGACAGGCTGTGGCACCTATGGGCCTGTTAATGGCGATACGGTTATCATTCAAAGCGGTGATGTCGTAACGCTAAATGGGGATCTAACTGGCCATAGTCTTGCGAGCGTCACAGTGAATGCCGGTGGAGTACTCCAGACAAGTGCCAGTAGGAACTTGAACAACAACACAATCACCGTTAACGGTGTTTTTCGTCTGCAGCAGGGTGGTTTTGCTCACACCGGAACGTTTAGCTATGGTTCTGGCGGTACACTTGAGTTTGCCAACACATCAGGCCAGTTTGGTCTGAACTCAGACCATGTATTCTGGCCTGCAACAAACGGTCCCCATAACGTAACGATATCGGGTTCTGGTGGTTTAGACATGAATGTGGCCAGAACCATTGCCGGTACATTGCTTCTGTCTGGTTCCGGCAATGTTAGAGACGGTAGTGATCTAACCGTGAATGGGACTGTTCAGTTCAACAGCAGCGGTCGCTTTGAGACATCGGGACCGAATTATGGGAGTTCTTCTTTGCTGAGATACTACACGGGCGGCACCTTTACACGCGCATTGGAGTGGAGCGCCGCCAGTGGGGCTGGCTACCCCAACAACGTGCAGGTAGGCAATAGCACAACGCTCAATCTGGGCAGCGGCGCACGTAGCATGGCCGGCAACCTGACCATAGACAGCGGTTCCACGCTGAACCAGAGCACCGTCACAAACGGTGATCACCTAACAGTTGGCGGTTCTGTTGACGTACAAGGCACACTGACGCTCTCTACATCTGCATCGGACCTTTTCCTGGGAGGCAACTGGACGCGTGGTGGGACATTCACACCAAACGGCAGCATCGTTGCGTTCAACGGCACAGCCGCTCAGACGATCAACGGCTCAACAACCTTTGACCGGCTGACGATCAGTAATTCCACAACTGCCGGTGTGACGATGAACGCAGATGTAGCAGTAAACATTGACGCCAATATCAGTGGTCTGTTGTACGCAGGTAACAGCACTCTGACCATTGCTTCAAGTGGCGGTATCAGTGGATCACACGACAACAGCAAAATGGTGGTCACCGACGTGGACGGCACCCAATCCGGCAAGCTGTGCAAGGTCTGGGATTCAGGCGCCTTCACCTATCCCATCGGCGACGCCCGCAGTACGGCTGAGTACTCGCCGGTGGCCTTCACCCCGACCGGACCCAGTGGGCTGACGGTCTGCTTCCGGGTGGTCGATGCCAAGGATACCAACGTGCCTTCCCAGGTAACGAATGACTACCTGACGCGCTACTGGGTAGGGAATAGCACTGCGGGCAGTTTCAGTTCTTACGGCGCGAGTTTCACCTTTGTGGCATCTGATATTGTGGGTGACACTAGCCAGATGGCGCCGAAGAAATGGGATGGAGGGCCTAATTGGAGTGAAACTGGCGGCACGATGGGTAATCCAACCTTCAGCTTCGCAGGCTTGACTTCGCTGAGCCAGTTCACCGCTTTCAAGAGCGGCGTCCTCGCCATCACCCTCGCCGACTTCTACGCCGCCCAGCAGGGCGACGCGGTGCTGGTGACCTGGGAGACGGCCAGCGAGCTCAACAACCGCGGCTTCAACCTCTACCGCGGCACGTCGCCCGACGGCTGGGACCACCAGCTCAACACGGCGCTGATCCCCTCCCAGTCGCAGGGCAGCCCCAGCGGCTTCGTCTACACCTGGGAGGACCGGGCCGATCTGGTTCCGGGCGTGACCTACTACTACTGGCTGCAGGACGTGGACACCTCCGGCGCGATGACCATGCACGGGCCGGTCAGCGTGGACTACAGCGGGCCGACCGCAGTGACCTTGAACGGCATCCAGGCCAGCCCGGCGGCCGGCGCGGGTGCGCTGCCGTGGCTGTGGGTGGTGGCG
>JBAQCH010000092.1:0-7821 GCA_049294015.1 Anaerolineae bacterium
GACCGGGCCATGGCCGTGGCGCGCGGCGCGGTGCGCGAGCGGCCCGACTGGTGGATGCCGGTGCTGTTCACCCGCCTCCTCGACGGCCGCATCTGGACGCCCAGCAGCCCCGACGCGCTGCCGGAAATTGCCCGACAGAATTTCGAGCCGGAGACCATCTATATCCCCAGCGGCTCCTTTTTGATGGGCAGCCCAGACGGCGCAGGCTTTCCTGAGCACGAGTGTCCGCAGCGCGAGGTCGTTCTGGGCGAGTACCGTATCGGCAAGTACCCGGTGATGAACTGCGAATACGAGCTGTTTCTGCGCGAGACCCAACGACTGGCCCGGCCGGAGATGCGCTGGGACGGGCAAACGCCGCCCCGCGGCGAGGAACGTCACCCCGTCAGCGGCGTCACCTGGTGCGACGCGATGGCCTATTGTCAATGGCTGAGCGAGAAGACAAAGAAGACAGGGCGTCACTACACCCTGCCCAGCGAGGCGCACTGGGAGCGAGCGGCGCGCGGCGTCGACGGCCGGCTCTATCCCTGGGGCGACTGGACGTCGGGGCGCTGTAACCAGGGCCAGGCTGAGACCGCCGCCGTCGACGCCTACCCAGCCCAGAGCGCAGTTGGTTGTCACGACATGGTTGGCAATGTGCCGCAGTGGACCAGCACGCTGTGGGGAACCAATGTCCTGGAGCCGCGCTATCGCTATCCCTGGACAAACGATGGGCGCGACGATCTGGCGGCCAACAGCCAGGTGCGGCGCATCGTGCGCGGCGGCTCGGCGGCGGACCCGCCGGAGAAGCTGCGCTGCGCCGCCCGCAGCAGCACTTTGCCTATGCAGCCCGGGCCCTTTGGCAAACGCCATGGCTTCCGGGTGATGATGGTTCTAGGCCAGGATCGGCTGGCTAACTCGTTCTGTGGATCGGAGGGATAACGACCATGGTGTTAGAGCAGGAAGTTCGTACCCAACAACGCCCTTCATTCCTGGCTTATGCGCAAATGCACCGCGCCGTAGGCGAGGGGGATGATCTGTGGCAGGACCTGGCGAGACGCGTGAAGGAGGGTAAGATCATCCCGATCCTGAGCAACTCGCTGCGCGACGATCGCTTCATGCGCCTGTTTGGTATCGACAACAAGTCGCTGGCCTCGTTCATCGGCGAAAGCTGGGCGGCCAGCGACCAGGTCGGCTATCCCATGAACGACGCTGACAACCTGGCGCGAGTTGCGCAATATCACCAGGTCACAGCCGGCAATCCCGAAAAGGCTAAGCGTGACTTCCTGGATTTCATGGTGCAGGGTTTGCTAGGTTTTGCCCAGAGCACCGACACGGCTGCGGCCGCACTGATCGAGGACAAAAATCTGGCTGCGACGCCCGATCTCCTGTTTGCCGATCTGGTCTCCGAGCTGGGCTATCCACCGCTCCAGGCTGGCGAAGAAGACTTGATGACCCTGCTGGCCAAGCTGCGACTACCGATCTACATCACCACCAGCTATTACGATTTTCTGGAGCGCGCTTTGATCGCCGACGGCAGAAAGCGGGTGCGCTCAGAGGTCTGCACGTGGTCCGGCCAGATCTCAAAGATCGACCGGCAGTATCTACCTGACCCCACCGAACCCACGCCCGACGAGCCCTTGGTGTTTCATCTCTTCGGCATGGAGCGCTACCCGCACACGATGGTCCTCAGCGTGGACGATTATCTCAACTTCTTGGTTTACATCTTCTTGCGCGAGACAGACGCCAAGACCAGCCAGAGCAAAGGCGCGCCGCCGCCGATTCCAGCCTATCTGTGGGAACGCATCGTAGAGTTGCCGCTGCTCATCATGGGCTTTCAATTGCACGATTGGGACTTTCAGGTGCTCTATCGCGGCATCGTAACCGCTAAGCCGGCGGTAGCACAGCTACAGCGCGACGCCGGGGTCGTCATTCAGGTCAAGCCCGACCAGCAGAATGGCTTCACCAATCCCCAGCGGGCGGAGCAGTACCTGCGCGACTACCTGAGCCAGGAAGCCAACTTCAGGGTGGAATTCCTCACGCCTGATGCATTCATCGTCAAACTCTATAAGACTTTCAAGCAACGATCGTGAGGGCCGCATGACCATCGAGTGCACCAATCCCTATCCAGGACCGGAGTCCTTTGCGCGCGGCGATGCCCGGCCCTATTTTGGCCGGGATCAGGAGACTAGCGACCTGACTTCGCTGGCCGTCACCGAGCGTCTGCTGGTCTTCTATGCGCCTTCGGGCGCCGGCAAGACGTCCGTGCTCAACAAGCGCGTGATCCCGCGCCTGGAGGAGAAGCTGTACGAAGTGCTGCCCACCGCTCGGGTCAGCGGCGCGGCCAGCCTGCCGGCCGGGCTGCGCAACGTCTACGCCTACAACCTGATGTTGCGCCTGGCGCCCAACGACCCGCAGCCGGAGCGCTTTGCCGAACTCAGCCTGAGCGATTTCCTGTGGCACCTGAGCACCGAGGACGGCAAGACTTACCACTATGATCCCAGCGACGCGGCCCTGCGCAGGGCGACGCCCCAACGCGACCTGTGGCCGCGGGTGTTGATCCTGGACCAGTTCGAGGAGATCATCACGGCCTATCCCACGTACTGGAGCCACCGGGAGGACTTCTTCCGCCAGGTGAACGACGCACTCAGCTCGGATATCATGCTCCGGGTGATCATGTCGTTGCGCTCTGATTACGTGCAAGACCTGGAGCGCTACGCCGGCCTGCTGCAGCACGGTCTGCGTGCGCGCTATCAGATGTTCTTGATGGGCACACACGACGCCCATTTAGCGATCGAGGGTCCGGCTTCTGCCTGCGGAAAGACGTTCGAGCCGGGGGTGGCGCAACAATTGGTGCGCAACATGAGCCAGGTGCGTGAGCCGGATGTCGACGGCAAGATCCGCACGGTGCCCGGCGAGGCGGTGGAACCGATCCAACTCCAGGTGGTGTGCTATCAGCTTTGGGAAAGCATGAAACAGGCGCCCGGCAACAAGATCGAGATGAAAGACTTGCAGCGCCTGGCGCGCGCGTCCCTGGCGGCGCGCGCGGACAGCGACCAGTTGACCCAGCGCCAGAAAGTTGAGCTGCTGTCAGCCTTCGTCGACGGCGCGCTGGGCGCGTTCTACGAGACGGCCCTGGAGAAAGCACGCGCGTCCGCCGCGGCGCAGGTGGACGAGGCGTTTCTGCGCAACTGGTTCTCGACGCAGTTGATCACCGAAGGGGGCACGCGCGGCTTCATGCAGCGGGGCCATGATGATACGGGCGGCGTGCCTGAGGAGGTCGTGCAGAAGCTGGTGGACAACCACCTGCTGCGCAGCGACACGCGCGGCAGCGTCCGGCTGGTGGAGCTGATCCATGACCGCTTCGTAGAACCGATTCGCACGGCCAACCTATGGTGGACCGAGCGCCGCCGGCGTGAACAGCCATGGGTAGACGCGGCCTACCGCTGGTGCGAGTCCGGCGAAAGCCCAGAGGCGCGCAACCCCGCGCTGCTGCTGGCCGACCTGAATCTCCAAACCGTGCTGCACGACACAGCCGGCCAGCACCTGGAGCCGATCATCGCCGAGTACCTGGCGGCGTCCAAAGAAGCGCAGGAGAAGCGCGAACAAGCCGCCGCGCTGGAGGCCGAGCGTGCGCGCGGCAATGAGGCCGACGCGCGTGCAGCAGCAGAAAAGCGTCACTCGCGTCGGCTGCGGGTGGCGGTCGGCATCATCGCCACCATGACCGTCGTTGCGCTGGTGGCCTGGTTTGTCGCATTCCTCAAAAACAATGATTTGAACGCGGCCAAAGTCGTCGCGGAGAACAGCGAAAAAACCGCAGTGGCCGCAGCCGCTGATGCCGATCACGAACGCAGCATCGCGAGATCGTTGATGCTGGCCAACCAGTCGCTGGCGCTGGATGTCTCCTCGCTGGAGGACAGGCTGCTGCTGGCCCATGCCGCGACGGAGATATCGCCGACATTGCTGGCCTACACCGCCCTGCTCGGCGCGCTGGACAACCATGCTCCCCTCACCGACGGTTCAGCGACGGCCGGCAGCGGGCCGGGTAGCGCCGCCGCGCCGGACGTTGGGGATCTCAGCCAGATTCCCGAGTTTGCCAGCGTGCTGTCGTTGACCGCGCCCATGTCGCCCACGCTGCAGGCCGTGAGCCCCAGCGGCCGCTGGCTGGCCGTGGCGCAGGATGGCCGCGCCCTCTGGCTGGGGGAGGCTGTGGACGCGGCCCAGCCCATCAGCATCAGCGTGCCGGCCGGCGTCATAATCACCGCCGCAGCGCTCAGCGACGACGGCGTGCAGGTGGCCTGGGCCAGCTGTCGCTCAGTCCCCGCCAGCTTGCCCACCCCGTCGCCCACGGCGTCGCCCACGGCGATAGCCAAGCCAGGCGATACAGCCACACCAACGGCGACAGCAGATCCAGCGGCGACCCCCACGACATCGCCCACGCCAACCAAGACCCCGGATCCGAATCAGCCGACGCCAACCGGCGAGCCGGTGACAGATTGCCGTCTCACCATCGCGCCCGCCGACGCCAGCATGCTGGCCTCGCCCGGGCGAACCGTCCCGGCGCCGCAGCGCATCGTCGCGGTCGCCTTCCGGCCGCAGCAGGCTGACCAGGGGGCGCTGGCCCTGACATCGGGCGTCATCCAGACCTTCGACGGCACAGCAACGAAAGCACTGACGCCGCGAATGAAGAACGACGCGGTCGATGTCGCGTTCAGCAGCGATGGCCACTATCTGGCCGCGCTGGACAAGAAGGGCCAGGTCAGCATCTGGGCCTGGACGGGCGCCGAGCCTGTCGAGCTGTACGAACCCGACCTGGGCGAGCTCCAATTCGCCGCCATCGAGTTCGTTCAGGACGATGCCTGGCTGGCGCTGGCCACGACCGGGCACGAATTGGCGCTGTGGGATCGGCAGAGCGAGAGCCTGATCCACCGGTTCGACCTGCCCCACAGCGTGGCCGATCTGGCGCTCAGCGCGGACGGCAGCACGCTGCTGGCAGCCCTGCCAGGCTCGACCGTGCGCTGGCCCATGGAGCCGGCGCGCTGGCTGGAGCTGGCCTGCGCGCGCGCCGGCGGACGCAACCTGAGCTACGACGACTGGCGCAAGGCCTTCCCCAACGCCGACGAGAACAATCCTGACCCTGAGGAGGCTCGGATTTTTTGCCCAGGGCCGCTGGACATCAGCTTTGCCCAGGCGCTGGTGACGGAGGCCGAACGGACGCTGGACGATTGCCGGTCCGACACGTGGGACCAGGGCATGGCGCTGCTTCAAGAGGCCCAACGGGCTGACCCTCGCCTCAATCTGGACCCCAGCGCGCACAGGACGCAGGTGGTGGGCGGCCAGGCGCTGGAATATCTGCGCGCCGGCGACGCCGAGCGGGCCAAGGAGTGCCTGGCTCTGGTGGCTCCCGAAACAGCGTCGTTCGATCCAGCGCAGGCTCTCCGGGCGGCGGAGAGCCTGGTGCAGGCCGAGCGGCTGCTGGCAGAGGGGCAGAGCGAAGATATGGCCGCAGTCGTCGCCGCGCTGGACCAGGCGCTAGAACTCAGTTCCTACTGGCCGGGTCCCCAGGTAGAGATGGCCCAGAGCGGGTTGGCCCAAGCCCTCTATTCCCTCTGCCAGCAGGGCGATGCTTCGGCCTGCCAGCGCGCGGCCGATCTGATGGACTTGCTGGAGGAGGGCGCCACGGTGCAGGGTGAGCTGCTCAACGGCGCGGGACCGGCGCTCTACTTCCAGGGCCAGCGCGGCCAGGCGGTCACCATCGCCATGGACGCGGCCAACAACGCCTTCGACGCCTTCCTGAGCCTGGAGGGGCCGGGCGGCGCGGCGATCAGCGACGACGATAGTGGGTCGGACTACAACTCCCTGATCGTCAACTACCTGTTGCCCAGCGACGGCATCTACCGCATCGCGCCCGAGGGATTCGGCGGCGGCGGCAGCGGCGCCTACACGGTGCTGTTCGACCTGAGCGCCACGCGGCCCATCTCCCCAGGCATAGTCGAGACTTCGACCACCGCCCAGGACAGCCTGTGGCAGTTCCCGGGCCAGGCCGGCCAGATCGTGGGCATCCGCATGGACACGACCGACGCCAGCTTTGACCCCTATCTGACCCTCTACAGGCCTGACGCGACGCAAATCGCCAGCGACGACGACAGCGGCGGGGGCTGGAATGCCTTGATCGTGGCCACGCTGCCGGCGGATGGCAGCTACACCCTGAACACGGGGCGACCGGACAGCAGCGCGCCCTACACCCTGCGCGTCTGGGAGGCGCGGCCGCTCCCCTTCGACCAGCCGCAGGCCTCGACCACCCTCTCGGACACGCTGTGGCTGTTCGAGCGCGTGGACTCGCCGGTGATCGGCCTGGAGATCACGACGGCCGGCGACGCGCTGACGCCCCAGATGGCGCTGCGCGACGCCGACGGCGTCTGGTTGCCCGACGGCGCGGCCTCTCCCGCCCCAGGCCGGGCAAGCATTCCGGCCTATGTGCTGCCCGCGGGGGATCGCTTCATCGTTCAGGTCATGGCGGACGGGAGCGCCCTTCCCTACACGCTGACCCTGACCAGCCTGGCTGCGCCGACTCTTGTCATGGACCAACCGGTCCCATCGACCACCCAGGCCAACCCCATCTGGACCTTCGCCGGCCAGGCCGGCCAGATCGTGGACATCACGTTGAACAGCGAGCTGACCTTCAACCCCGCGCTGCGCCTGCTGGACGCAGGCGGCGCTGCCGTCGCCTACGATGACGACAGCGGCGGCGACCTGAACGCGCGCATCGCGGCCGCCTTCCTGCCGGCTGATGGCCAGTACTTCATTCAGCCCCTCCCCGCCGGCAGCCCGGTGTCCTACACCCTGACCGTCAGCTCGGCCACCTCCCAGACCATCCGGCTGCTCCAGCCAGATGAAACGGTGACATCTACCCTGCGCCAGGACACCCTGTGGGCCTTCGATGGCCGGCTGGGCCAGCCCATCGCGTTCGTTGCCTCCACCCCCACGGGCGCCCCACCGTCGCAGGCGCTTCATGCGGCCGACGGCGCCCTGTTGCACAGCCCTGACAACGGCGCAATCACCGCCTTCCTGCCTCCGCAGACGGGCCGCTACTACCTGCGGATTGGCGGCCTCGACCAGACGACGAGCTACACGCTGGCGCTGCAAGAGCTACAGCCGCCTGAGATCAGCTTTGGAGAACCGCAGTCATCCAACACCGTGGCCAACGAGCTGTGGCGCTTCCGCGGACGGGCCGGCCAGGTGGTAGACATCGGGCTGACCGGCTGGGTCCCCGGCGGCTTCGATCCCTACCTGACGTTGCTGGCCGCCGACGGGAGGCAACTGACGGTCAACGACGATATCCGCGGCGACAACTTCAACGCTCGCATCGCGGCCTTCCTCCTGCCGGAAAGCGGCGACTACTTCATCCGCGCCGGACGGTCAGGCTCCAGCGCGCCCTACCAGTTGAGCCTGGCCAGTCGCAGCCCCACCTCGGCCAGGCTGGGCGCGACCATGGTAACGCAGGAGAGCGCCGCCTTCATGCTGTCCGTGCCGCAGCCTGGCCTGGTCTCCATCGCTGTCGATCCCGCCGCGGAGCTGAGCCTGGTCGGGCCGGGCGATGTGGCGCTGGTCAGCCAGGCGTCCGCCATCCTGGCGCGGCTGGACGCGGCCGGCGTCTACACGGTGGCGGTTAGCTTTCCGGCCGATGGCCAGCCGCGTTCCGTCGCCATGCTGCCGGTCACGGCCACGCCGCGATCCCTCGACGCGGCGCAGAGCAGCCAGGGCCAGCTCCGTCCTGGCAACACCGATCTGTGGTCGCTCCCCGGCGTCGGGCAGGCCGTGCGCGTGACGGCTGTGGGCGAAGGC
>JBAQCH010000093.1:0-4009 GCA_049294015.1 Anaerolineae bacterium
GGCCAGGCGCGGGCAGCCTGGCGGCCGCCATGCCCGGCCTGGTGCTGGACGTGCTGGTGGCCGAGGGCGATGAGGTCAGCCAGGGCCAGCCGCTGGTGCTGCTCTCGGCCATGAAGATGGAGCTACGCATCGCCGCGCCAGCCGCGGGCAAGGTCGTCAAGGTGCACTGCCAGGCTGGCCAGGTGGTGGAGCGGGGGCAGGTGTTGGTGGAGATTGCGGAGAAATCAGAAGGGAACTGAGGGAACTGGGGGAACTTGCCACACAGAACGCAAACGGCGCCAAGAGGGAGGCGGCATGGCCTCTCTGTTCTTTGGGCGTGGAGCAGACTTCGGAAGCCGCCGCAGCCTTGTACGACGCGCGGTTCACCGCGGCGAAGCTAGTCTTTGCTTGGACCGGCGACTTCCGAAGTCTCAGGCTGGGTGGACACGGCTTAAGACGGCACAGCCTTTGCCGCCAGGGAACGTTCGTGGTCGGCGCGTTCCTGCATCTCGTGGCGCAGGGTGGCGATATCCCGCGGCACCAGGAAGATGACCGCGATGTAGATCACGCCGCAGATCAGCCAGGCGGTGGTGTTGATGCCCAGGATCGCCGTCCCCAGCGACGTGCGGTCGGCGATGTAGCCGGCCAGCAGCGGGGCCATGGCCGCGCCGGCTGACTCGATCAGGTACTGGATCGAGATGGCCGTGCTGCGCACCTCGGGCAGGGTCACGTCCGAGACAATGGAGACCACGTTGGGCGAGGAGAAGGGGATGAAGAAGGCGGTGGCGGCCAGCAGGGCCAGGAACAGCCCCTGGTTCGCGGCCGGCACGCTGAGGGTCAGCGCCATCAGCACCGCGCCGGTCAGCACGCCGATGGTCGAGACGATGGCGCGGCCGCCCGGCGTGCACTTGAAGAGAGCATCGCCCAGCGCGCCGCCCACGGGGTAACCGGCCGCCAGCACCAGCACGGCCGCGGCCATGGTGACAAACAGCGCCGTGCCGCTGTAGCCCCGCTCCTTTTCCAGATAGGTGAAGAACCAGAAGCTGATCACATTCCAAGGGAAGACGCCGAAGAAGCCTTGCAGGAACAGCAGGCGCAGGGTGCGCTTCTTGAACAGCCCGCGCGCCACCGGCCAGCTAAAGCGATAGGTGGTGCTCATCTCCACGTTGGCCAGCTCCGGCTCGCTGCCGCCGCGCTTGGGCTCCTTGACGCCGAAGAAGATCACCGCAGCCAGCAGCACGCCCAGCGTGCCGGTGATGTAGAACACGGCGCGCCAGCCGATGGTGTCGCGCAGCGCCAGGGCCAGCACCATGCCGGTCAGGAAGCCCAGCGGCATGGAGAGCTGCAAGAGGCCGTAGACGCGGCCGCGCTTGTTGGGGCTGAAATAGTCGGCGATCAGGCTGTAGATGCCGGGGTAGCTGGAGTCGTCGATGCCGGTGCTGGCGCGCGTCACGAGGAACGCGCGGTAGGTGGGTGCGATCGCGTTGAGCCAGGTGGTGGCGCCCCACAGCAGCGAGGCCAGCGCCAGCAGCTTAGCGCGTGCGAAGCGGTCATAGAGATAGCCCCAGATCGGATAAAACAGAGCGCCGACTATCAGCGCCCCCGTGCTGACCGCGCCCATCTGCGTCATGCTGATGCCGAAGGTCTCCATGATGTTGGGCGTCAGCGTGCCGATCAGCAGCTTGTCCGACTGGTGCAGCAGCATGAAGACGAAGAACGTGCCGACGACGAACCAACGATAGCGGGATTTCATGGGTCACCTCACTCAAGGTTGTGAGAACGGAATGACGAGATTATACACCATGTGCGACAGCCTCGCCATGACCTGGATCATAACGCGGCTGGTTTCTGGCCGTGCAAGTTTCACACCTCCAGTGTGGAGCGCCCCCATACCCACGAACCCTGGGGCGGCGTTGCGAGCAGTCAAACCGTTGTTTGGCAAACGACCCGCTATCGGCTACAATGGCGCTGCCAACAGTGTTTCATCGGCAACTGGCCGGATGGGAAAGTCCCATCCGCCATCATCTCCAGCCCGGAGGGAAACCCGTGGCCCGTCCCCGCCGCACCACCGCCAGCCGCAGCACCGGCGACTACCGCCACGACGCTGCGCGGCGCAAGAA
Organism: Anaerolineae bacterium; assembly: GCA_049294015.1. Taxonomy (GTDB): domain Bacteria; phylum Chloroflexota; class Anaerolineae; order JAAEKA01; family JAAEKA01; genus JAAEKA01. The sequence goes on from JBAQCH010000093.1 coordinate 2,100, forward strand.
CAACCCGCCCGTGGGCATGGCGTCCTACGAAGCCAAGACCGCCGAGCAGCCGCGCACGCACTACGGCTACGACCCCCATCTCTCGCCGCAACTGATTTGGGCCGGCAAGCCGGGCCTGCGCAGCATCGAGGTCGAGGACGCCGCCGGCCTGGAGGTGGACACCGTCTCGCTGCACATCCACGAGCGGGTCAGCACCCAGGCCATCATCAATGCAGTGCAGCGGCCGCAGGCGCTGCAACTGGATCTCTTCGCCGACCCGCGCCAGCCGCTGAGGGAGGCTGTGGAGTTCTACCGCCACGACGTGGATTGGGCCAACCGGCTGCTGCTGGGCGACAGCCTGCTGGTGATGAACTCCCTCTTGCAGCGCGAGCTGCTGGCCGGCCAGGTGCAGATGATCTACATCGACCCGCCCTACGGGGTCAAGTTCAGCAGCAACTTCCAGCCGCGGATCGACCAGCGGGGCGTGCGGGAGGGGGACGATGACCTGACCCGGGAGCCAGAGCAGATCAAGGCTTACCGCGACACCTGGACCTTGGGCATCCACTCCTACCTGACCTACCTGCGCGACCGCCTGCGGGTGGCCCGGGAGCTGCTGGCTGACAGTGGGTCCATTTTCGTGCAGATCAGCGATGAGAACCTGCATTTTGTCCGTTGTCTGATGGACGAAGTGTTTGGGGCAGAGAACTTGTGTGGGCAGATTACCTTCGTGAAAACTACAGGACTTGGAACGGCTCTACTTGCCAGCCGGACTGACTATCTGTTGTGGTACGCAAAGGATCAGGCACGTGTCAAGTATCGGCAATTGTTTGGATGGAAGAGAGCCGGGGAGATGGGTGCAAGTCAGTATGACTGGATCCGTGAACCCAATGGCCGGAATCGCAAACTCAGAGCGGATGAAATACCGACTGGGCAAGAAAGAGTATTCCATACGGGCGACGTCTCTGCTATGTTCACTACCCCGCACTTGGCGTTGCCCATCGATTTTGAGGGCAAAGAGGTTGGTGCTCCGCCAAATCGACAATGGCAGACCACACAGGAAGGCATGAGTAGACTCAGAGAAGCAGACCGCTTAATGCTTCTCGGCAAGAGTCTGCGATATGTGCGCTATCTTGAGGATTTTCCTGTTCTGCCGTTTGATACTCTTTGGACTGATACTGGAGTAAGTGGATTCGCTGACCCGAAAGTATATGTAGTCCAAACCAACACAAAAGTCATCGAGCGCTGCATGCTCATGACGACCGACCCCGGCGACCTGGTGCTGGATCCAACCTGTGGCAGCGGCACCACGGCCTACGTGGCCGAGCAGTGGGGCCGGCGCTGGATCACCTGCGACACCTCGCGCGTCGCGGTCAGCCTGGCCCGCCAGCGCCTGCTCACCGCCACCTATCCCTACTACACCCTGGCCCAGGCCGAGCGCGGCGTGGACGCCGGCTTCCGCTACAAGACCGTGCCCCACATCACCCTGCGCTCCATCGCCCAGAACACCCGCATCGACCCGGTGGTCGCGCGCTACCAGCCGCTGCTGGACGAGGCGCTGGCCGAGCTGAACCGGTCGACCGGGGAGGCGTGGCAGCCGTGGGAGGTTCCTGGCGGGGCCAAGGCAGGATGGGCCAAGGAAACCAGGGACATCCACCAGCGCTATCTCGACCTGCGGCGGCGCAAGCAGGGTGAGATCGACCGCATCATCGCCGAAGACGCGCCCCAGGAGACTCTCTACGACCAGCCGCAGATCGACAACAAGATCGTGCGCGTCGCCGGCCCCTTCACCGTCGAGGCCATCCCGCCGGCCGTCGAGCAGTTCATGCAGGAAGAAACCCGCATCGGCGGCGCGCCCCTCCCCCTCTCCGCGGAGTTCGCATCCCCAGATGCGAACGAGCCGTCGGCGGACGCGGGCGGGTTCGCATCTGGGG
>JBAQCH010000094.1:0-20642 GCA_049294015.1 Anaerolineae bacterium
CGTAGCGATGGCCCAGGTGTTGGTTCCCACGCCGGCCGGGGTGGTCCAGCCGCCGATGCCAGCCTCGAAGCCGTCGGTGTAGAGGATGTTGGGCGTGGTGCCGGTGGTGCAGTCGCCGGGGGCGGCCACGGTGGTGAAGTTCCAGGTGGCTGAGTAGACGCCGACGCCGCAGGCGTTGTTGGCCTGGACGCGCCAGTAGTAGGTGGTGCTGGTGTTCAGCGTGACGTTGGAGGTCCAGGTGGGGGTGGCCAGACCCGAAGCCGAGGCGACGATGTTGCTGAAGCCGGCGTCGGTGGCCACCTGGATGCTGTAAGCCGACGCGCCCGCGACGGCGTTCCAGGTGAAGGTCGGCGCGGCCGGTACGTTCAGCGCGCCGTTGGCCGGGGTCAGCAGGGCCGGCGCGCCGGGAGCGGCCGTCGCCACGTTCAGGCCGACGGTGACGTTCTTGACGCCGGTGGTTGACGAGCCGGTGATGTCGAACGAGTAGTTGCCGGCCGCCACGGCCGCCGTGCCCACCGTCAGAGCGCTGGAGCCGGGCGGGGTCACCGGGTTGACGCTGAAGTTGGTGGTGGCGCCGGCCGGCGTGCCGGTGGTGCCCAGGGTGACCGGGTTGGTGAAGCCGGAGACCTGACCGACGTTGACGGTGTAGGTAGCGTTGGCCGGGGCGCAGACGTCGACCGACTGCGGCGTCGCTCCCAGGGTGAAGTCAGCCGTGCCGCACTGGGCGAACCTGAAGGCGCCGATGCGCAACTGCCAGCCAACCGAACTGGTGGTCGGCACCCACTGGTTGACGTACCAGAAGGTGCAGTCGTCCACCGGGTCGATGTTCATCGAAGTGTAGTCGCCCCAGCGCTGGCTGCCGGTCTGCGAGCCAGTGCCGTTGACGATGATGCCCTCGCCCTGCAGCATGGTATTCAGCGGATCGCTGGCCAGACGGCCAGTGTACCATGAGCTGGGGAAGGTGGTCGTGCCGTTGGAGGCGCTGTAGCCCAGGGCCATGTTGCCCGCGCCGTCCATGGCGATGGAGCCCATCCAGCGGTGGATGCCATCGGTGACGCCGGGGGCATAGGTGTTATCCTGATACAGCACCGGTGAGCTGTTGGGGCTGCGGATTTCCCACCAGCGGATGCCGGACATGGATGCTGACGCCTCGACCGACTGGTTGGTGACCAGCGACTCGTGGCTGCCGAAGTTGCGGTAGGCCAGGCGGTGCATGGGGCGCTGGCGGTAGCCCAGGTGGTCGATGCGATTCGAGGTGCCCGGCTGCGGCACGCACGAGCGGCCGGAGCAGAAGGCAGGAATCGTGTCGTAGGACGCGATGGGGATCGTGTTGGCCAGCACGAAGCTGGAATTGGCCGGTGTGGTGAAGTCGGCGGTGAACTTCCACAGGGTCAGGGCGTCCTGCGGCGCGCCGTAGGGGCCGCCGTTGTCCATCGATCCCATGAAGAAGTTGGGCGTGCCGGCCGGCGGCAGCGTCGAGCCGTCCAGGTCGGCAGGCAGCAGGCCGTCGCCGATGTTGTAGGGTGTCGTGCCGGGGGGAACCTGGAACGAGATCACCGTAGGCGTCGGGTTGCCGGCGATCAACTGGGCGCGGTTGATCGCAATCGCGCCCACGCCGCTGAAGCTAGAGCCGTTCAGGAAGTCACGGGTGCTGATGTACAGCGCGTCCGACCAGAAGCCATACTTGGGGTAGTCCGGGAAGTTGTTGCCGTTGCTGAAAGCCCAGCGGTAGTAGGCGCCGGTCGGGTCGGGCGTCTGAGAGACCGCCACGCAGTTGTAATACGTTGGACCGGAAGATGTAAACTGAGAGAGCATCCAACGGTCCGAGAGTTGATCGTACAGGACGATGGGGTCGCCTGAGTTCTCGGTCTGGCAGGGCCCGCCGAAGCCGGCCCACAGCGTGTTGTTGAGCGCCGGGCCGAAGAGCGAGTTACCCGCCTTGTCGAAGATCTGGAACGACAGGTTGCTCATGGCCACGTAGTGGTTGGGGCCGACGTCGCCGACCGGATCGGGCGGGGAGACGCTGGAGATGTTGGGCGGGCCATTGAAGCTGATGATGGGAGCCGGGATTAGCGATGGGCCGTAGCTGGTCTGCAGGGCGCCATCAGCATCCTGCGGGCCAAGAGCGCCTTCGAGACCGGTACTGAGCTCGCGAATCTCGAACGGTTTGGACTCCTGCGGCGCGAGCGGGGCCATGTCACGCAGCGGCGGCGAGACGTCGAATTTGACGGCGGTGCTGACGCCGCGGAAGACGCCGGCCGGCTGAGCTGCCGGGCCTTCCTGTTGAGCAGGCGCAGCCGCGACGGTCAGCAGGGAGGAGAGGGTCAGGGTTGCGACCAGCATCGCAACCAGCGCGAGGTTGAGGATTTTGTGACGCACGTTGTATCTCCTGGATCTGATCACGAACGAGGAATTCGCCAGATGGTCGGCGACGATCTGGCGCTACACGGGGGATAGAAACTTGGCTTGCTGTCCGCCTGGCTGGGGAACAGGCAGCAGGCTGGCGACACGAACTGGGAGTGAGGATATTTTACTCCAATGTATCTGTCTGTCAACCGCGATGCAGCAAAAAGACGCCTCGCTTGACACAAGCGAGGCGTTTTTTTAATGAATGGCTGCGCCGTGGTCGGCTAGCAGCCGATCAGCCAGCGATCGGCTACCGTCTGAATGTCGGAGACATCGACGATGTTGTTGTTGTTGAAGTCGTAGGCCGGTACGTTGGCGCCAAAGGCGCCGGCCACCAGTTGCACGTCGACGATGTCCACCGCGCCGCTGCCGTTGACGTCGTAGGCGCAGGATGCCTCACACGACTGCATCACCACATCGTCCACATCCCAGCCGGTGGTTGCGGTCGAGCTGTCGGTGCCCAGGCGCATGCGGAACTGCGCCGTCTGGCCGGCATAGGCGCTGACGTCGGCGATGGTCTGCATGTAGCTGCTCGCGCCGCACCAGGCGTTCCTGCCGGCCAGCGGGTTGCTGAAGCTGCCGGAGACCACGCCGCTGCGGTACGGTCCCACCAGCAGGCTGCTGTTGGGCACGTAGGTCCAATTCGCTCCGCCGTCGGTCGAAACCTCTAGCACGCCGCCGTCGTAACAGGCAGTTGCGCCGTTGGCCTCCAGGTTGGGCGTATGCCAGAACTTGAGCACCACCGGGTTCTCGCCCGTGGGCAGGACGATGGCCGGCGAGACCAGCCGCTGGTCGGTGACCGATCCCGTGCCTGCCGCGCGGTAGGCGGCCGCGCCGGTGTGGGGGTTGGCCGTGGAGATGGACCAGGTGTTGGTTCCTGTGCCGGCCGGGGTGGTCCAGCCGCTGGCGCCGCTTTCGAAGCCGTAGGTGTAAAGGATGTTGGGCGTAGCGCCGGTGGTACAGTCGCCCGGCGCGGCCACGGTGGTAAAGTTGAAGGTAGCCGAGGGCCCCGCCGTGCCGCAGGCGTTGTCAGCATAGACCCGCCAGTAGTAGCGCACGCTGGTGTTGAGGGTGAGCGGCAGTGTATAGCTCGTCCCTGTCAGGCCGCTGGCCGAATGGACCATGGCGCTGAAGCTGGCGTTGGTGGCCAGGTCGAAGCGGTAAGTGGCCGCCTGGCTGGCTGCGCTCCAGGTGAAGGTCGGCGTTGTGCCGACGCCGGTGGCGTTGTTGGCCGGCGCCAGCAGCGTCGTCACGCCGCCCGGCTGGCTCGCAACATTCAGTTGCACCTGGTTGGTCTGCGAACCGCTGTTGTACGTGCCCGTGATGTCGATCTGATAGGCGCCCGGCGCGGCCGCGGCCGTGTTGCCGATGGTGAGCGTGCTGCTGCCGGGGCCGGGGACCGGGTTAGGGCTGAAGGCGGCGGTGGTTCCAGCCGGGTGGCCGCTGGCGCTCATGCTGACAGAGCCGTTGTAGCCGACGTTGACGGTGAAAACGGCGTTGACTGGCGTGCAGATGGCGACGGACTGGGGAGTCACGCTCAGCACCTCGACGTTGAGGAACACGGCGCTGAAAGCGCCCCAGTTGTTGGCGGCGTCCTTGCCGCGCACAAAGAGCATGTGGCGGCCGGCGCCCAGCGCGCTGGTGTTGAGGTTGGCTGTCACCGCCTCGATTGTGCTGTTGAAGTTGCCGTCGGCCGCGGCCATGGGGTAGGCTACTGCGCCCGGCTGCCAGGGCGGCGTGTCGATGTAGTACTCGGCGGCGGCGATGGCCTGGCTCGGCTCCGCGCCGTTGGAGTTGTTGAAGCGGGTGTCGTTGATGATGGCCGTCAAGACGACAGGATCGCCCAGGGTGATGGCCGCCGGCGCGGCGGTCACGGTCAGCGCGTCAGGGCCGGCTGGCGTCTGGTAAGGGGTGCGCACGACCTTGGCCGCGTAGACCAGAGCCTTCATGTTGTCGGGCAGGATAGTGCTCTCGAAAGTGGAGCAGGCCTGGAAGAAAGCCGTGCCCAGCTCGAAGGTATAGGAGGCCACGCCCAGGTCGCCGTAGCCGAAGTCGTCGGTGGTGCCGTCGGTGGCATAGAGGCCGATGGCTTGCTCCGGCGTGTAGTTGTTGAAGAAGGCAAACTTGCGGCCCAGAGTCTGCAAAGCGGGGCCGTTGGGCGCTACGGTGCTGGTGAACCCCCAGGGCCAGAGCACCAACTGGCTGTAGCTGTGGATGTCCAGGTAGACGCCGGTGGCGTCGGCCGGCGCTGGGGAGGTCAATGGATCGGCGCGCTGGTCAGGGAAGATGGCCCGCATGTAGTTCTGCACGGCTTGCACCTCCGGCTCCGAGGCCGCGCTGGGGCCGCGATAGGTGTCAGAGCACACGCTGCCGCTGGAGCCGCCGCAGCAACCCCACTGGAACTGGAAGTTGCGGTTCAGGTCAGCTCCGCGGCTGGGGCTGGTGGCGCCGCAGTAGGCCTGGTTGGTGTTCTTGCGCCACGACAGGCCCGTCTCGGCCTGCTTGCGGCCGTCCGGGTTGGTGTGCAGCATCAGGTGCACCTCGTGGTGGTCGAGAATCCAGGTGGCGTCGGGGTCGACGCCGTAGCCGTTGACCAGCAGCTCGGCGAAGCGCGTGGCCAGCTCGGCCGGGGTGTACTCGCGGGCATGGATCGAGGCGGTGATGAACAGCTTGGGCTTGGGGCCGGGCACAGCCGAGTTGGTCAACACCAGAACGCCCATGTCGTAGCCGGGCAGGCCGCCGGCCGTGGCTTTCTCCCACGAGTCGCCGGCGTCGACCCAGGTGGCCAGGTTCGGATGGGCAGCGGCGAGGGCTTGCGCCGTCAGGAAGGTTTCCTCGACGGTGCGGTAGCAGGGATAGCCGGGGATGCCAGCCTCCTGGCCGGGCAGCGCTTTCTGCTCGCGGTTGAAGGCGGCCGTCTCCACTGGATCGATCTCGACCCGCCAGCCGCCAGCGCGCAGCTCCAGCATCTGGTCTAGATCCATCGCGGCCAGGACGTATTGCTCTTTCTTGTTGTTGAACTCGAACAGGTCGTAGTCTTTCAGCAGGGTGATCTGCGCCGGATCATCGTAGTAGATGCGCACGACCACGGGGCCGTCGGGCAGGGGCGTGCTGTCCTGAGACAGAGGGGCAGCCAGGCTGTCGGCTGCCACAGGCAACACGGGCGTGAGAACGAAGAGCAGCGCTAACGCAACGCTGATGAGCAACCAAAGACGATGGGACATGGGTGGAAACCTCCGGGGCGGGGCTGAGTTGTAAGCCAGGTGGGCAACAGAGCGAATTGTACACCTGTTGACCACAGCCGGTCAAACAGGGCTGTCTGGGATTTCCTTCAGGCTGAAGCTGTGGTATCATCAGCTATGACGCCTGCCGACTGCTCCCAAGGAAACGTGCCATGACGACAAGCGCTGTTGAGTTTCAGGTTCGATCCCATAAAGACGATATCGACCTGCGTCACGCGTCTGTGCTGCGCCTGGCCGATCTCTAACCCCTGCCTTCCCCCAGCAATGATGCTGTTGAATTACCCATGAGTGACCCGCAACTGCATACGACCCAGCCTGGCCTGAGCTATCCCATCGGCGCGACGGTCTATCCCGATGGGGTCAACTTTAGCGTCTACGCGCGCCGCGCGGCCGGCATCGACCTGCTGCTGTTCGACGGGCTGGACGCGGTCCGCCCCGCGCGCGTCATCTCGCTGGACGCTCAGATCAACCGCACCTACGACTATTGGCACGTCTTCGTGCCGGGCATCGGGCCGGGCCAGGTCTACGCCTACCGCGCCCACGGGCAGTGGCGGCCCGAAGCGGGCCTGCGCTTCGACAGCCAGAAGGTGCTGCTGGACCCTTACGGGCGCGGCGTGGCCATGCCCAGAAAAAGCAACCGGGACGCGGCGATCAACCCCGGCGACAACGTGGCCACAGCCATGAAAAGCGTCGTGATCGATCCGCGCGTCTACGACTGGGAGGGCGACCGGCCGCTGCGCCTCCCCTACGCCGAGACCATCATCTATGAGATGCACGTGCGCGGCTTCACCCGTCACCCCAGCTCAGGTGTGGCGCCCGATCTGCGCGGCACGTATGCCGGCCTGGTCGAGAAGATTCCCTACCTGCAAGCGCTGGGCATCACGGCCGTCGAGCTGCTGCCAGTCTTTCAGTTCGACCCCTGCGACGCGCCGCGCGGCCGCGTCAACTACTGGGGCTATAGCCCGATCTCCTTCTTTGCCCCGCATCTCCAGTACAGTGTCAGCCGCGATCCGTTGCAGGCGGTCGACGAGTTCCGCGCCATGGTCAAGGCGCTGCACCGGGCCGGCATCGAGGTGATCCTGGATGTGGTCTACAACCACACGGCCGAGGGCAGCCACATTGGCCCAACCCTCTGCTACCGCGGCCTGGCCAACGACGACTATTACATCCTGGAGACGAACCAGGCCCTTTACAAGAACTACAGCGGCACCGGCAACACGCTCAACGGCAACAACACCGTGGTGCGGCGCATGATTCTGGACAGCCTGCGCTACTGGGTGCGGGAGATGCACGTGGACGGATTCCGCTTCGATCTGGCCTCGATTCTCTCGCGCGACGAGCACGGCGTGCCGATGCTCAACCCGCCGATCCTGTGGGACATCGAGAAGGACCCGGTGCTGGCCGGCACCAAGCTGATCGCGGAGGCCTGGGACGCAGGCGGGCTGTATCAGGTGGGCAATTTCTTTGGCGACCACTGGAAGGAGTGGAACGGCCGCTTTCGCGACGACGTGCGCGCCTTTGTCAAGAGCGATCCTGGCATGGCGCAGGCCGTAGCGAGCCGCTTCTTCGCCAGCCCTGACATCTATGGCCACAAGGGCCGCGAGCCGGAGCAGAGCATCAATTTCGTCACCTGCCACGATGGCTTCACCCTCAACGATCTGGTATCTTACAACCGCAAGCATAACCTGGCCAACGGCGAGCAGAATCGCGACGGCGAAAACCACAACTTGAGCTGGAACTGCGGCTTCGAAGGCCCCACGGACGATCCTGCTATCGAGCGGCTGCGGCAGCGCCAGATCAAGAACCTGCTGACCGTCACCCTGCTGGCGCTGGGGGTACCCATGCTCTCGATGGGCGACGAGGTGCGCCGCACACAGCTCGGCAACAACAACGCCTACTGTCAGGACAACGAGATCAGTTGGTTCGACTGGACGCGGCTGGAGACCCACGGCGACATGCTGCGCTTCGTGCAGCAGCTTACCCGCCTGCGCCTGCGCCTGGATGCCGTCATCGACGGTCCGCAGCCGCTCAACCTGTGGCAACTGCTGCACAGCACGCGCGTCCAATGGCACGGCGTCAAGCTCAACCAGCCGGATACCTCGTATACCTCGCACACGTTGGCCTTGACGGCTTGGGGCCGCTGGGCCGTCTTTCACCTGATCTTCAACGCTTACTGGGAGCCGCTGACTTTCGAGGTGCCCAGCCTGCCTGCCGTCGAGCACAGCGGCTGGCGGCGCATCATCGACACCTCGCTGGAGTCCCCCAACGACTTCGTCGAATTTGCCGATGCGCCGACGTTGAGCCGCCTGCTCTACCGCGCCGAGGCGCGCTCGATGGTGCTGCTGGCCTGCCGGCGGCTGGACAACGGGGAGTGAGGGGATGCCCAGCGAGACTCTGACACCTCGTCGCTCATTCTCGTGAGAAAAGTTCGTGGTCGATGCGGCCGGCATTATCCATCTGGCGCATCGCAGCAAAGATCCAGCCGACCATCCGCCAGTTGAAGCGCTGTTGGCTGCATCGGCGTGACGCGATCTTCTCATCTTGCAGGCGCGGGACTGCGAAATGTCACTACGCAACCAACAATGACCTTGATTGATGTGGTGGTTAGGGCTCGCGAGGTGCTGCTAAGTCCCCTCCTGAGCTCCTCAGGGGAAGCGGTTCTCAACAATGCGGAACCAGCCGGTCCGCTGCTGCGTGGTTTGGAACTGGCCATGGCGCTCAGGCGCAACGCCAACGCGCTGAAGGCGGCCGCCATCGACGCGGAGGGCCGGCAGGTGGACTACAACCGGCTGCGAGCCAGCGACGCTTACGCCGCACTGCGCCGTGACTTGACCCCACAACTACGCAGCCTCGATCTGAGCGCGCTCACGACGCGTGAGCAGCGCCTGGCCTTCTGGATCAACCTCTACAACGTCTTGATTCTCGACGCCACGGTCGCCTTGGGCGTCAGCCGCAGCGTCACCGAGGGACGGCTGGGGGTGCTCAGCTTCTTCCGCCGCGCGGCCTACGCCGTGGGTGGCCAGCGCTTCAGCGCCAACGACATCGAGCATGGCATCCTGCGCGCCAACCGGCCGCACTGGGCCATCCCCGGCCCGCAGTTCGGCCCCTCGGACCACCGGCTGGCTTGGCGGGTGACGCCATTGGACCCCCGTATCCACTTTGCGCTGAACTGTGCCAGCCGCTCGTGCCCGCCCATCGGCGTCTACGACGCCGAGCGCATCGATGCACAGCTAGACCTGGCCGCGGCCAGCTTCATCGCCAATGACGTGGAAATCGACACGCGTGCCAGCATCCTGCGCCTGTCTTCGATCTTCAAGTGGTACGCCGGGGACTTCGGCGGCCGGGCTGGCGTGATCGCATTCCTCAAGGAGCGGCTGCCTGACGGCGAGGAGCGCCACTGGCTGCGCCGGCAGGGGCCTTACGTGAAGTTGATCTACCGGCCGTACGACTGGGGGTTGAACAGCGTGCGCTAGAAGGTGGCGTCGTTCAGACCTCATCTCCCGCTTTGGCCGGTCTCCTGACCGAGCCAACTCGCCATGTAACTATCAGATGTGTCCTTGGATCGACCGCTGCGCACTCGCCACGCCGACCAGCCTCCCCGGATCAAGCTCCACACGAACGCAGGGTGCAACATCCTCAGCAGAATCTGCCGGTAGGAACCGCTGCCGGTGTACATGTCCCACTGCACAGCGCTCATAGCGCGCAGCGGGCCGGGCTGGCCCTGCTCGTCGAGAATTGTCTGTAAGATGGCGGTGCGGGCAAAGCGGCGCTGGCGCAGTTGGCTGACCACGGCGAAGATCAGCCGTCCCACCTGGTTATCGTGCTCGATGGCCCGGCAGGCCGGCAGGTAGTGGCGGCGAAAGTCCTCGGCCGCCACGCCGTGCTGGATGGCCGCCGCCGCGGCCGCCTTGGCTGTGCGGTAGGCTGAGCCGATGCCGTCCTTGAACAGCCGGGTGGACGCGCTGTCGCCGATAAAGACGATGCGGTCGCCGTAGGGCTGGCGCGCGCCGAGGACGTTGATGCGCGGCGCGCACTGGCACGACGGCTTCTCCAGCGTGACGCCCGGCGGCAGGCAGCGCCGCACCTCCGGCGCGGCCAGGAACTGCTGCATCAGGTCGTTGCCCAGCTCCTCGCCCAGCAGGCAGGCCGTTACGTACTCCCCCTTGGGAATCAACATGCCAAACTCCAGCCCGGGGATATCCAGCAGGAAGACCTGGATGGCGTTGCCCAGTGTGGCATCCACTGTCGCTGCGCCGAGAAAGTACTCGCGGATAAAAGTCTTGCTGGTCTGCGGCGGCTCATAGCCGGGGGTGATCTCGCTAAACAGCTTGAGCACGGCGCTGTTGACCCCTGTGGTGACGGCTAACAGATCGTACGGCGTGGCGCCATCGGGCTCGTTGCTGAGCACCGGTCGCCCGTCGAGCCAGCTCACGTCACTCACCCGCTGCCGGATCACCCGCGCGCCCTGCTGCATGGCCAGTCCCAGCACGTAAGCGTCAAGGCCGGTCCAGCCGGGTTGGCGCAGATCGCGCGGGCCTGCGCCGCGATACACGGCTGCGATGCGGGCGCCGGGCCGCGGCGGCATGATCGGCGCGCTGCCCGCGTCCATGTGAACCACGTAGGAGTCGATGTTGCGCTGTACCACCGTGGCCGGCAGGTCGATGCCGTCGGCGGCCAGCATCTGCACCAGGCGTTCAGATACGATGCCTGCGCAGCCATTGCAGCCATGCGCGCCGGCCTGCTTGAAATCGCGCGGCTCGTAGATGTCCACGTCGATCTGGCGGCCAGCGCGGCTGGCCATCTCCAGCAGGAAATAGGCAAAGAACGCGCCGGCCGGCCCACCGCCAATCACCGCCACGCGGGCGCCGTCGTCTAGCCGCAAGTGTGGAGAGTCTGTCATGCCTGCCTCCAAGAACGCGCAACACACTACAAGGGGTGCATGGGAATCTGATTGAGCGCCGGACTTTCCGGTTTCCGTGCTCACTGGCGAATCGCCGTTGGCAGACGGAAATCCGAAGGGTCTCGAAGTTGCATACAATCAGCACGCGACCAAGATTCTAACACATCACAGGATGGTTGGCAAGTGCTTTTTGACAACTTGCCGTGAACGTCTACAATGAAGCGGCTGACAGGTTGCAAGATGACTTCAGATTCCGACCCCGCCAGACCATCACCGGTCAACAGCCGGGCAATTTCAGCCCAGCCCAGCGAGCTTGCGGCGCATGGGCAGCCGACCGCGGATCCTCTCGCCTGAGTTCTCTCCCCTCTTTGCGGCCGGGGAGTTGACACGCCCGAAGACCCCCGGCCCCCTGGCCTCGCGTCCCGCTGCGCAGTTGTGATGTGACGGTACCCATCGTCACGCAGCTCTGCTGAGGAGCCATGCCAATGGCGCGCGCAAACAACATCTTTCGCAGCGAACAGTTCGCCCAGCGCCGCTTTACCTTGGCCGATGCCTTGGTGATCCTGGCCGTAGCCGTAGCCATCTACCTCGGCGCACGGCTGGCCGTCGACGCGCCCGCTGTCGTGGAGGGGCCGGACATCTCCCTGGCGCCGGCAGCCTTGCCAGTCTATGCTCTGTTCTCCGTCGGCCGCATGCTGGCTGCCTACATGCTCAGTTTTCTGTTCACCGTGGTCTACGGCTATGTGGCCGCTTACAACCGCCGCGCTGAGACCGTGTTGATGCCGCTGCTGGACGTGCTGCAGAGCGTGCCGATCCTCTCCTTCCTGCCGGTCGTGCTGCTGGGCCTCAGCGCCATCTTGCCAGAGGCGATCGCTGCCGAGCTGGCCGCCGTCGTGCTGATCTTCACCAGCCAGGCGTGGAACATGACATTTGCCTGGTACCAGTCGCTCACGACGCTTCCGGTCGAGCTGCGCGAGGCCAGCGGCATCTTCCGCTTCAACCGCTGGCTGCGCCTCAAGACGCTGGAACTGCCCTTCGGCGCCAACAGCCTGATCTGGAACAGCATGATGAGTTGGGCCGGTGGCTGGTTCTTCCTGATGGCGGCCGAGATATTCACCGTGGGGGCGCGCGACTTTCGTCTGCCTGGGCTGGGCGCGTATCTCAGCGAGGCTGCTGCTCAGGGCGACATGCAGGCCATCCTGCTGGGCCTCGCCACGTTGGTCGTGGTGATCGTCGCTCTGGACCAGTTCGTCTGGCGGCCGCTGCTGGCCTGGTCGGAGCGCTTCAAGCTGGCGATGGTAGAGAGCGACAACCCGCCCACCTCGTGGTTCTACAATCTGTTGCGCAGCTCGCGGCTGGTGGAGATTGTCACGGAGCGGCTGTGGCGGCCGCTGAGCGAGCGGGTAGACCGCTGGCTGTTCCGCCGGCTGCCGCCGCTGGGTATGGCGCAGGGAGAGCAGGCCCGTCCCTCGCTGCTAGCCTACCTGCTCTTGATCCTGTTGGCCGGCGGATTGCTCTACGGCGCCTATCGCGCCGGCGCGATGCTGTTGCAGGTATCGTTGGCTGAGTGGGGGCAGCTGGCCGCAGGGCTGTTGGCGACGCTGCTGCGCGTCATCGTAGCGCTGCTGATTGCCCTGGCCTGGACGATTCCCGTGGGCTACTCGATCGGCGCCAACGAACGGCTGGCGCGCTGGCTGCAGCCGGTTGTGCAGGTCACCGCCTCCATTCCAGCCACTGCCCTCTTTCCCGTTGTTGTGTTGGCCTTCGTTGGGATTGCCGGCGGGGGCCTGGGAGCCGCAGCGGTGCTGCTGATGCTGTTGGGCACGCAATGGTACCTGCTGTTCAACGTCATTGCTGGCGCGTCGGCCATTCCCCAGGACCTGAAGTACACCGCGGCGCTGCTGGGATTGAGCCGCCAGGAGCGTTGGCGCACGCTGATCCTGCCCGCCCTTTTTCCCTTCATCGTCACCGGCGCGATCACGGCCAGCGGCGGCGCCTGGAACGCCAGTATCGTCGCCGAGCATGTCACCTACGCTGGCCAGAGCCTGTATGCCACTGGCGTGGGCAGCCTGATCGCCCGGTCTACCGCTGAAGGCAACTACTCGCTGCTGCTGGCGGCAACCTTGAGTTTGATCACGACCGTGGTGTTGATCAACCGCGTGTTTTGGCGGCGGCTTTACCGGTTGGCCGAAGATCGCTATCGCATGGAGTAAGCTATGAGCACACAAAACGGCAAGTTGCTGGAGCTGCGCCAGGTCAGCCAGGCCTATGGCAAAGGCGAGCGGCGGTTCACGGCTGTCGACAAGGTCAACCTGACGCTCAGCGTGGGCGAGTTCGTGGCCTTGCTAGGGCCGTCGGGCTGCGGCAAGAGCACGTTGCTGCGCATCATCGCCGGCTTGCAGTTCCCCACCGAAGGCCAGGTGCTCTATCGCGGCCAGCCGCTGCTGGGCGTCAACCCCCATGCGGCCATCGTCTTCCAGACCTTCGCACTGTTCCCTTGGCTGACGGTGCAGGACAATGTGGAAGTAGCCCTCAAGGCGAGGGGCGTGGCGCCCGCACAGCGCAGCACACGCGCTATCGACCTGCTGGACCGTGTCGGGCTGGACGGCTTCGAAGACGCCTACCCGCGCGAGCTGTCGGGCGGCATGCGGCAGAAGGTCGGCTTTGCCCGCGCCATGGCCGTGGAGCCGGAGCTGCTCTGCCTGGACGAGCCCTTTTCGGCGCTGGACGTGCTCAGTGCGGCCGCGCTGCGCGGCGAGCTGCTGGAGCTATGGACCACCGGCAGCATCCCTACCCAGGCCATCCTGATGGTCAGCCACAATATCGAAGAGGCTGTCTTGATGGCCGACCGCATCGTGGTGATGGACAAAGGGCCGGGCCGCGTCGTCTCCGAGGTCAGAGTCGATCTGGCCCATCCGCGCGACCGCAAGAGCGCCGCTTTTCTGGCCACCGTCGACCGGGTTTACGCCACCCTGGCCGGCCAGACCGAGGCCGAGAGCGTGGAGCTGGGCACAGCGCCAGGCGAGCCGGGCCGCACGCGCGCCTTGCCGGCTGTGGATGTCAACGACCTGGCCGGCTTGCTGGAGCGGCTGGACGAGCTCGCCGGCAACCGCGCCGACATCTACCGGCTGACCGAAACCTTGCAGGTCGACTCCGACCATCTGCTGGCGTTAATCGAGACGGCCGAGCTGTTGGGCTTCGCCACCGTGGCCCAAGGCGACATCACCCTGACCTCGTTGGGCGAGACCTTCGCCGAAGCCAGCATCCTGGGGCGCAAGGCGATCTTCGCCGCGCGGCTGAAGCGAGTGCCGCTGTTCAAGTGGCTGCTGGCGCTACTCAAGGCTGCCCAGCAGCAGCAGCTTGATTACGGTGTGGTGCAGACCGCGCTGGAGCTGGAATTCCCGCCCGCCGAGGCCGAACGCCAATTGGAGATCGCCACGCATTGGGGCCGCTACGCCGAGATGCTGGCCTACGACGATTCGCAGGAGGTTTTCTATCTGGAACAGGCCGGTTGAGTCGTGCTCGCCCTGGCAACCAGGCGCTAGCTACTACAACGCTTGTGACCAGTTCTCATAGGTGAACGGACGTGGAGCGCGTTTGCCGGTGTTGCCGTGCTGCCAGACCTGTTGTGAGAATTGGCTGAACAAGTCGTCGGAAGGGCAATGGAAGCAGACCTGGTCGCTGCTTGTTGTCAGGCTGGGCAGAGGGTGATATACTACCGGTGCCAACGCGCAGGGATAGCTCCATGACATCGTCCGACACAACCGCACGCGAGAACGACCTCGAATTGACTCCTGACAGCCAGCCTGCTCAGGCGGAATTGCGCGCCGCGCCAGCAGAGCAACGCCTGTCGACCATGGCCGAGCTGGCCAGGATGACCGACCTGATCTCGACCCTGGCCCACGAGATGCGCACGCCGCTGACCTCGATCAAGGGTTACTCGACGGCCCTGTTGATGGAGGACGTCACGTTTTCACCGGAGACGCAGCGGGAGTTCCTACAGTTCATCGACGCCGAGTGCGACGTGCTGGAAACCCTGATCCACGACTTCCTGGAGTCGGCTATCATCGACGCCGGCATGATGCGGCTGGAAATGCAGCCGGTGAAGCTGCCGCCGCTGCTGAAAGGCGTCGTGGACGACATCGCCCGGCGCACCCAGATCCACCGCTTCGTGGTCGACTTCTCCAAACGCTTCCCCATCCTGGACGCCGACCCTGACCGCATCGCGCAGGTGTTGCGCAATCTGCTGGACAACGCCGTCAAATACTCGCCCGATGGCGGCCTGATCGTTGTAAGGGGCGAGGTGCGCGAGGAGGAGGTCGTCATCAGCGTGGCGGACCAAGGCGTAGGACTCACGCCGGAACACCTCAACCGGCTGTTCGAGAAGTACTTCCGCGCCCGGTCGGGGCCGGCTCGCCACGTAGCCGGCACCGGGCTGGGGCTGCGCATCGCGCGCGCCATCGTCGAGAGCCACGGCGGACGCATCTGGGCCGAGAGCCAACTGGGGGTGGGCACAACATTCTATTTCACCCTGCCCCTGGGCGGCCTGAGCCAGCAATTCACGGAGCTGTAGCGCCATGAACGAGAAAATCCTGGTGGTGGATGACGAGCCTAAGCTGGTGCGGCTAGTGCGCGAGGTGCTGACAGCCACGGGCTATCAGGTCAGCGCCGCCAGCAGCGGCAAGGCCGCCATCGAGCTGGCGGCCATCGAGCAGCCCGACCTAGTGCTGCTGGACATCCTGCTGCCGCCCGGCCCCGACGGCTACGCAGTCTGCCGCCGCATCCGCGAGTTCTCGGACATTCCAGTCATCATGCTCACCGCCAAGGCGCAGGAGGCCGACATGCTGCACGGTTTCGACGCCGGCGCCGACGACTACCTGACCAAGCCCTTCAGCGCCAAGGAGCTGGTGGCGCGGGTCAAGGCGGTGCTGCGGCGCACCAGGCGCGTTGGGGAGACGGAACTCACGACGCTGACCTGCGGCGGCATGGTGATCGACTTCGCCCGCTGCACGGTCAAGATCGACGGCGAGCCGGTGGCGCTGACCCGCACCGAGTACGCGCTGCTGCGCCAGCTCGCCCAGCATCCCAACCGGGTGATGCTGCACCAGGACCTGCTAGCGGCCGTCTGGGGCGCCGAATACCTGGACGACGTGGACTACCTGCGCGCCTACATCCGCTATCTGCGCCGCAAGCTGGAGCCAGACCCCTCGAATCCTCAGTACATCGTCACCTCGGCTGGAATCGGCTACATGTTGGTTTGTCCCGAAGGCGGGTAACCACTTGTGCAATCTGCCTGCGTTGCACACAGGCTGATCAGATAGTACTTCGCACGACCTCGCTTTGACGGTGAGCGGGAAGACTGCCGATGGCGTAAAGCCGAGCTGCACTTCTACAATGCAAGATACCTCGACCCCCAGCTAGGCCGCGTCCTACAGCCCGAGACCATCGTGCCGGAGCCAGGCAATCCGCAGGCGCTGAAATGGACATCTGCTGCCACAGTATGCTCATCTCATCGATGCGTTTCTCAGGGCTGGTCATCCAGTCATTCGATGACGTGCACATTCATGAGAGGTGAGAAGACTATGAGCAACTTCGCGGAAGAATTGATCGAGCAGTTGCGACTCGATCCTGGCAGTCCTGAAGCCGAATGGAGACTAGTCGAGCATCTACTGTCCCAAGCTCCGAGCGAGGCGAACGCAATGCTTGAGTACATCTTCGCCCACCACCAAGGGTATATCGACACGCGTACTCGCGCTGGCTTAAGAGTCTTGCAACATAGTCCGGAGACAGGCTGGAGTATTCTCGAACAGTTAGCAGTCAGTGACGACCTCGATGACCGAGAGACTGCGGTTTCGGTTGTGTCAACACTGCAGACAGCCAGATAGTCGCACTGTGGTCATGGGGGTTTGCGACCAAGCGCTAACCATAGTACAATCTGACCCAGCGGTATCAATACAGAGACATTCGGGCTAATGTGAGGTGTGCCCTATGGAAGCAACCGTTCTTCTCCCTCTACCAGAAGCTCAAATGATTGGCTTGGCGCGTCAATTGACACCTAACGGCAAACAAGCCTTGCTGCGGGCACTCATTCCTGACCTGCAAGAGTTGGACGCCCTGGTGGATTATGGAGATCGGCGTATACGGGCCATCTCCGCCCAACGAGGCCTTGACTGGGATGCGCTTTCGGAGGACGAGCGCATGGCCCTGATCGATGAGCTAACCCACGAAGACCACCGTGGCTGAGAAAGTCGTTTTCGACACCAACATCCGTCTTGCAGCCCTGCTTTGGCGTGGCGCAGCCTATAAATGTTGGCTGGCGGCGCGTGCAGGATTGGTTGAAATAGTCTACTGCCGCGAGATGCTTGCTGAGTTCTCCGAAAAGCTATACGAGAAGTTCGGTTTCTCGGCCGACAACGTCCGTGCGGCAGTTTACGACTTCCGTCGTTTCGGCCAGCAAGTTGAGATCACCGGGGATTTGCGGGTGGTCAGCAGTGACCCAGATGACGACATGTTTGTCGAGTGCGCCCTTGTGGCAGGGGCATCGATGATCGTTTCCGGCGATCACCACCTATTGGATCTGGAAGAGTATAAGGGCATCCGCATTGTCACTCCGGCGGCTTTCCTGCGATGGTTGGTAGAGAGTTCATGAGGCTGCCACTGCTACGAATATTCGCGGGGGCGACAGTGAAGAAGCGAAACGCCGCCCTATGGCGCACTGGCCCAGAGCGCGTGGAGGGGGATATTCCCTGGGGCACAGTCCGGCCCGACACCATCGTGCCGGAGCCGGGCGACTGGAACGCCTGGCGGCTCCCCAGCCAGGTCCGCAGGCGCTGACCATGACCACCAAACTCGCCTATTTCATGGATTTTTCATGTCGCCAAGCCGGTTTTCTATGAGATTTCCATGCAATCCGTGCTATCATCATGGGGACTCCGTCCGGGCCAAAGCCCACCCGCCTGACTCCTAACCACTGCACAAGGAGGTGCAGACATGGATAGGGTTTCGGATGTCAAAGATCTGTCTGGCATGTCCGAAGCCGTTTTGGCCCAGGCGATAGAGGACTGCGTCCAGCAGGTGCATCTGGACAGTTCACAGACAGCCATTGATCGTCTCAGGGCAGGGGATACACTGGTTTGCGAACACTGCAGCCGCAGCCTGGCCGCACAGGTCGCGGCGTGTCTGGGCGCGCTGGACGAGAACATCCAGGCCGCCTACCTCTGCGATTATGACCCCCCGACCGAGCTTGCCTGCTCCGAAGAGGCGGGACGGGCGCTGCCCATTCATCTGATCGTCCAGGCCACGCGCAAGACGGCCGCCTTACACGCGGTTGTGGAGACGTGGGAGCGCGCCCTGACCCGGCGCTACGCCGAGTTGGTCGGCCGCCGACCAGCGCGCATGCTGGACGTACAGGTCGTCGACGCGAGCGATGTGGCGAGGCGCGTCGGCTATGGCGCAATGCTTGCTTCGCAGCATCATTCCCCCACCGAGGTGTGGAAACGCTAAAACACCCCTGAGCACCCACGAGGTGCCGGGCACTCGCCAAGTGCCCGGCACGTGAGTAACGAACACAATCTCATCCAATGGAGGATGGCAACGTGATCGATTTCGAACCATGCCAACTGGCAGAGTCGATTAGGCAGGACGAATCCGCAGGCTCGCTCATCTCTGTGCTGGCAGAGATCCAGGCCAACTACCGCTATTTGCCGCGTGAGGCGCTGATCCTGGTCGGCGAGGGGCTGGGGCTGCCGCTGAGCCAGGTCTACAGCGTGGCTACGTTTTACAACGCGTTCAGCCTTGAACGCCAGGGGAGGCACACGATCTGCGTCTGCCAGGGCACCGCCTGCCACGTGCGCGGGGCCATGCGCATTCGTGCGCACCTGGAGGACAAGCTGGGGATCGCCGCCGGACAGAGCACGCCTGACTGGGAATACCATCTGGAAACGGTCAACTGCCTGGGCGCGTGCGCACTGGGCCCCATCGTCGTAGCCGATGGCCAGTACCATGGACAGATGACCGAGCGCAAGACCGACCAGATGCTGACGGGCATCGAGCAGCAAGACAGGCTGGAGGCGCAACGATGATGCAAGCAACGACCAAACGGCTGACATCGTTGGCCGACCTGGATGCCTGGCGCCAGGCGCTGGTGGCGGCGGTGGACGCGCAGCGCCAGCGCATTCGCGTGTGCGACGGCACCGGCTGCCGCGCCTTAGGCAGCCGCCAGGTGATCGCCAACCTGCAGCAAGAGCTGGATCGGACGGGGTTGGCGGCCGACGTGGACGTCGTCGCCACCGGTTGCCCCGGCTTCTGCGAGCAAGGGCCCCTGCTCACAATCGATCCGTTGGGCATCGCCTACAACCACGTGCAGATCGACGATGCAGCCCAGATCGTTGACGACACCATCGTGGGTGGAAAGCTCCTTGATCGGCTGATCTACGTGGAACCGGAGTCCGGGCAAGCGATTGTGCATGAGCAGCGCCTGCCCTTCTACGCACGGCAGGTGCGCCGCGTGCTGGAGTTCAACGGCCAGATCGATCCGACCAGGATCGAGGAGTACATCGCGGCGGGCGGCTACTCGGCGTTGAGCATCGCCCTAGAGCGGATGAGTCCGCAGGACGTGATCGACGAGGTCAAACGCTCGGGGCTGCGGGGGCGCGGCGGCGCCGGCTTCTCCACCGGCGTCAAGTGGCAGCTCTGCCGCAACGCGCCGGGCGAAGTCAAGTATTTGATCTGCAACGCAGACGAGGGCGACCCTGGCGCGTTCATGGATCGCAGCATTCTGGAGGGCAATCCCCACAGCGTGCTGGAGGGCATGCTGATCGGCGCCTTTGCTATGGGGGCCTCGCAGGGCTACATCTACATCCGGGCCGAGTATCCGCTGGCCATCAAGCACTTGCAGATCGCCCTGGAGCAGATGCATGCTCTCGGCCTGCTGGGCAAGAACATCCTCGGCTCAGGCCTCGACTTCGACGTTGAGTTACGCATTGGCGCCGGCGCCTTTGTCTGCGGCGAGGAGACCGCGTTGATGGCCTCCATCGAGGGCCGCACGGGTGAGCCGCGCCAACGTCCACCCTTTCCGGCCCAGAGCGGGCTGTGGGGTAAGCCCACCAATATCAACAACGTCAAGAGCTGGGCCAACGTCGCCCTGATCATCGCCAAAGGCGCCGATTGGTTCGCCGAGGTGGGAACTGAGAGCGGCAAGGGCACCGTGATCTTCTCCGTGGTGGGCAAGATCCGCAACACCGGCCTGGTGGAGGTTCCCATCGGCGTCAGCCTGCACAAGCTGATCTTTTCCATCGGCGGCGGCGTGCCCGACGGCAAGGCCTTCAAGGCCGCGCAGATCGGCGGGCCGTCGGGCGGCTGCATCCCGGCGGCGCACCTGGATACCCCCATCGACTACGAGTCGCTGGGCAAGCTGGGCGCGATCATGGGCTCCGGCGGCCTGGTGGTGGCCGACGAGGACACCTGCATGGTGGACCTGGCCCGTTACTTCATGAGCTTCACCCAGGAGGAGTCGTGCGGCAAGTGCGTGCCCTGCCGCGTGGGCACCAAGGCCATGCTGGCCACGCTGGAGCGCATCTGCGCCGGGCAGGGCCGGCCAGGCGACATCGAATACCTGGAGGAACTGGCCCACGAGGTCAAGGCGTCGTCGCTGTGCGGCCTGGGCCAGACCGCACCCAACCCGGTGCTGACCACCATCCGCTACTTCCGCGACGAGTACGAGGCGCACATCCTGGAGCACCGCTGCCCGGCTCGGGTCTGCCAGGCGTTGGTGCGGGCACCCTGCGTCAGCGCCTGCCCGGCCGGCGTGGATGTGCCGGCCTACCTGGCGCTGGTCGCGCAGGGCCGCCACGCCGAGGCGCTGGCCGTCCACCGCGACGCCAACCCCTTCGCCTCCATCTGCGGCCGCGTCTGCCCGGCCTTCTGCGAGAGCGTGTGCAAGCGCGGCGGGGTGGACGAGCCCATCGCCATCCGCCACGTCAAGCGCTTCATGGCCGACCACGAGTACGAAGTGCCCTGGACGCCGCCGAGGTTGGCCCCGCCCAAGCCGCAGAAGATCGCCGTGATCGGCGCGGGACCGTGCGGCTTGACCGCGG
>JBAQCH010000095.1:0-25510 GCA_049294015.1 Anaerolineae bacterium
AGGCTGCGCCGGGCGCGCCGGCCGGCAACGGCAACGGCGCCAGCGCCCACATCGACCCCATGGAAGAAGAGGACATCCCCTTTTAGGCGCCACGAAGCCCAGGGCAGCCGGCCGGACCACCGGTCACCCTGGGCTTTCTTCTGCCTGGCAGCGCCTTTTGCAGAGCCAGTTGGACCCTGGCCCGGCCACACCTCCACGGGCTTCCCAGCTGGCTCTGCGCAACGCGCAATCCGTAGCGGAGGAGGATGCCGCGCGTTGGTCACTAATCTTCCTTGCACAACGCAGCTTATAGGCAAAGCGGCATATCGTGCGGCCCTTCACCCTCTTGGCGACTCGAATTAGCCTCAGCGACATCCTTCACTTCCCGTGCACTATCGAACTATGCAAAAGGGGCTAGCTGGCATTCGCATCAGCCGAATATCCGGGCGAAGCATTCCCCAATATGTGCCTAGTGCCATCTGATCCTCGTCAGTCATCAGCTTATAGACTGAATCCGAGATGACACTGGCGATCTCAGCCGGTATGGAGCTACCTCAGATTCCATCTTGGGATCAGGCCACGATCGGATTGATCCGGCGCTGCTCGGTCGCCCAACCCATTCATGGCTGGGCAGGATCGCACCAGCCCCAACCTTCCAATTGGAGCGGGCTCACCGGTCGCTATCCTGGATGATGGTAAACCGTCATCGTACAAAGTAAGATCCCGTCAACGAGACTGATCTGCACCAAAAACGAGATCCGCGCTATCACGGTTTAGTCAGACTTCATTTAGCGCCGTCGGCTTTTCTTAGCGACAGCATCTGACGAGGGAGGATATCCATCTAACTCAAGCCTCCTAAGAATATTCGCGCAGTATTTGTTCTCGAAGTCCTTGTTTATACCCAGGCTGGCGTACTTGAATGCATTGGCCTTGTCATCTTCCAACAGGAATAGCCATGCCAAGCGGCTCAGCCCCGTTGCGTCTAGGTCTTCCGCCACACGCTCCATATGGGATCTCACGCTTGCCAAATAGACACCGCGTCTAGTTCTTGGAATGTCGTGCTTGTGTTTGTCTATGTATCCGCATAACTGATAGGAAACGTCACTAATCAACTCAACATCACGTGGATCGGCATCAACTGAACTGACGAGTGAAGTAATCATTGTAGGCTCATCTCCCACCGATTTAGCATACCTGGCACGCTCAAGCCAAACCTCTTTCTTGAAGGGCATTTCTTCTACCGCTCTGCGAAATGCATATTCAACATCCCGTTGAGGATAGCCAGCACGTCGTCGAAAGTCAGCCACGTCTAGCCACGCCTGAGGCCAGAAACCTGCAACTGTCTCCAATATGCGATCAAGTCGTGCAATCTGATCTCTGTTTTCTCCTGCATCGTGATTGCTTTTGCACCAGTCTACGAACTGAATTATCAAATCCTCCTGTGTCTGTCTAGCTTGCCGCTGTGCGTCAATAACACCAAACCTACGAATGGTTTCTAGGTCTTCCTGGATTAGCAGGCGGTCCGGATCACCCTCCAGCTTCTTGCGGCCAAATACTCGTGCAAGCTGTGGGGCCGTATAACATGGCTGTCCATCCGCAAGGTATTCCTCCGTAACGAGTGAAAGGCGCAGGCATTCCTCGATTCCGTCGGTGACCTCGAGTCCGCGAAGCCCGATGACAACGAGAAGTGCTAACTCCGAGACAGGGGATTTCCAGTTCGATACAGTCAAGAAAACGTATCGGCCAACGTCTGTCAACTTGTTGAATGATCTTTCAAAGACGGCATCAACGATATCAAGTCTGCGAGTGATGACTTGTGGCGCAGGAACATACCGACCTTCCTTAGCTATCTCACCGAGTAGCACGCGCATCACGTATGCGTGACCCTCGGCATAATCATAGATGTCCCTAATCATCTTCTCAGTGATCAATCCCTCAACGTGGAGATCTCGTGCAACACCTTTGAGCATCTCTGTGGCTTCATCGAGCTCCATGCCCCTTACCTCGATTGGATAGTCTGCCTTGAAAGCCCGCTCTCGGCTGGTGATGAGCACCTTATTCGGAAGGATTGTGTAGGTGTCGAGGAACTCGTGAATGCCCTTTACGTCTGTGAGGGTCTCAAAATTGTCAAAGATGAACAAGGTACCTTTCTCGGTATCGCTGCTAGATACTTGAAGTACTTGGGCAAAATACTCAACATCCCCCTTTTCATTGAACAGATCGCAGTAAGCTTTACTGATCGCTGTTAGGTCCAGTACAGCAGGTCTCACACGCTTCGGTCCACTTGGACGAAGATCAATATCCCGAGCGCTGAACCACACAATGTGATCAAAATGCGGCGCAGCGACAGAGCTTAGCTTGTGAGCCACGAACAGAGCCAGACTGGTTTTGCCAACACCACCTCTTCCATGAAGCGTGATCACTGCGTGATTTCTGTCAAGAAGTCTACCTTCTAGCTGGCGCTGAAGATTCTTTCTTTGGACATATCCTTTCGGAACCTGGGGCAGATTGCCAAACACATTGCTCTGCACATCGAGCATTGACAGACCCTGAGTCTCGCTTGGTGGAAGAGGAAGCGGCGGAGCAGTGAAGGCATCGACAGCTAGCTTGGCTGTCTTTCCCGATGCATAATCGACATACTCCGCCCGACCTTTCGCGTCGATCCCGCCGTTTGGGAAAAGGAAGTTCGTGCACTCGATATTAACCGTCACAAGTTCGCCGCAGTAATATGCAACATGCGAGGCGTTAGGAAGAACATACAACCCGGTTAACTGGTCTGAGAAGCGTATATGCGCAAGGTCTTGTGTAGGTGTTGGATCGCCACCGCTCAGCTGTTTGACTTTGACACCGCGATCTGTGATCTCGCAATGCAACCACTGCCATGAGAACAAGGGGCAGCAAGAAAGAAACGACTGTACTGCGAATACATAGTGTTCATTGTTGAGCGCAAAGAAATCTTGCCCCACGGCACCATGTGCTTTCGTCTTGTTACGGATCCTGACCAAAGCCGTAACCATGTCTCTAGCGGATGATATCTTCTCGACACTATCATCATCGTTGCTGAGTTCACGGAAAATTCCCAGGATGGCTTCCCGAGATTGCCTAAACCAGTCATCCTCTGGTTTGGTTCTCTTCTTGGTCAACCATTGCACCAAAGGCTGATAACTTGCAGGTAGAGTGGCTGCGGATGGATTGTTGATGCATTGCCTGATGGCCGTATCCCAATTACCAAATCCATCTGCTCGTACCAAGCCATATCCTAAGCGGTAGGCTTCCTCAGGCGAGCCTTCACGTAACCCAGCATGCAACGCAACAGCAACTGACTTGACTGCGATCTCCGCAAGATATGAAGCATAGAGAAAGGTGTCTGCTGAAGCGCTAAGTCCAACTGAGTTCAGCCTCCGAGCAACTAGGGCAACATGAGTTGGGGTATTCTGGGTATCTATCATCTGACTAGTTTCCTTGCCAATGGCCTGTTTGCGTAGAAGAGAGGTGTTGGAATTGGCCGATAACCGACACAATTCGCCTGATACCTGACCTATTCGCCTCACTGCTTGACGTTGTTTGGTTCTATGACTTCAATTCTGAGTCAAACGTGTCCCATCAATCGCTGATTTCCATTAGGGAATACTGGAGGCACGTTAGATGCGGGGTCCGCCAGTCCACTTCACTCCTCCGGAGTTTGATCGAAGTCGTCCATAGAAGCCTGCCTGTTATTCGACCTAGAGTATAGCATAGTGCGAGAGTACTCTGCAAACACGTTGCGACGTAACCTTGCGCGGATGTTCACACGCGAATTGGCGTCCCAACCGTAGCGGCTTACGCCGCAGCCTTCTGTGCAGCCTCGGCCACCCAGGTCGGGGCTTCTTGACACAGCACACAGGAGGCGCCCATGCAGACGCAAGCATTTCAGCTCACCATCTATCTCCCCGACGACCAGGCCCAGCCGGCCGTGGCCCTGCCCAAGGCCGACCGGCCGCGCGTCAAAGACCTGTCCATTCGGGAGGCGGCCATTCAATACCTGGGCGAGCTGCCGGACGGCGAGAAGCCGGTCACCCGCCTGCTGCACTACGGCGCGGGCGCGCTGGCCACGGACGAGTTGCTGGCCTGCGTCTTTGGCTTGAATGGCCACGGCCACGCCGACGCGCAGCACCTGCTCAGCGCCTTCGAGGGACTGCCCGGCCTGGCGCAAGCCACCGTCTACGAGCTGCAACAGCACCCCGGCATCGGCCCGGCGCGCGCCGCGCAGGTCAAGGCCGCGCTGGAGCTGGGCCGGCGGCTCTTGGTGGCCGCGCCCCACGAGCGGCCGCAGATTCGTCAGCCGGCCGACGCAGCCAACCTGCTGATGGCCGAGATGTCGCTGCTCAGCCAGGAGCACCTGCGCACTGTGCTGCTGGACACGCGCAACCGGGTGATCGCGATCCCCACCGTCTACATTGGCTCGCTCAACTCGGCCGCAGTGCGGGTCGGAGAAGTCTTCCGCGAGGCTATCCGCGCCAACAGCGCCGCAATCGTGGTTGTCCATAACCACCCGTCGGGTGCGCCGGATCCGTCGCCCGAGGACGTCCAGGTGACGAGGCAAATCGTCGAGGCCGGCAGTCTGCTCAACGTGGATGTAGTTGACCACCTTATCATCGGGAGACAAAGATTCGTCTCGATGCGGGAAAGAGGCCTGGGCTTCAAGTAGCTTGTGAGTTCCAACGTAACTGTGGAATAGAACGTGATGACGATGCGGACCGTCCCGGCACAACCGGGACGGTTTCTTTTTGCCAGGAGCAAACCTATGACCACCCTCGCCAACGCCATCCACAAGGCCAAGAAGCTGGCTCTGGAGACGCAGGCTACGGCCTACGTCATCTTCGACCCCAGCCACCTGGACAACCCGCCGGATCTGGCCTACTACGCGGCGACCGAGGAGGAGGCCGACACCTTCTTCGCCGGCTGCGAGATCGTGGACTCGGTGGAGCCGGAGGACGTCGTGGAGGCGCCATGACCAACCAAGCTGTCACCCAAGCCACCAACGAGATCCTGGAAGCCTTCCGCACCGGCCGCCTGGCTGAACCCCTGGCGCAGACCTTTCTGCACAGCGGCCTGCACTGCGAGCGCTGGAGCTTCACGAACCAGATGCTGGTGCACCTCTTTGGCTTCGAGGACGCGGCCACCTACAAGCAGTGGCAGGCGCTGGGCCGGCAGGTGAAGCGCGGCTCGACTGCCATCTACCTGATGCGCCCCAACCTGAAGCTGGCGCGCGTGACGGACGAGGAGACCGGCGAGGAGCGCACAGTCCAGGCGGGCTTGCGCGGCTTCGGCTGGTTCCCTGTCCACGGCCTGGAGGACACGGTGCCCATCCCCGGCTTCCAGGGCCAGGGCTATGACGCATCTGTCGCTACCGGCCGCGCCTTCGTGGAAACCTTGCCGCTCTTGGACGTGGCCCAGGCGTGGGGTCTCACGGTTGCCACCTACCACGGCAGCGAGGGGCGCGCCCTGGGCTATGCCCGGCCCGGACAGCAGATCGGTCTGGGTGTCGCCAACCTGTCCACCTGGGCGCACGAGCTGGTGCACCAGGCCGAGCACCGGCTGGGCGCGCTCACCAAGCGCGGCCAGGACCGGGAGCAGGAGATCGTGGCCGAACTGGGCGGCGCGGTGTTGCTGACCGTGCTGGGCCAGCGCGCCGAGGCCGACTGGGGCGGCGCGTACCACTACATCAAGAGCTACGCCAAGGCCAAGGATGGCGAGGGGCTGCTGCGGGAAATCATGCACGTGACGGGCCGCATGGCCGCGGCCGTTAAGCACATCCTGGACGAGGCAGAGGCGCTGCGCCTGGGACAATCATCGGCATCGGCGTAGTAGATCGCGCGGAACCGGTTCCGCGCGCAAGGGAAGCTGATAGCATGTCCAGAACCGTCTATCTGATCCACCTCGACCGTCCTCTGGCCCACGCGCGCCACTATCTCGGTTCCACCGACGACCTGGAGCGCCGCCTGCACGAACACGAGCAGGGCAACGGCTCGAAGATGCTCGCCGCGGTTGCACGCGCCGGTATCACCTGGCAGTTGGCCCGCACCTGGCCGGGCGACCGAATGTGGGAACGCCGGCTTCACAGGTACAAGAAGTCGCGCCGGCTCTGCCCTATCTGTAGCGCTGGCGCGCATGGGCGGATGCAGAGACCTTAACCAAGGAGGCAACCATGTCTGTTCAACAGCCACTCAATCAGTATGAGGCCATCGACATCGCTCAGCACATCGCCAACCACACCGGCAGCCCTGTCAAGGTGACCCATCTGGGCCACGCCAAGGGCGGCTCGCAGATCGGCCAAACGCCCAAGCCCGGCCAGTCCTACACTATCGTCTATCCCGAACCCAAGTAGCGCCGGAACCGGTTCCGGGAAGAGGAAACATCATGCCCAAGTACAAAGTCCTGGTCGACGTGGACGAAAACGACGGCGACGATGATGTGTTCGTCGTCTCGGTGACGGTTGAAGCCCAAACGCCTGCTGAGGCAATGGCCCTCGGAGAAGCCAGGGCAGTTGCCCGCTATGGCGAGAGCAAGGTGCTGGGCGCGTGGGATGCGCGCGAGCTGGCCTGACTACCATGTACGTCAAGCTGCACGACAAGGCCGAGCGCCTGCGCTTTACCGTGCCCTGCGCTGCCTACGTGGCCGACAACGCCGACGGCTTGCTGCTCTTGGAACTGGTGGGCGCAGACAGCGAGAACCGCGCCGTCTGGAGCCACATCGTCAAGGCCCGCAGCGAGCGCAGCCTCACCGCCACCTCAGCCCACTTCCACGTTGGCGCGTCGAAGGACGTGATCTGCGTCGTGCCCACCACCAAGTACCACAAGGTGGAGCAGTCGGGCCGCGTGATCCTGCTGCACGATGGCCTGACGCGCTTCCGCTACGAATACCTGCTGGGCGGCGATGACGACGCGCCCAGCCCCTGGTTCATGCTGGCCTTGCAGCAGCACATCCCCATCCCGGTGCTGCCCCACTGGGCGCCGGTGATCTGGGTCAAGGCTCGGGAGCTGAGCCTGGTGCGGCCGGCCGTCGTTTCCTTTGGCCCAGCCGTGGTGTGGCAGTTGGACCTCAACCAGAACACCTGGGAACGGATGATCCAGGACTTGGTGAAAGCCAGGAAGGTGACCGTGGAGGCGCACTGATGGACAGCGACTTCACGCTCACACCGGTCACCAGCCGGACCATCGTCCAGGGCAAGCGCACGCTGGAGAGCCAGGTCTGGTTGCACGGCAAAGGCCAGCCTGCCAGGGATTTCCTGCGCCGGTTTCGCCGCGCGGCCGCGTCGCTGGAGCAGTTGGGCGTGCGCTTTCACCTTGACGGCGACGACCTGATGATCTACCAGATCCCACCCG
Organism: Anaerolineae bacterium; assembly: GCA_049294015.1. Classification (GTDB taxonomy): domain Bacteria; phylum Chloroflexota; class Anaerolineae; order JAAEKA01; family JAAEKA01; genus JAAEKA01. The sequence goes on from JBAQCH010000095.1 coordinate 7,344, forward strand.
CCATCCAGGCCGACTTCGACGCCAAAGGCGCAACCGTCGGCGCTACTTGGTCGCTGTGGGACGCAGGCAACGATCCCATGTGCTAGGCCGGAACACGGTTCCGAAGGAGCGAAGCTCGTGAAGACGTTCTACGTCCATGTTCCTGGCCATGGGGATGCCTATTCAGTGCAAGCTGACGACAAGAGAGAGGCCCGCCAACAGATGCGGGACTTTCTGTCCACGCGCTCGCGCGAGTGCCAACGCCTGCCCAACGGCACAGCAGTTTGGGAGTTCACCCCACAAGCGCGGCGCATCATCGACGCCGCCCGCAAAGCGATGAGCCGCGACTACGCCGCGGCCGGCCAGATACTCGATCCGTAAGAATGCTCAAGCGCTTTCTTGCGCCGACAACCTTGCCAAGCCCCGGACCGCCCTCGCAAGGCGGCCGGGGCTTTTTGATTGCAACCGCATCCAACGAACATCCCATGGCACGACTGGCCTCGATCGAGAAGGCTGGGTATTTTCCTTGCCCCACCAGCGTGGTGGAGACCCTGGTCTTGCGCCACATCCGCCTCCACCCTTGGGCGGTCGCCCCGACCTACATCCTCGACCCCTGCGCGGGTGAGGGCAGCGCCGTCCACACCTTCGCTCAAGCCCTCGCCAGCCTGCCTACATCCACCATGGCGGCTCACTACGCCGACATGGCCGCACAGTGCCAGCGCCGCATCTACGTGCGGGCCGTGGAGATCGACGCCGAGCGCGCGAGGGCGGCCAAGGCGCTCCTGGGGGAGCAGAACGTACTGCACGCAGCCATCGAGAGCGTGTCGGCCGTGGGCCAGTTCGGCATCGTCTGGCTCAACCCGCCTTATGACCAGGTATCCGGAGGCCGCGCGGAGCTGCTATGGGTGCGCATGTGTGCGCCCTTCGTGGGCGAGAGTGGTATGCTGGTCTTGATCGTGCCCGACATGTTCGTGGGGACAGGTCGCTATGCCAAGGACATGGCGCACGCGCTGTACCAGGCCGGCTTTGGCTCCAGTCTGGTACTACGCTTCCCCGACCCGGAGTACGAACCCTTCAAGCAGGTGGCCATTCTCGCCAGCCGGCCGGTCAGCTCGAACAACTATGCCTACCGCAACATCGATCTGGCAGTGGCCGGCGTCATCGGCCAATGTGCGCGCACCCACACCCACATCATACGCGCCTACGACACCACGCCCACCCTGACGCGCGTCCTCCGGGCCGAGCCGCGTCCCAGCGTCTTCGAGGTGGAACAGCCGGCGGTCGTGCTGGACCTGCTGGGCGACCCCGCGGGCGGCTCAAGCGCGCTGCGGCCGCTGGCCCCCATGCGTTCGGAGCACGCAGCCATGGTGGCGGCCGCCGGCATGTTCAACGGTGCGGTGGTAGGGCAGAAGATCATCAAAGGCACCACCATCAAGCGGGTGCTCAAGACCACCAGGCACTCGGAGACCGAGGCCGGCACGCAGGTCACGGAGGAGATCGAGGCCGAGGTGCTGGCCGCGCAGCTGGCGACCATCGACATGGAGACGGCAGCCATCGAGGTGGTCAACAGCATGGACCACAAGGAGCGCTTCGAGGCGCTGTTGGAGGCGCACGCGGCAGAGTTTGTGGAGTTGGCCAAGCGACTCTACCCGCCTGTGTTCACGCCGGATGACATGGGACGCTATGGGGGGGCGCTGAGCCACATCCGTGCGCCGCGCACCATCGGGGGACGACAAAACGGCATGTTCACGCCTCAGGCATTCCGCGCGGGGGCCATCCTGGATGGCTGGCGCAGGCACAAGGTGGTGACGATGGTGGGCGAGATGGGCGTCGGCAAAACCCTGTGCGCCATGGCCGCCTGCACAGTCAAGGCATTGCAACGCAAACCCCACAACCAGAAGATCGTGGTGCTGCTGCCACCCAAGGAAGACCTGGTGAAGAAGTGGGCTGAGGAGATCCGCGCCGCGCTCAGGGGATACCAGCCTTACGTTGTCCATGCCCAGACCATCTCTGACGTGCAAGCCGCCTTCGCGCGCGACGGCCTGGTCTTCGTGCTGCTGAAAGAAACCACAGCCAAGATGAGCAGCGGCTGGGCGCCGGTGGAACCGATCAAGCCGCGTCAGCGCAGGCGGCCCAAGCCAGGCGCGATCCTGACCGGTGTGCGACCGCCGCGCTGTCCCGCGTGTGGCCAGCCCATCCTGTACGACGTGGACGACCCTGGCAAGATCAAGGCCCACTGCCAGCACTGCGGCACGCCCATGTGGACAGCCACCCGGCGCAAGAACGGCAACGGCAATGGCAGCGGACCGGGATATGCCAGATATCCCCTGGCGCGCTTCATGCGCGATCGCTACCGCGACCGATATCTGCTGATCATTGACGAAGCGCACGGATTCAAGAGCGGGGACAGCGCGCGATCGTACGCGGCTCAAGACCTGCTGGCCAGCGCCCACTGCGCCCTGCAGATGACCGGCACCCTTTACAACGGCATGGCCAGCAGCATCTACTACCTGCTCTGGCGCGCGCTACCTGAGTTTCGCGCGGCCTGGGGGTGGAACGACGTGCAGCGCTTCATCAACCAGTATGGCTTGTTCGAGAAGATCACTCGCACCTACCGAAACCGAAGCTCTACCAGCGCATCAGGGTACGAGAACTTCACCGAGCGTAAGTCGGAGCGACCCGGCATCCATCCGGCCATGATCGCGCTGCTGCTGCCTTCGACGGTGTTCTTCGGCATTCGTGACCTGGACGTGATCCTGCCGCCCTACGCCGAGCACACCCTGTTCGTGCCGCGGCCGCCCGAGTTGCAGGCGGTGGAGCGCTATCTGGATGCAGCCAAATCCGATGCGGTCAGCCGCATGATGGACGGCGACTACCGCCTCATGGCGCAGTGGAGCTGGGCCAACCTGGGCGCGTGGGACGTGGCCAGCGTCGGCGACGAGGTGGATGGACACAACCTTCCGCCCATCGCCTGCCCTGGTGATATGTGGATCAAGGAAGAGGCGCTGCTGCGCTTGGTCGCGCGCGAGAAGCGAGCCGGCCGCAAGGTGCTCTGCTTCGTAGGCCAGATCAACCGCCGCGACTCCACCGGCCGGCTGTGCGAGCTGTTGGAGCGCTATGGCATGCGGGGCGCAGTGATGCGAGCCGACGAGAAGCAGCGCGTCGAGTTCATCCGCCGCGCGTTGGCGCAGGGAGCGGATGTGGTCTTCACCTCCGCTCCACTGGTTATGGTGGGCATCGACCTCCTTGAGACGCCCACGCTGGTCTGGTTCACCGCTGAGTACAACATCTACGTGGTGCAGCAGGCCAACCATCGCTCGTTGCGTATCGGGCAGACCGAGGATGTCCATGTCTACTACCTGGCTTACGACCGCACACCTCAGGCCTTTGCCATGCACAGGATCGCCAAGAAGCTGGCTGCCGCGCAGACCCTGCAGGGCGACGTGCGTCAGGGGCTGGCCGCGCTCTTGGGCGAGGAAGACTTCGTCAGCCGGCTGCAGGACGCGACCATCCACAACGAGCACTACGAGAGCGAGCTGTCCTTGGACGACCTGCCGCCGCTGGTCTCGTTCGCGCCGGAGAGCCTGTCCCTAGCTTGTCGAGGGATGGACGTGCAGGTCAAGGTGCAGAGCAACGGCCATGCCCGCGTGCGCGCGATGGTGCAGGTGGAGGACCTGCGCCAGTTCCAGCAGTTGAGCCTGTTCGGCTAAGAGTCGAAATCCGATTACCCTCTTTACACGAGGGGTGTCCTGTGCTATGCTGTGTTTGCTGGCGCCCGTTGGACAGTCTTCCTCCCCCCCACTGTCCTAGCGGGCGTTGTCGCGTCCGGAACCCTTGGGTTGAGCTTGTCGAAACCGGTTCCGCGATTGGCAGCTATGTCCCGGAACCCGGTTCCGTGATCGCTCGGATCGCCTCGCCGGCCAGCCGCACCGGCTTGCCCACTGGCCGCGCCTGGCCCTCCACGACGCGCACCGGCTCACTGCCCCCGCCTAGGAACAGGTTGAGCAGCACCGCCGGCCGCTGCGCCTCGCCCTGCGCTGGCTTTTCCTCCACCGCCCCGTCCACGGGACGCACGCCGGCCAGGGCCAGCAGGGTGGCGGCCGCGTCCATGCGCACCTTCTCGCTCTTGCCGGAGCGCATCAGCTCGACCATGGTCTGCAGCGCCTCCTGCACGTGGTCAGAGGCGAACTGGCGCGCGCTGCCGATGTTGGGCCACAGCGGCACGATCTCGTCCAGGAACTCGGCGTTGCGGTTGTCGCCCAACCACTCGCGCACGGTGCGCACCGGGATGCCCAGCTTCTCGGCCACACCCTCGGCGGTGGGCCGGCCCTCCCGGAAGTCAAAGTATGCTCGTAAGGCTTCAAGTTTCAGCGCGTCGATCTGGCGCTGTGAGATGAGGTTGCGGTCCATGTGTGTTTCCTCCCGCTGAGCATTATAGCAGGCTCGACAGGGGCTATGCAACTGGAGCCCGTCGCGCCGGAATCGACAAAGGTCTACGATGTGAGACGATACCGGAACCCGGCTCCAGCCCTATGACGACAGCCGTTTTTGCCGAAATGTTACATGTTGGCTACAATGCGTTCCCAGTCAGCCATCCAGCGGCGCGGAGACTGCAACTGGTCCACCCGCCACCCCATGGCCTGCAGGCCGCCTTAGAAAGAGATGCACCGATGCAATGGAGAGGAGTTCGCCTCATCCATTCGGATCTGGCAGACGCTGCTATCTGCTCGGCTAGCCGGACGCTAGCTTCGTAGCCCACTTTGCGTGCCACGCGCGCTTGTGGGCTTTTTGTTTTCGCCGCCAACCCAACGGCAGCATCTTTGCTACCGTGCTCTCATGAACGCATACGCAGTCAACTCTGATGTCATAACCGGCCGGGCCGCGCGCCTTGCAGCGCAGCGCAGCTTGGTGCTGATCGTCGGCTTGGACCGGCCGGTGGACGACGGCCCAACCGGTAGCCAGCGCCTGAACCTGAGTTTGGCCCTCAGCCAACGACTACTGGACACGCCACACCGACAGGTCGCGCTGGCCGCACCTCAGGCGCCTTGGTAGTCACCACAACTGTTTGGCAAACGACCAGGTGTCGAATAAAATGGTGCTGCCAACAGTGTGTCATCGGCAACTGGCCGGATGTGGACAGCCCATCCGCAATCATCTCCAACCTGGAGGGAAGCCCGTGACCCGGCCCCGTCGCACCACCGCCAGCCGCAGCACCGGCGATTACCACCACGATGAAGCGCGGCGCAAGAACAACTCGCCCGTGGGTATGGCGTCCTACGAAGCCAAGACCGCCGAGCAGCCGCGCAGCCATTGTAACTACGACCCCCACCTCTCGCCCCAATTGATCTGGGCCGGCAAGCCGGGCCTCGTCCACATCGAAGTCGAGGACGCCGCCTGCCTAGAGATGGACGCCGTCTCCCTGCACATCCACGAGCGGGTCAGCACCCAAGCCATTGTCTACGCCGTGCAGCGCCCGCAGCCATTGCAACTGGACCTCTTCGCCGACTCGCGCCAGCCGCTGCGGGAGGCCGTGGAGTTCTACCGCCACGACGTGGATTGGGCCAACCGGCTCCTCCTGGGCGACAGCCTGCTGGCGATGAACTCCCTCTTGCAGCGCGAGCTGCTGGGTGTGGACGCTTACGACCCGCTGACCGGCGAGGTGCACTCGGCCCGGGCCAGCCAGGTGGCGGCCTGGTTTCTGGACAGCGACTACGACCGGCGCACCTTCCACATCTGCCAGGCCTTCTTCCCAAACAAATCCACGTGGCAGAAGTTGGCCCGCGCCCTGAAAGGCACGCTCAACGACGATCTGTTCGATCAACTCACCGGCCGCGTCTCCCTCCCCTTCCAGCCCGGCGAACACCGGCGCATCGCTGTGAAGGTGATCGATCAGAGGGGGAATGAGGTGATGCGGGTGGTCGCGGTGTGATAGAAAGCTCGTATTCATTTGGACTTGGCGATTCTGGCTGGTGCCGGCGATAGAAGATTCCAGCTTTTTTCCAACCAGTAGCTCAAGGAGGCATTCATCATGACAGCGCATGCAGTCAATTCGGTAGTTGCGATAGCAACAATTTGTTTGTTTGCACTAACAGGATGTGGTTCAGGGTCCGAACCTTCTAGGGTGACCGAACCAACGACAGTCTCCGTTCTGCCAGAGATCAAGATTGACGTTGTTGACGACATCCGAGTTGAACCGATCACGGTTAAAGAGGAGGTTGTGGGCCAACCGAATTGTGGTGGTACTGATGGAGTGGAAAATGAGGTTCGTAGATCCCGAACGATAGTTCGCACTGTAGAACTTGGGACCGGATTGGAGGTAAGTTCTGAGGTGGGGGTCGACTTGGTTGCTGTCGAGGCAAGCGTGGGGGCAGCAGTGGCGTCTAGACTCGGCTACACCTATGGCACATCAGAGGAACTATCGCGTGCCATAACCGTCAAAGCTGCCCCAAACACATCCATGAAACACTCAATACGTCAGCAAGAGATGTGGGAGGTTGGTGAAGTGAAGATATCGATCGGAAACCAACAGTTCACAGTTCCGTTCAGGTTTCGGAGCGATTTCTCAGTTGAATTGGTCAATAGCGAGAATTCTGGCTGTCCGACAACGCCCGAACCCAGCAATACCCCTACCGCAACTGCGACCAGTACCTCAACGCCTTCTCCTACAAGCATCTTTACTCCCACTTCAAGGGCTACGAATACCCCAACCTCTGCCAGGGACACTGCCACGCCAACAATAACGCCAATCAGTGCAGCAGAAGCTCAGGTCACCCCGGTCTCAACACCAATAGTGCAAGCAGTTGCTGGTGAGCTACCCATATGCCCGGAGACAATTCAATACGGGCAAGTTATTCGCTGCTCAATAAGTAGCCCAGGAGAGTTCAATACTTACACGTTTGATGCTGATGTTGGAGACAAAATCAGAATCGTCATGGTCCGTGCGGGCGATATTATAGAGCCTGAATTTGCCCTGTACAATGCAAATGGCGACTGGGCATATTGCAGTGCCAACTCGACCAAAATTGCGTCCGCTGAGTGTGGGATAGATCGAGCTGGAACATATTCGATTCAGGCTTTTGATCACTCTGATCGTGATCGGGGTGACTACACGCTCTCACTCCAGAGGCTCAACAACCCAGTCGGTGCAACTACGATTGATTTCGGGCAGACAATCACCGCTACAATTGATATGCCTATGGAGTATGATTTCTATACCTTCTTTGCAGATGCTGGCGACAAGATCGTTGTCACAGTTGCTCGTTCAAACAGCATTCTTGAACCTGAGTTTGGGCTATACAATGAGAGAGGCAATTGGGCTTACTGTAGTACGAGGTCAACCAAGATTGCTCAGGCTGAATGTACGATGGATACCGCAGGTCAATATTCAATTCAAGTGAACGACCAGTCAGATCGAGACGAAGGATCCTATATCATACGATTGCAGAAGCTTAACAATCCAGCTGGGTCTGTACCAATCAATTTTGGGCAGACTGTCGAGGGAAGCATACAGTCCGTTGCAGAGGAGGACTTCTATACGTTCTTTGCAGACGTTAACGACAAGATCGTAATTGCCATGCGAAGAACTGAGGGCAGAATGGAGCCAAGTTTCGGGCTATACAACGAACGTGGAGACTGGGCATACTGTAGTTCTTCGTCCACAACCGCAGCTGAAGCACGTTGTACTGTCGACCGTGCCGGGACGTACACAATTCGCGCTACTGATGCTTCGGAGAACGATCTTGGAAAATATACCTTGACATTACAGAGACAATAACCCGACAACGAGATGTGGCAAGTCGTTGTACTTGTACAATCAAACCTTTCATGACTCTCACCGTCGACAACCCCATCCTCAACTCCTCTACCGCGAGCCGGAGCGCTACTGGCTCTACGACGCGGTCGGCATGCCGCGCGTCGGGAGCGGCTAATCCTGGCTCACCGTGATCTTCTCGCAAATCCGCCCCGACGTACTGCTGACCGACGCGAGGGGCGAGTCGCTGCTCAAGACCACGGCCAGCGACCAGCTCTTCACTGTCTTCGACGAGCCGGACGCGGCGCTGCGCAGACGCGAAGACGGTGCTTACGAACATGAGACACAAGCGTGCCACTAATAATACCAGATTTCTGGCCGTCCAGCGAAGTCATCTATTTGCAGTAAGTCTTCCAGATGAAGAAGGAGCGACACTATGGAAAACAAACCAATTGGCTGCTTGCTGGCGTTCTTAGCCCTACTTGGATTCTTGTTCACAGTATTGGCCGTGGTCATTGCATTCTTGACGTGGGTCAACCCGCAGGGCACCACCAAAGTACTTCTTCAATTCGTTGACACGCCTCCACCCGTGATTGTTGAAGTGACCATCGTTGCAACGCCAACCCCAGGTCCAACGCAGACACCTGTCATCGAAAGCGTGGAACAGGTGGTTACCCGTGTCGTCGAGGTTACGCAGGTTGTGCCGGTGGAAGTCACGCGTCAGGTAATCGTTACTGCGACACCTACTTACACCCCTGAGGTTAACCCAGCGGCCATCGCTTTGGAAGATGATTTCTCCGTCTTGAATACGTCGCGCTGGGATATCCAAAGCGGTAATTGGCAGGCTGACTCCGGCAAGCTGTCATTACCTTACAATCGCAGCGCCCCAGAGGCAGGCCATGTGTTGGCCGGGTTCAACGACTGGGACAATTATGTCATAGAGGCGAATGTCAGTGGGTTATTCGATTACCCAATCGGAGATTCCCAGCTATTGATTAACGTTCAATGCTTCTTTGACGTTCCCGCTAGTCGAGACGGGTATTCAAGTGATATCATGAACGGTGTTCCAAAAATCCGTAGTAGAGATGGTACCCCGTGGACCTCGAACGTTTCCGGTTGTACACCTGGGAAGTGGACCAGTCGAGCGGCCGTACTGGTTGGTGTTGATAATGTTGGGCCGATGGCTGGTCTTATCATTGGAGAGAACTATATGGGCTGGGGAGTACTCAATGGAGATAGTTGGAACACCGATCCGGCCCGATTTGTTTCAGCACCAGGGTCTTCTGGTGCCAATCTGAGAATTGAAGTAAATGGAGTCGAGTACAAGGTCTATGTGAACGGACAGCGTGTCCCAGAATTGGATTACGTTGATGTCGGAAGTAGCGGAGGACGGTTCGGGCTCTGGGCTCGCAACGCTACTGACCGGTACAATGATTTTATTGAGGATGAAAACGACTGGCGTCTCACACCGAGATTTGACTATGTTCGTATTGCGCCCTTAAACGGCGGCGAGTAGGATGCACCGGAGCGAATAACATTCTGCTTGACGGTTTGGCATAGATATTCTCTTAATGTCGGTATGTAACTAATGGTCCATGACGTTCCAAAACCCACCGGACCATCGGAATCTATCTGCACCATTAGCACGGAGGCTTAATGCAATCTCGAATCATTTCTCAGCACAATTACTTGTCGGCTCATCTAAACGACTGGGAACAGGAGATCAGCTCGATCTACCTTCGGAAGAACGCTCGTCGGGAAAGAGAGCACATGTGGCTGCGAGCTGTTTCTGATGCAAGCAAGGTCGGTGAGGCCATTCGCAAAGGCGAATATCGGGAGGCAGTGGAATACCTAGTACATACGTTCGCATGGACTCTGACGACGATCAACAAGTTATCGTTTGAACAGACACCCGAGGCTCCCGCACTGATAACAAGTGATGGTCGCATGATATCCTCGACTTGGGATCTCCTCATGGAGAAGTACCCTGGGATCTGTCCCTATTGTGGTTACTCGCTCAATTGTCATTGTGTCGTAAATCGCCTGCAGATTGCCCAGGAAAGCAAACGTGACAAGAGAGAGCGACTGAGAAGTATGCGCCAAGGAATTCGCAGTTCTGCTGAGCAAGCAGGCACTTTGCCGAAGAGCCTACCTGAGATCGCTCATGTTCTCAAAGAGATCTACGGGCAAAGTCACTATGAAGTCGATATCGATAAGATCACTTTCCACTTCCTTGAGGAAGTCGGTGAAGTAGCTTGGTGCTTGACCAGTCTTAAGGAAGGCACGACTAGCGAACAAGACACAGCAAGCCTAGCCATGCAACTGGCTGAGGAATTCGCAGACACGATTGCCTGGAGCTTCGCGATCTTCGCAAAGCTGGCTTATTTATCGCACCAGACTCAGAAGCTCGACAGTTTGCAGAAACCATGGCAGGATCAAGACTCGGAGGCGAATACTATTGATCATCTCAATGATATCTTGCTTCCAACGTGGCTGTGGTACGTATACGAAGGAACAGAGGCAGGATGTATGCGCTGTCCATCGTGCCACTCTAGGCCATGTAGTTGCGGATTGTCATTAGGCGATCTAGGTGAGGCTCATCAATGACAAGTGTATTTCGTTCGCGGCAAAGCTCACCGGTGCGACGATACACTTGGTGGTTGATTGTAGTATCAATCCTGGCTGCTGTCGCTGGATTTCTGATCGACGCAGACAGTTTTGCAACAAACCTTCTTGCAGGAATCGTAAGCACTGCGTTAGGAGTTTGGGTTGCGGTCGTTATTGTGGATGGTATTTTGAGGTCAAATCGCGAACGTGAATGGCGGAACGTGCAAGTATTTGCTGTCAATGCGACTCATCAGGCTGTTCTGTCAATTAGCACTTCGTTTAATGACCTATTACCGGATAATTCATTCCTGGACAGTATACTGAAAGCAAGGGATTCTCAAGACACAAATGGTCTCGACTTCCTCAAGGATCTTGTGAGCGCCATCAAGTCCCTGGATCCGACACCATCGAAGGAGAAACTCGTTCTCTTGTACGAGGAGTGTTCTCCAGAACTGGACAGACTGAGGAGCATAGTCCTCCCAACTGTTACCGTAATCGGCAACGATCCCCAACTGGTTAGCCTTCTTCAGCAGGCAGATAAGGTTGCTTATGAGTGGAGCCGGACCGCAATCCGACAGCGGGAATATGGAGTCTCATCCCAATGCTTGCTTGACTGTAGTCTCTCGACGCTTTCCGTTTTGATCGCCCTAAGCGATTACGTCGCCCTTGTGTCGTTCGAAGACTGAATCATGTAGTTTGTCTTCATCCCTATGAGAAAGGAATCCGCAATGTCAAGACCACAACCCACCACGCTTGACGATTGGCAGTCGATGTTTGCTCAGATCTATGGCCGCAACAACTCTCGGCTTGATGCTTCCACCATTTGGATTCACATGGTCGAAGAGATGGGCGAAGTTGCCAAGGATCTCAGAACGGAAGACTTCGGTAGTCTCAAGGTAGATTTACCTGACGTATTCGCTTGGCTGTGCGCCTTCGCTGACCGGGAGGGCATCAGCGTCGCACAAGCTACCTGGGATAAATACCCAGGCGTGTGCCCATATTGTCTAAGACCAAGTCACTGTGTCTGCATTGGTGGAGGTTACGAAGGCTATGACGAGTCACGAGTAGTGCGATTCCGCACAGCACACCGACGTCCTGATAATCTAAGTGACTGGCAGAAACAGCTACGCACCATATACGGGAATGTCAACCGAATTGTGGTCACGACATCGATCGGTTTTCATCTCATGGAGGAGATCGGAGAAATGGCGAAACAGCTTCGTGAAGGTAATCATCGAGGTTACAGCGAAGGAATCGCAGACGTTTTCGTATGGATCATGGCCCTCTCGATGAAGCTTGCCGATAGGATGGGTGATTTTGAAAGCGCTGTTTGGCATGTGTATCCAGGTGTATGTAAGAGATGTAAGATGTCACCATGTGACGGTTGTGATCCTCAGTCTCTGACTATTCGCGGCTGAGCAATTGGTCATCGTATCACCGACACGAAGAAATGCTGCTGGCCGTAGTCTAACCGCTCATGAACATTACATGTCAGACATGACGGTTAAGTTGTACAGGCCACCTCAAGGCACGCTCAACGAGGACCTGTTCGACCAACTCACCGGCCGCGTCTCCCTCCCCTTCCAGCCCGGCGAACACCGGCGCATCGCTGTGAAGGTGATCGATCAGAGGAGGAATGAGGTGATGCGGGTGGTGGGAGTGTGATTGGTCACGACAACTACGAGTGCAAGACACCTCGAAGAATCATGTCCGGTGCGTTCGATCAACATCCTATATGATGCCCCAGATCTAGATGGACAAGGAGTGTAATTATGGAAAGCAAACTAGCTTCTTTCGCTAAGGCTTTTGGTGCCCTGATCACAATTGTGTTCGGGATATTGGGTGTCATCATTACGTTTCTGGCCTGGACCAATCCGCAGCAGGCATCGGATATCCTCCTGAGGAATGTTGACACTCCTACACCCGTGGTTGAGGAGGTGACTGTGGTTGCAACGCCAACCCCTGGTCCGACCCAGACACCCGTCATCGAAACCGTCGAACAAGAAATCATCCGCGATGTCGAGGTCACGCGGGTTGTGCCGATGGAAGTCACACGAGTTGTCGTCGTGACCGCAACTCCTACGGTGGCTCCAGAACATAACGCCGAAGAAACTGCGCTGGAAGATGATTTCTCTAGCTTGGACACGTCAGTATGGGATATCCAAAGTGGAAACTGGCAAGTCAGCTCTGGAAAACTGTCTCTGCCTTACAACCGTGAGGCCCCAGAGGCAGGTCATGTATTGGCTGGGTTTAACAATTGGGACAAGTACGTGATTGAGACCAATGTCAGCGGGTTGTTCGATTTTCCAGCCGGAGATGGTGGATTGGATACATGCAGTTTCACTGTTCCTAGCAGTCGAGATGGATATTCCAGTGAAATCATGAACGGTGCTCCGCGTGTAACAAACGCTAAGGGCACTCCATCACCAAGTATCTATTTCTGCTTACCTGGAAAGTGGACGAGTCGTGCAGCTGTGCTAGTGGGTGTTGATCGTGTTGGACCGATGGCTGGTCTCATTGTTGGAGAGAACTACATGGGCTGGGGGGTACTCAACGGCGACAGTTGGAATACCGATCCGGCCCGATTTGTCTCGGCTCCAGGTTCCTCTGGTGCCAGTCTGAGAATCGAAGTAGATGGAGTCGAGTACAAGGTCTATGTGAACGGACAGAGTGTCCCAGAATTGGATTACATTGATGTCGGAAGTAGCGGGGGACGGTTTGGACTATGGGCGCGAAACGCTAGTGATCTTCAGAATGATTTCATTGATGACAGAAACGACTGGCGCCTTACACCGAAATTCGACTATGTTCGTGTTACGCCCTTAAACGGAAGCGACTAACATCTACAGATGCGAACGGCTGTGCCACGACGTTCAACATGGCCGGTCCGTACCTGGAGCAATGAGGTAACAACATGCCGAAGTACAACCTGAATGATCGTCAGCGCGAAATAGTGCGGCAACTTGTGGACGTATATGGAGATGGCTTCCAAGATCAGTTCAACTGGTTTCCGGAGTTGGGGTCTGAACCAGCGATCACGTTTTCCGGGCGCAACGAGTCGATCAAGGCTTCAAAAGCCGACTTGATCACTCTGGATCGGGAGCAGTTTGTGACCCTCAGCCCCGATAGGCAGGGTTATGGATATTTCGGAACATTGCGACAACGTGCTTACGATGCTGTAGAGACCGACTTTGAACAGCCATCTGCGGAGTCAATCGGTGGTGGTCTCAATATCGGCAACTACATACAGTCCATGTCCGGCGGAAGCGTGCAAGGTGCAGCAGGCAGCCAAATCTCGATGACGCAGAACTTCCAGATAGACGTGAATGAGCTGATGCAGCGCTTTGATGGCCTTACGGATCAGCTTGCGGAGGTTCTCACTCGGTCGCTAAAGGGATCTGAACTGCGTGGTGCCTTGACCGAGATATCTGCCATAGATGGTGCGGTCAAGGCTACAGATCCGGACATGGATGTAGTCGTGAAGAAATCACGCTCCCTTGGTGAACGCCTCTTCTCATTGCTGGACATCGGCGACAAGACAAGCGGAACGATCCAAACGGCCATCTACGCTACTGAAGCGCTCGTGGTGCTCGGTGGATGGCTTAATACCGCATTTCAGATTGTTCAGCAGGTCGTACGCTAATCGGTTTCTCGCATCCCATGACGCCCCAGGTGCCAAATGCCTAAGTACAACTTGAACGAACGCCAACGCCAGATCGTGCGAGAGCTTGCTGCCGTAGCAAAGGATGGCTTTGATGAAGAATTTGCCTGGATTCCAACCATCGGACGAAAACCAGCGATAACTTTCCGGGATCGCAATGAGTCGATTGCGGCATCAGAGACAGACCTGATCACTCTGCAAAGCGAAGGCTTCGTTACGCTTCGTAGGGAAGGCCGGGGCTATTATGGCGTGGTTCGACAATTAGCTCTTGATGCGGTAGACCTCGATTTCGAGCGGGAAACTCCTGCTTCCGGGGAAAGTAGCGTAGCCATCGGCAATTTCATCCAGAATATGACAGGTGGAAATGTCCAAGGCGCTGCCGGCAGCGGAATCTCAATGCCACAGAATGCTCAGCAAGAAAGCAAGACTGGGTTCGGCAATGTTCTTGCGGTTATGGGTGACATCTTCGAAGGCTCAGCCGACCTAACGATCCTTCCGTGTTCGGGAAAAGGCACTGTCAGTTCTGCAACGCGTAGATGGTTGAAGATGTTTTGCATTCCGTCACCTATGGAGATCTCGTCACAGCCACGATTTGGCGACATCAGCGATTTGATCAACTTCCCAGGTGACCAAAGAATCTCCAGATACGTCGTCTATGCCGCCTCGGTCCTGAACGATTTCTCGTCGGCTGCAATCATCAGGGGAATTGCAGCGAAATTGGGAAGCCTAACGCAGATACACCCAGAAATCCGTCTGATTCAAACACCATTGCTCGGCACGGGCGCGGGAGGCTTGGGAACAGAGGTTTCTGGAAAAGCCTTATATGACGGGTTTAGATCGACGGCTCATCCCGATTCGATTCTGCACATTTTCGTCTTCGATAGAGAACGCCAGACGACGTTACAAGCGCTAATTGATGAAATGACCAGCGAGGTTCGTCCTCCGGTAAAGGCCATCGCAGTCCAGGGGATTCTCTTTCTGGCCGCTGATCCAAGTGACCTATCCCGCCTGCGGCTTGGTGAGGAATTCCGGGAAATCCAAGAGAAACTCAAACTCGCCAGACTGCGTGACCGCTTCAGGCTAGAGTTGCCACAGTTGTCGGTTCGGCCTGCGGATATCAGTCAGGCGCTATTGGACGTGCAACCACAAATCGTCCACTTTTCGAGTCATGGCACTCCAACGGGTGAATTGTACTTCGAGAACCATCTGGGAAAAGCGCACCCTGTTCAGCCTGAGGCACTCGCCGACCTGTTTGAGCACTTTGCTGATCATGTGGATTGTGTATTGCTGAACGCCTGCTATTCGGAACCTCAAGCTCAGGCAATCGCTCGACACATCAGATACGTGATTGGAATGAACCAGGAGATCGGTGATAAGGCCGCCATCGCTTTCGTTATTGGCTTCTACCAGGCGTTAGGCGCAGGACGCACTATCGAAATTGCGTACAAACTTGGGTGTGCCCAGATCGGCTTACATGGTATTCCTGAGCACCTAACCCCAGTCCTGATCAAGAAAGAGTGACGCAGTGACTTCGGTCGTTTGTTACTGGTCTCTGAACTGGAAGGCATAGGGGTTAATCAATGACCCTCACCGTCGATAATCCGATTTTGAACTCCCCCTACGGCGAGCCGGAGCGCTACTGGCTCTACGACGCGGCCGGCATGCCGCGCGTCGAAAACGGGCGGTGGCCTGTTTTTGATGACTTACACCGAGTCGACTCCAACGGTAGTATAATTACCAATGTAAGGAGACGACTATGGAAACGGACACGGCCCAAGAACTGTTCAGAGGTTACCTCTATCGGCGCTATGGTGATCGCAGCACACCCAAGCACTATCTCAGCGACTTGACCATCTTCTTGGCGTATCTGGGTGAGAAGTCAGTGACCTCAGTGACCGCCAAGGACATTGATGGGTTCGTTGACCAGCAGCATGCGCAGAAATTGGCGCCGGCGACAATTAATCGGCGCCCGGCAACGCTGCGGACCTTCTTCGAGTATCTGGCGTCCGAGGAACCTGACAAGTCTCGGCCCAATCCAGTCAACTGGCGAAGACATGGCGTGAGGGTGGCAAAGCGTTGCCACGAGACACACTCGATCCAGAGGTTGAACGGCTATCTGCGATCATTGAGGATGTGCGCGACGCCGCGATGTTTGGTTTGATGGTGGGTGCTGGTGTTCTTGTCAAATCAAAGAATAAGTGCAGGTCACTCAAGCCTTTTCCCACGTATTCACCTCACTATGCACATACGATGATACGACACAGACAGACGCAGGCAACCGGGCCAGACGAGGGCGTCTGGGGCTGTTTGACCTCTATTTCCAAAGCAACCCGACTTCAGGATGCGAAGTCTTCTGATGCTGAACGAAGCGCCACCGTATCCCAACCCGATCCTTGTCGATACAAATCGAAATACCCCGACTGGCGGAGTTGATCCATGCCAACGGTTAACTGAAAAGGGAACAGCTCCGGCAGGCGCAGCAAATCTGCAAAGGGCAGTTCATCATCAGGGTGGGCCGTGAGAACGACTGCTAGCATCCATTCCTCCAACGCGGTAGACGAGGCAGCGAGGTTCCCACGTCGGGGGCGATACGCGTGGCGTTGAGCAGTTTCTTCAAGGACTCCCCAGTTGCGTAGGGAAAAAAGGATGCGGTCGGTGGCTTTTTCCAACGCGCCGAGTTGACCCAACTCAGCAATCATCCGCTGCTTGACGTTCTTGGGCGTGACCGTCTCCTGGTAGCGACTGAGCTGGCCGATAATCGTTACGCCCAGCCGGAAGAAGTCATAGACAAGTAGCGTCATGCCGTAGTGCAGCCAGATCCGGTCGTCAACGTTTGCTGTTCGGTCAAAGAGCGACACTGCCTTCGCTCGCAGCGCTGGATACTTTTCAGCGCTTTTGGCCCAGATGTTGATCAAGATGTCGATGGCCATGCGGCGGTTTTCTTGGCTGGCCACCTGCTGTGCCACCACGGGATCAAGGCGTTCGCGTAGCTCGGCCAGGTCGGTAGTCTCCAAGCAGAAGGCGGCAGTGGCGTCCATCCAGTTCAGGTAGATATTGCGACGAAAGCCGATGTTCTTATTCATGGGGCCGTGTGGGTTCGTTGCAGGCATCTTAGTGCTCGCTGATGCTGTATGGTCAACGCTCGATATGGATTAGCGGCACGACCATCTCGTCGATGGTCAATCCGCCGTGGCTAACGACGCGCGTCCCCTGGGGAGCGAAGGCCTGGCGGCCGGCCGGCATCAGCGCGTGCCAGCCCGCCGGCAGCAGGGCGTTGTCGCTCCACAGGATGGTCTCAGGATACTGCCTTTGCACTGTACGCGCAAAATCGGCGTTGGTGTACAGCCGGGCGCGCTGGCTGCGGCTCTCGACCAGCACCCCTTCCTGCGGCTGGCCCATGCCGGTTGCCTCCACATGGCCGTGGTCGCTGGCCAGACCGACCATCATGCCTTCCCCCAGCAGGCGGTCGATCAGCGCCTCCAGGCGCCGCGAGCCATCGGCCAGCCACAGGCGCAGCGACGCCTGCACGTCAGCCGCGCCCTGCGTGGCGCCGTGCAGCATGTTGTCGATCGCGGTGCTGACCAGACAGGCTGCCATGGTGCGCTGGCTGAGGATGTCCGCCAGCAACGGCGTATCAGCGTGATCGTCCAGCGCGCCGTACAGGAAACGATCAGGCGCCACGTCGGTGCGCGCCTGCCAGTACTCCCGCCAACGCTTCCCCTCGTGCTGCGTGGTGACCAAGGTGTCGGCCAAACGAGCCGGGCGCAGGCCGCTCACCAGGGCCTGGCGCGAGACGCTGGTGACGCTGGGAACCTGGGCCAGCACCAGATGTTCGCTGATCTCCCACTCATGGTGGCGCATCTGCCAGGCCGGCCGGATCAGCGTCCAATCGGCCAGCGACAGCCCATCCAGCACAATTAACGCCACCCGCTGGGTGTGCTGGTTGACGTACTCGATGTAGCCGAGGGTGTGGCACAGGTGGTGCGGCCGGGGCAGCGCCATGCCGGCCAGCAGCGCGTAGTTCGCTTGCAGCCAGGCGGCGAAGCGCGCATCCAGCGCCGCCTCCAGGCTGGCCAACTGCTCCCTCTGCGCCGGCGTCACGCCGAAGTCGTAGCCGTAGCGCCACAGGCTGACCTGCGCCCAGCGCCGCGCGATGGCCTGCCACTGGTC
>JBAQCH010000096.1:0-8274 GCA_049294015.1 Anaerolineae bacterium
GGGTCAGCCAGGCCATCGGCGCCGGCGGCCGCGACCTGAGCGAGGCCGTGGGCGGCCGCACCATGCTGGCCGGCATCGCTGCGCTGCAAGCTGACCCCCAGACGCAAGTCATCGTGCTGGTCTCCAAGCCGCCCTCGGAGCGGGTGACGGCGGCTGTGCTGGCCGCGGCCAAAGGCGCCAAACCGGTGGTGGTCTGTTTCCTGGGCGCCGATCCAGGCGTCGTCGAGCGAGCCGGGCTGATCCCGGTCAGCACGCTGGAGCAGGCCGCGGCCGTGGCCGTGGCGCTGGCGAGAGACGAGGAGTGGTGCAGCCCCATCGTGGCCTGCGATGAGGCGCCGTTGGCCTACCTGCCCCAAGCTCAGGCTGAAGGCCAGAGACTCCAGCCCGGCCAGCGCTTCATCCACGGCCTGTACAGCGGCGGCACCTTCTGTTACGAGGCGCAACTGATCGCCGAGGGGCTGCCCGATCCGGTCTACTCCAACGCGCCCATCGACAAGCCGGGCGCTGTGCATGAGCCGCCGGCCGAGGCCGTGGTGCATGGCCAGCACGTGCTGCTGGACCTGGGCGGGGACGAGTACACCGTGGGCCGGCTGCACCCCATGCTGGACCCTACGCTGCGCAATCGCATGATCGTGCAGACAGCCGACGACCCCGAGGCGGCTGTGCTGCTGCTGGACGTGGTGTTGGGCTACGGCGCGCATCCTGACCCGGCCGGCGAAGCTGCGCAGGCCATCAGCGCGGCCAAGGCCCGGGCTGAGGCGGCCGGCCGCTACCTGCCCGTCGTGGCCTTCGTCTGCGGCACGGAGGACGACCCGCAGCGGCTGAGCGAGCAGGAGGCCAAGCTGCGCTCGGCCGGCGCGCTGGTGACGGCCAGCAACGCGCAGGCGACGCGCGTCGCGGCGTTGATTCTGGCCGGTCATTCCTG
Source organism: Anaerolineae bacterium (assembly GCA_049294015.1). Classification (GTDB taxonomy): domain Bacteria; phylum Chloroflexota; class Anaerolineae; order JAAEKA01; family JAAEKA01; genus JAAEKA01. Next base: position 926 of record JBAQCH010000096.1, read on the forward strand.
ACTAGAGCGACACCAGGCCCAGGCTGATCTTGATGGCATCGTCGACCTGGCGCATCGCGCTGGCATTTAGTTGGCCTAACCGTTGTTCGAGGCGCTCTTTGTCGATGGTTTTGATTTGGTTGAGCAGCACGGCCGAATCCTTGGGCAGGCCACCCTCGCCAGCCAGGAGGCGGACTTCGGTCGGGTATGGGCGTTCAGCCACCGACGATGTGATGGCAGCAACGATGGTCACCGGGCTGTGGCGGTTGCCGACATCGTTCTGAACGATCAACACCGGACGGCGGCCCCCCTGCTCCCGCCCGCGAACCGGATTGAGGTCGGCGAAATACACCTCGCCGCGCTTGCACTGGGTCACCATTCGCCGGCCTCCGTGAGTTCATACGGAGGCACATGCTGGACCGTGGCCTCGTAGTCCGCGTAGCGAAACGCTTCGGAGATCTGAAGATCGCGGGCTGCGTGCGCCCGGTAGCCTTCTTCGAGCTGTGAACGCAGCTCCTGGCGACGGATGGCGTCCAGATACAGTTCGATGGCCTCACGGATCAACTGGCTGCGGTTGGCGCCAAGTTGGTCCACGGTGGCATCGAGCCGGCTGAGCAACTCAGACGGCGCTGTGAACATCACCTTGCGCATAGACGGATCGGTAGCATAGACTGGCATCTCGTAACCTCCTATTGGGCGCTGTTGGTTGCGTGCAGTATAATGCATTCTATACTTGGCGTCAATATGTAATATATAGAAATCGGTATTGATTTACCTACGTAAGACCGTCTAGGATATAGCCATGCCATCACCATTTCCCGGAATGGATCCTTATCTGGAAGGAGCGCTCTGGCCGGACGTCCACCAGCAGTTGGCGGCGGAGATACGCCGGCGACTGGTGCTGCGTTTGCGGCCGCGCTATATCGTCCGCCTGGCTGTGACTATCTATGAAGACCGCCAGCAGGGCAGCGAACTGGGCGTCATGTATCCCGATGTCGAGGTGATGAAGTCGAGCGGGGCCTGGAGGCTGCGCGAGCAGTCTCCGGAGGTTGCGGATTGGCCGGCTGTCGAGGCAGTCGAACCGGCGCCCTACACGCCGCCGCCGCTGGTGCTGCCCTATTTCGGCTCTTTTCAACTGCGGCTGGTAGCCGTCGAGGTGCGTGATGCGGCGCACAATGATCTGATCACCGCCATCGAGATCATCTCACCGGCCAACAAGCGCGAGCCAGGTCTTTCCGACTACCGGCGCAAGCGGGAACGCCTCCACCAGGCCGGCGTTCACCTGCTGGAGATCGATCTGATCCGCCGTTTTGCTCGCACTTATGAGCATCCCGGCCTGCCCAACACGCCCTACGTGATCACGCTGACCCGCGCCCAAACAGGCAAGATCGAGGTCTGGCCGATTGGCTTGCAGGATGCGCTGCCAACCGTTCCCGTTCCGCTGCGCAGTCCAGACCCCGATGTACCACTGGAGCTAGGCGCAGCCCTGGCGACCATCTACGACGAAGCTGCCTACGATCTGTCCATCGACTACAGCGCGCCCCCGCCGCCGCCGGAGCTATCCGACGAGGACGCGGTCTGGATGCGCTCTATTCTGGAGACCATTCCCATCCCATGACCACAGAGACCACCCACCCACCCGTTGAGCGCAGCGCAACCGTCACGCTGCGCCCGATCACTGAAGACAACCTGCGCGCCGTGCTGCGCTTGAAAGTGGCGCCGGAGCAGGAGCGCTTCGTCGCCCCCAACCCCGTCTCGCTGGCCCAGGCTCACTTCGAAAAGTGCGCCTGGTACCGCGCCATCTACGCCGATGAGACGCCGGTCGGCTTCATGATGCTTTATGACAACCCAGTCAAGCCGGAGTACTTCCTCTGGCGGCTGATGGTCGATGCGCGCTACCAGGGCAACGGCTTTGCCTGGCGGGCCATCCAGTTGCTCATCGACTACGTGCGCACGCGGCCCGGCGCAACTGAGCTGCTGGTCAGCCACGGCCAGGGCGAGGGCAGCCCGGCCCCGTTCTATGCCCGCCTCGGCTTTCAGTACACTGGCGCGGAGGACGACGGCGAGCTGATCATGCGCCTGCCGCTGTCTGTCGACGAGGCCGGTCGAGTAGCGCAGCGTATCGAGACCCCCAAACCACTGACCCACGTGGTGCTCTTCAAGCTCAAGGACCGCAGCCCCGAGGCCGTAGCCAAGACCGCGGAGGTGCTGCGCAGCCTGGACGGCAAGATCGCGCCACTGCAAGCCATCGAGGTCGGCGTCAACGTCGTCCCCTCCCCCCGCGCCTACGACATCGCCCTAATCACCCGCTTCGCCAGCCTGGCCGACATGGAGCTCTACCAGGTTCATCCCATCCACCAGGGCGTGCTGGCCCACATGCGCGAGGTGATGGAGGCGGCGGTGGCGGTCGATTTTGAGAGCTAGTGGTGATCGGTTGATTGGGTGACTGGGTGATTGAGCACCCAATCAACCAATCACCCAATCAGCAGCCCTCCTCCAGGAGCACCCCCATGAACAAGATCGCAGAGCTGTTTGCCCAGGAGCTCAGGCCCATCAACCTTGGCCTGGAGACCTTCGCCCAGAGCATGGCGGCGCAAGGTGTGGCCGTGACGGCGGTGGATTGGCAGCCGCCGGTGGATGGTTATGTCGAATTGGACGTGCTGCAAGGCGTGGATGTGGACGCGGCCAACGCAGAGGCGGTGCGGCGCATCACGGCTGGCCGGCCGCTGCTGGTCGGCATGGGCATCGCGCGCGACGTGATCCCCGGCTTCCACGACCGGCTCGTCACTCACAGCGGCCCGCCCGTCGCCTGGGAGCGCATGAGCGGGCCGACGAGGGGCGCGGTGATCGGCGCCTTGATCTACGAAGGGCTGGCTGAGACGCCCGAGAGCGCGGCCGAGCTGGCGAGCAGCGGCGCGATCGAGTTTGCCCCCTGCCACCACTATCACGCAGTCGGGCCCATGGCCGGCATCATCAGCCCCTCCATGCCGGTGTTCATCGTGAGAAATGAAGCCTTCGGAGATCTGGCTTACGCCACCCAAAACGAGGGGCTGGGCCGGGTGCTGCGCTATGGCGCCTACGGGCCGGAGGTGATCCAGCGCTTGAAGTGGATGGACGATGTGCTTTACCCCGCTTTGCGACGTGCACTAGAGAAGACCGGCCCCATCGACCTGCGCAGCATGACCGCGCAGGCGCTGCACATGGGCGACGAGTGCCACAACCGCAACAAGGCCGGCACGTCGCTGTTCATCCGCGCCATCGGTCCGGCCCTGGTTGAGACCAGCGACGCGGCCACGGCGGCCGCCGTGCTGCGCTTCATCGACGGCAACGACCACTTCTACCTCAACCTGTCCATGCCGGCCATGAAGGCCATGCTGCTGCCGGCCGAAAACATCGCCGGCTGCACAGTGGTCACGACCATGGCCCGCAACGGCACCGACTGGGGCATTCGCGTCAGCGCCACCGGCGAGCGCTGGTTCACTGCGCCGTCGCCGCTGGTGGAGGGGCTGTGGCTGCCCGGCTACAAGGCCGAGGACGCCAACCCTGACATCGGCGACAGCGCCATCACCGAGACGGGCGGCATCGGCGGCTTCGCCCTGGCCGCGGCGCCGGCCATCGTCCAGTTCGTGGGCGGCACGCCGGCCGACGCAGTCAACACCACCCTGGCCATGGTCGAGATTACGGCCGGCGAGCACAGCGCCTTCAGCATCCCCGGCCTGAACTTCCGCGGCACACCGGTGGGCGTGGACGTGCGCCGCGTGGTCGAGACAGGCGTCACCCCCCGCCTGAATACCGGCATCGCGCACAAGGAGCCGGGCGTCGGCATGGTCGGCGCGGGCCTGGTGGCTGCGCCCATGGGCTGCTTCCAGGCGGCGTTCGAGGCGCTGAAGGCGCTGTAGCACACAGCCAGAAATGACATTTCTTCGGGAGAAATGTCATTTCTGGCGCCCTCGACCCCACTTATCCCGTCTCGAGCCGAATCCCATTGCCGGAAGGATCCTGCAACTGCCAGCCGCCTTCCTGGGGCGTGACGGCAATGCCCGCCTGCTGGAGGCGGCCGACTAACAACGCCAACGACGCTTCATCGGGGACGACAACTGTGAAATAGCGCAATCCGGCCGAGCCGGCCGGCGCAGGGGACGCGCCGACGCCAGCCCACGTGTTCAGGCCGATGTGGTGGTGATAGCCGCCGGCCGAGACGAACAGCGCGCTGGGGCCGTAGCGCTGGATCAGATCGAAGCCCAACAGGTCGCAGTAGAAAGCCTGCGCCTGGGGGATGCTGGCCACGTGCAGGTGGACGTGGCCCATGGCCGTGCCGGCCGGCATCGTCCAGGGAGCGGAAGCGTCGCCGGCCTGAGCCAGCAGGTCGCGCACGTCCAGCGGATCGGTGACCATCTGCAGCTCGCCGTTCGCCACAGGCCATTCGCTGCGCGGCCGGTCGCGATAGATTTCGATGCCGTTCTCGTCGGGATCGGCCAGGTAGACCGCCTCGCTGACGCCGTGGTCGGACCAGCCTTGCAGCGGCCAACGGACCTCCAGCACATGGCGCAGCCAGCGCGCCAGATCAGGCCGGCTGGGTAGCAGGATGGCGAAGTGGTACAGGCCGGTGGCGCGCGCCGGTTTGGGCTGTGCGCCGGGCAGCTCGACCAGGTGCAGCAGCGGCGTGTCGCCAGCCGCCAGCAGCGCGCTGCCGTTGCTGCGCTCAGCCGGGGCCAAGCCAAGCACGTCGCCGTAGAAGCGGAGAGAGCGCGCCAGGTCGGCGACGGTAAGGCTGACAGGGCCAACATGCGTTCGAGGATCAAGAGTGGGTTGTTGAGTCATGCGTCAAAGTATAGCTGCTCAGCCTCTGTTGTCAAGCCCGGAAGACTGAGGCAATATGGCCGACAATTGACCGCTGCGGATGTTCGACTACTGAAGGTCTGATATCCAACGAGTACCCTCTTTACAACAACGACCGCCGAAGCCGTGACAGATCGCCGCAGTGTTTGCGTTCAACGCGAGTATCACACTGAAGCGACCCACCCTATTCAACACCCGTGGAGGCATGACATGAACCGCAGACTGATGATTCTCTTCTCGACAGCCGCCCTGCTCGCGGCGGCCATCCTGCCGGCGGCCGCAGCGCCGCTGGCTGGGCCCTGCGCGGCCGGCGGCGCATACGACCCGGCCTGCGACGTCAACCAGAACGGCGTCATCGACGTGCTGGACATCCAGCTCACCGCCGGCCATTGGAACCAGAACGGCGTGTTCACCAGCGGCAGTTGGGACCTGACCGGCAACGCCGGCACCAATCCCGCCACGAACTTCGTAGGCACCACCGACAACCAGCCGCTGGAGATCAAGGTCAACGGTCAGCGTGCGCTACTCATTGCCCCCACCAGCAACGCGGCGTTTGGCCCCAGCATCACGGCCGGCCACAGCAGCAACAGCATCAGCGCCGGCGTCGACAGCGCAATCATCAGCGGCGGGGGCCTCCCTGGATTTCCCAACCAAATCAGCGCGGACGGCGGCGCGATTGGCGGCGGCGCTGCTAACCAGGTCAGCGGCCTGTACGCCGCCATTCCCGGCGGCCGGGCCAACTCGGCCTCCGGCGACTACAGCTTCGCGGCCGGCCGGCGGGCCAAGGCCAACAACGCCGGCGCCTTCGTGCTGGCCGACAGCAACGACTTCGATTTGTCGCCCGGCGTCAACAACGCCTTGACCGCCCGCTTCACCGGCGGCGCGCGCTTCATCCTGGGCATCAACGCCGCCGGCGCCGCCACCTGGCTGTGCGCGGTCTACAACGGCGGCTCCTGGGGCTGCTCCAGCGACCGCAACGTCAAGGAGAACTTCCAGCCGGTGGACGGTCAGGAGGTCCTGGAGAAGCTGATGACCGTGCCCATCACTACCTGGAACGCCATCGGCGCCGATCCCGCCGTGCGGCGCATGGGTCCCATGGCCCAGGACTTCTCCGCTGCCTTCGGCCTGGGCGACGACGACAAGGTGATCACCACCGGCGACCTGGACGGCGTGGCGCTGGCCAGCATCCAGGGGCTGTACCAGATCGTGCAGGAACAGGATGCACAGATCGTAGCCTTGCAGCAGGAAAACGCCGACCTGCAAGCCCGGCTGGCGGCCATCGAGCGGGCGCTGGGGATTGGGCAGTAACCAGCCCCGCCAGGAACGAGCGTTGACAGGAAGGGGGGAGGACGTATAATCGACCGCGTATGATGCGCATCCAGTTGTTGGGCTCCTGTCAGACCTTCTGGCAGGAGCGCCCCCTTTCCTTGCCCCGCCGCCAGACGCGCGCTTTACTCTACCTGCTGGCCGCGCGGCTGGAGCCGGTTCCGCGCGCTCGCATCGCCTTCCTCTTCTGGCCCGACGAGCCTGATGCCGTTGCACGCCGCCAGTTGACCCGCCTGCTCTCTAGCCTGCGCGCCGCGCTGCCGCGGCCTGACCTGCTGCGGGTGGATGAAGAGGCAGTTGCGCTCGATCCTGCTCTGGTACAGAGCGACAGCCAGCCGGTGCTTGCGACCCGCACAGCCGCCGATTCGGCCACCCTCGAAGCAGCCGTAACGCTTTACCGCGGCCCGTTCATGGCCGGGTTCGACCTGCCCGGCGCGCCCGAATACGAAGCCTGGCAGGCGCAGACCGCGCGCCAACTGGAGATACACACCCTCAGCCTCATCGAACGACTTGTAGCGCATTACACGGCCGCCGGCGACACACCGGCCGCCATCCGCTGCGCCCAGCGCTACCTGGCCCTGGACGAGCTGGCCGAGGCGATGCACGGCCGGCTGATCGGCCTGTACGTGGCCGCGGGCGACCGGGCGGCCGCGCAACGCCAGTACGAGCAGTGTGCGCTGTTGCTGGAGCAGGAGTTGGGCGTCAGCCCGCTGCCGGAGACCCAGGCCGCTCTGCGGGCGGGGCCGATCCAGCGCGCGCCAACCAGCGCGTGGCCGGAATCCGCGAACTCGGAGCCGAGGCTGACCGGCCGCGAGGCTGCCCTGGCCCAGATCGATGAGGCATTGCAGCGCTTGCAGCACGGCGGGCTGATCCTGCTCCACGGTGCGCCGGGCGTGGGCAAGACGCGGCTGCTGCGTGAGGCCGCCAGCCGGCACAGCGGCCGAATGCTGGTGTTGCCCGGTCGCAGCTACCCCGGCAGCCAAGCGCTGCCCTTCCACCCCTTGCTGCAAGCCTTGCGCGACAGCTTCGCCGCCCTGGACCTGTGGCGCACTGTGCCGACGGCCTGGCTGAGCGAACTGCTGCCCCTGCTGCCCGACCTGCGCGGCTTGTTCCCTGATCTGCCCGCGCCCCTGCCGGCTGCGCCGGCTCACGCCCAAAGCCGCGTGCTGGCCGCGCTGACGCAGACCCTGGCCGCGCTGGCCCGC
>JBAQCH010000097.1:0-33425 GCA_049294015.1 Anaerolineae bacterium
CAGACCGACTACGACGGCCGTAATGGCGCTAGGTGGAAGTACCAGCCATATGGTAGTGCGAAGCCTCCCGGAGGTCGCAGTCCGTAGCGGACAATGCAGGGGAGCGAATGGACCTTATCAATCGATATAGGCTTTTGCGAAGCACCCCGGAGGCCGTAGGCCGGAGTGGACACCGGCCATGTGATCGAGCCGGGGCTGGGGCTGCACGACTACGCTGCACGGCACTATGCCCAGCCGCTGGGACGGTGGATCGCGCCAGATACGGTGGTGCCCGACCCGGCGGACCCGCAGTCGCTGAACAGGTACAGCTACGTAAGCAATCGGCCGACCGTCTACGTGGATCCCAGTGGCCGCGTGCAGGTTTGCGGCGGAAGTTGTACGCAGGACTGGGATGAACTGACGCACCAATGGTACGCCATCCAAGACCAGGGGCTGTTGGATGCGACGATCCTGGCCTGGATCCAGGATCATCAGAACCTCGCCACCATCGAGGGGATGATGGCCTATCTGGAGGCGAACTACGGACAAACGGGAGCGATTCTGCCGGCGTCGTTTAACACGATGTTTGCCCACGGGATCGCTAGTGGCAACATTCCTGAGTTAAGAAATAATCCAGCCGCAGAATTTCTTGCTGGAGTAATTTTCGCTGGTGTAGCTACTGGAACAGCCGCCTACTTCGGGGGTATCAAAAGGGAAACTGCTCCAGCATCTGGTATCTATTTTTCACAGCAATCCATCAAGTGGACGACGAGAGATGGTGTGCCAATAGATGATTTAGCGCAAGACATAGCACAAGGATGGAAAGGTGGGCCTTTGCGAGTACTCGAGATAGATGATCAATTGGTTTCACTCGATAATAGACGTTTAGCTGCGGCGAAGCTACTCGACATCGAGGTGCCAATAAGCCGACTATCTCTAGACGATGTTGCTGTACGAACCGTATGGCAACAACGAGACGGCATATTCTCGAGTGTTCGCATTCGAGGCACTGATTTATGGATTCAGTAATTTGCTGCGAAGACGCGTCTAGTTATTGGTGCTGCAAGCCGAACGGTTAGTAGACTGGCCAGAGCTAGACTCAACTTCCTGGTAAATAAGAAAGGAGACGTTTTGTGAATATCGAGTTTATTCTAATTCATCTGTTTGATAAAGATACGCGCGGACCTGATTTGATACGTGTTTATTACACTGGTGAAGGAAGCCGAATCAAAGCAATTGATTATTGCAATCCTGATGATACGTGCGATGCACACAGTATAAGGCATCTCCGCTTCCTGAAAAGTCAGGTACACATGTTTGTTCCAGAAGAGGTTTATAATTATGGCGAAGACCAAATTCCCTGGAGAGATGGGCGCTCTGCCGCGGTGTGTTTGGGCAAATCAGCTTGGCTGGAGTCATTTCTTTCTCAACATCTTCGTTATTGCCAACATTATCGACTCGTGTTCTACGATCAGATTTTAGACATCATATGTGAAGGTATTGAAGCTCATTCAGGTGCATTTCGGCAGGACCCTGTAGAGACAGGTTCATAAAACGCTACGTCACGTCTAGCGGACAACGCGGGGCAACGAATGGACCTTACCAATCGACAGAGGTTTCACTGGTCAGACCATCGAGCCGGGGCTGGGGCTACACGACTACGTAGCACGGCACTATGCCCAGCCGTTGGGACGGTGGATCGCGCCGGACACCATCGTGCCGGACCCGACTAACCCCCAAACGTTGAATCGGTACAGCTATGCGCTGAACAATGCGCTGCGGTACATCGATCCAACCGGCCATCAGACTGTTCCTGCGCCAGTAGCTCCGGTGCCTCAGGATTGGGCACAGGTGTGGCAATTTGTCCAGGCAGTGGGAGGCTTGTTGGTCAGTCTTGGCCCGGAAGCCGCATTAGTTACCGCAGTGGGGGTAACGCACGTCAGCGCTGCGGTGATCGGCACAGCTTGGGCGATGCAAGACATCGGGCCTGATTATCAGACGCCGAGTGAGTACGTACCAGGTTCTATTCAGGCATCTCACGCCTTTCCGAATGCTGGAACGGTGCCCATCGACACAGCAGCGGATTCCCTGGCTTTTCAGTTGGATGGCCGCAATGCAGGAGGTCAGGAGCAGTCCGCTCTGGTTCTGCCGGCCAAGGTCAACCCTAAGGGCAATCGAGGAGCTCCCTCATGGGAGAAACCGGGCGGACAAAACTTTAGCAAAGATCCTGAGGATCAGAAGCCGGCGCCATTCAGTGACTCGCGAACGAGACGGATGAGTCCAGAACAACCAATGGTACCCCCAGCAGAGGATGTATTGAAGAACCTAAATCCTGATCGAATTGGCTGGCCAAGATTCCTGCTAGCGAAAATGGGGGAGTTGATAGACGCCGTTATGGGCAATGTCCCACAATAGGAGCATGAATGAGGCTGTTTAACCGTATTACACACACGAATATGGTCGATGTGAACTTAAGCCTGCGCGAGGCTGAGGCGCTTTTCCTCAGAAATGAAGATGACGCCGCGGCGAAACTGCTTTTCAGAATAGAGCAACAGCCCTTAACACCGGAACAGCACTGGTCAGTGTTGCTTTTGCAAGGATGGCTATATCATCGAAACGATGACCACGCTCAGGCTATGAAATGTGCCAATGTGGTATTGTCTGAGTCGCAAGATGCGTACTATTGTGGTAGGGCCCATCACTTACGAGGGCTAAGTCATCGTGGGTGGGCTTATGCTGCGCCAGACGAGTCTGAGCCTGAGGTGTTTGCTGCAATCACGGAGTTTGAGCGTGCGCTCGATCTGCTCGTGAGTTATCCGGAACGATTTCGTGTATACTATAGCTTGGCCATCCTACTTGCGGATACGGGCGAAGTTGATCAAGCTATTATCATGCTACAAACGATTTTTCAGCAATCCCCTCCTTCCTCCTCGCCAGATGTTGATTGGTTGCACGCATGTCTTGGCGAGTTGTACGCTAAAGACAAAGGCGACTGCTCCAAAGGTGTGGAGCAGCTCGATCTGGCCGCATCGCTTCTTGATCCTGTGTCGAACACCCACTCCTGGGTGCATAGCCTGTTGGCCGAATGCTACAACAAGATGAGCGAGTATGAGAAGGCGCGTGTGCATGCCAAGCGCGCGTTGGAGCTAGCTAAGCAAGACAAGGGGATCCAGAAGTTCGCCTTGGTGCGCGCCCATGAGCAATATGCAAATGCGCTTGATTGGGGCGACGGAGATCGACGGCTGGCCGAACGCCACCTGCGGACGGCTATTGAGATCGTTGGTGAACATGGTCCACGGCTGGCTGATCTCTACATTCGGTTGGGAGAGATGTACTATTGGCAAAACCGCTTCGCTGAAGCACAGTGGGCGCTGGAGCAAGCGCTGCACCCGAAGAACAATATTGTAACGACGCATGCTTTACATGGTTTGATAGGAGATATCGCTTTCGCAGCAAAAGACTATTCGAGGGCTGTGGACTCATTTAAGCTGGCTCTTGCTGAACCAGCCGAGGGCAAGGATCGCCTGATTCGCACCCAGCTAAACCTGGGCGCCGCCCTGTACCACCTGGAACGGTCCGGCGAGGCTGCGGAGGTGTTCCGTGCTGGATTGCGGGAAGCGCCTGCCAATCACCAGGATTGGTCAGCTTTGATGAAGTGGCTCCTTGCCACGAACAGCAAGATCGATTCGGCAGAGTGACGCTTCCGGCGCGGTGCATGAGCAAACGAAACGGCCCCTGTCCCTGCGAATGACGTCACCTTTGCGGCCGAAAAATGGCTGTGGACCGGCGGATCGAGCGCGGGCCAGGTGGTGAAGACCTACAGCCTGGGTGGGAGAACTGGGGCCGTCAAGCGCGGCGGGGAGTGGACCTATCTGTTCCAGGACCATCTCGGCTCACCTACGCTGGAAGCGGACTACGATGGCAATCCAGGCTTTCGCTGGAAGTATGAACCGTATGGTACAATCCGGGGGAGCGAATGGACCTTACCAATCGATCGCGGTTTCACCGGCCAGGTGATCGAGCCTGGGCTGGGGCTGCACGACTACGTAGCGCGGCACTATGCCCAGCCGCTGGGACGGTGGATCGCGCCGGATACGGTGGTGCCGGATCCGATGGATCCGTAGTCGCTGAACAGGCACAGCTACGTCGGCAATCGGCCGACTCTACTGCGCCCCGAAATCTGGCCCCATCGCCCGCTGAATGGCTGGTGCAGTTTGGATCAAGAAATAAAAGGCGGCGGGAGCGCACGTCCATCACGTGCGCTTCCGCCGCCTTACGCTTGCCAAACCAGCGCCGAATTGCCAGCTATGCCAACGCCAATTCCAGAAGTTCCTCCGCGATCTGGTCCTCTGCCGCCGTCAGCGGGCCAGAGGTCGTCACTTCCAGCTTGAGCTGCTGCTTGCCGCTTTCGTCCAGCATCACGGTGGCGGTGACGGTGTCGCCTGGCTTGAATTCGCCCGACAGCATGCCCTCGCTTAGCTTGTCCTCCACGTGGTTCATGACCACCCGGCGCAGCGGCCGGGCGCCGAACTCCGGATCGTAGCCCTCTTCGGCCAGGAACAGCTTGGCCTCCGGCGTCAGCTCCAGCTTGATGTCGTGCTCCAGAAGCTGCAAGTAGACGCGCTTCAGCTCCAGGTCCACGATGCCGGTCAGCTCATCCTTGCTCAGGTGGCGAAAGACCATGATGCCGTCCAGACGGTTGAGGAACTCCGGCCGGAACTGCTGCTTCAGCGCCTCGGTCACCCGGTCGCGCATGTTCTCGTAGTCCTGCTCGCGCTTGGTGTCGTCGTCGGTGGTGAAGGCAAAGCCCAGCTTGCTGGCCCGTTTGATCAGGTTCGCGCCCACGTTGGAGGTCATCACCAGGATCGCGTTGCGGAAGTCCACCCGCCGGCCTTTGGCGTCGGACAGATGGCCGTCTTCCATGATCTGAAGCAGCATGTTCTGCGCCTCGGGGTGGGCCTTCTCGATCTCGTCCAACAGCACGACGGAGTAGGGGCGGCGGCGCACGGCCTCGGTCAACTGGCCGCCCTCCTCGTAGCCCACGTAGCCGGGAGGCGCTCCCACCAGCCGGCTGACGTTGTGGCGCTCCATGAACTCGCTCATGTCCAGCTTGATCAGCGCATCGTCGCTGCCGAAGAGGAACTCGGCCAGCGTCTTGGCCAGCAGCGTCTTACCGACGCCTGTCGGGCCCAGCAGCATGAAGGTGCCGATAGGCCGCTTGGGGTCCTTCAGGCCGGCGCGCGCGCGGCGCACTGCCTTCGAGATGGCCTTGATGGCCTCGTTCTGGCCCACCACCCGCTCGTGCAGCGCCTGCTCCATCTGCAAGAGCCGCTCGCTCTCCTCGCCGGCGATACGCTGCACCGGCACGCCGGTCCACATGGCCACCACTTCGGCCACGTCCTCGGCCGTCACCCGCGGCTTGCCGGCCAGCGCGTCCCAGCCGGAGCGCATCTGGTCGAGCTGATGGCGCAGCTCCACCTCGCGGTAGCGCAGGTCGATCGCGTCGTCGAAGCGCTCGCCGCTGATGGCTTCGTTCTTTTCCTTCTGTAAGCTCTTGAGGCTGACGAAGGCCTCGCGCAGGCTGCTGGCCTCGGGCGACTTGTACATGCGCACCCGGCTGGCTGCTTCGTCCACCAGATCGATGGCCTTGTCGGGCAGATAGCGGTCGGCCACGTAGCGGGCCGAAAGCTGGGCCGCAGCCACCAGCGCCTCGTCGGTGATCTCCAGCTTGTGGTGCTCCTCGTAGACCCCGCGTATCCCTTTCAGGATCGTGATGGTGTCCTCGATGGTGGGCTCTTCCACCAATACCGGCTGGAAGCGGCGTTCCAGCGACGCGTCGCCCTCGATGTAGCGGCGGTATTCGTCCAGCGTGGTGGCGCCGATGCACTGCACCTCGCCGCGGGCCAGCGCCGGCTTGAGGATGTTGGCCGCGTCTACCGCGCTGCCGGCCGAGCCGGCGCCCACCAGCATGTGAACCTCGTCGATAAATAGGATCGCGCCGCTGTCCTTGATCTCCTCGATCACCTTCTTGAGCCGCTCCTCGAACTGGCCGCGGTACATGGTGCCGGCCACCAGCGAGCCGACGTCCAGCATCAGCACGCGCTTGTCCAGCAGCGTCTCGGGCGCGTCGCCCGCGATGATGCGCTGGGCCAAGCCTTCGACGATGGCCGTTTTGCCCACGCCCGGCTCGCCGATCAGCGCCGGGTTGTTCTTGGTGCGGCGGGAGAGGATCTGGATCAGCCGCTCGATCTCCTTCTCGCGGCCGATGACCGGGTCCAACTTGTTCTCTTCGGCCTGCTGGGTCAGGTCCAGCCCCAACTGGTCGATCAGCGGGGTCTTGCTTTCTTGCTTCTTGCGCTCCTGGGTCTGCTCGCTCTCCAACAGGCTCTTGGCCGTGGCCGTGCGCACCTTGTCCAGGCTGACGCCCAGGCTGCGCAGCACGTTGACCGCGATGCCTTCGCCCTCGCGCACCAGGCCCAGCAGCAGATGTTCGGTGCCGATGTACTGGTGGCCCATCAGCCGGGCTTCCTCGACCGAGAGCTCGATGACGCGCTTGGTGCGCGGCGCCAGCGTGGGCTTGCCATAGGGCGGCCGATCGCCCTTGCCCACAGCGCGTTCAATGGCTTTGACGACCTGCATCGGCTCGACGCCCAGCTCGCGCAGAACCTTGACGGCAACGCCTTGATCCTCTTTGACTAAGCCGAGCAGCAGGTGTTCGGTGCCGATGTAGTTATGATTGAGCCGTTGAGCCTCTTCCTGCGCCATGGTCAGGACTTTGCGGGCTCGCTTGGAGAAGCGGTCCAACTTGTCAGACATGAGTAACACTCCTCTATGAGAGCGATTTACGCTGGGGGCTGCCGATCGACTGCCACAACCGCGGCATCGATCTCACGCGCACCTTCCACGCTGCACGATTATAGCACACAACCGGGACAGTTGCGTAGTGAGAATCTATCCAAATCAAAGGAGGCTGAGAGATTTGCTCTCTCAGCCTCCTTGCTACACGGGTCAGGGTCGAACTGGAACCAGCGGTCGGCGCAGACTACTCGTCGTCTTCCTCGCCTGCCACGGCCCAGTCGGTGGCCACGTCGTCATCATCGTCCAGCTCAGCCGCGCGCCAGTCCACCTCGGCGTACTCCTCTTCAGCGGCGCGCTTCAGGCTCAGGCCCATGCGCCGCCGGGCCGGATCGATGCGGATGACACGTAAATTGAGCACATCGCCTTCCTTGACGACTTCACGCGGGTGGGTCACCCGGTGATTGGCCAACTCGGAGATGTGGATCAAGCCCTCCAGCGTGCCATCGACGCGGGCAAAGGCGCCGAAGCTTGCCAGCTTGGTGATGACGCCTTCCACGATCTGGCCGACCGAGTAGCGATCATGCACCACGCTCCACGGCTCGGGCTCCAACCGCCGCAGGCTCAGGCCGATGCGCTTGCGGTCGCGGTCCACGTTCAGCACGTAGACCTGCACCTCGTCGCCGACCTGGATCACTTCGTTGGGGTGGTTGACCCGGGACCAGGAAAGCTCGGACAGGTGGATCAGACCGTCAGCGCCGCCCAGATCGACAAAGGCGCCGAACTTGGCCAGGCTGCTGATGCGGCCCTTGCGCACGTCGCCCTTCTTCAGCTCGCCCAGCAGCTCGTCCTTGCGCCCGCGCCGCCGCTCCCGCTGAGCCAGCCGCTCGGACAGGATCAGCCGGTTGCGCTTGCGATCCAGCTCGACCACCTTGAGCCATAGCGACTTGCCCACCATGCTGGCGTAGCGGTTGTCTTCGGTGGTATCCGGCTTGATCTCGCCCTTGGTGACCAACTGCGAGGCCGGGATGAAGCCGCGCACCTTGCCGACCCGGCAGATCACGCCGCCCCGGTTGAAGCCGATGACCGCGCTCTCGAAGACCTCGCCCGATTCCAGCAGCGCCTCGGCCTCGCGCCAGTCGCGCTCCTGCTGAGCGCGGCTCATGGAGAGGACGACGTTGCCGTCGCGATCTTCGGGCCGTACCACGTAGACGACCACCGAGTCGCCGACACTGAGGCTGTCCAGGTATTCCTTGCCCAAGCGCTCCATCTCGCGCTGATGGACAAAGCCTTCGGACTTGGCGCCCACATCGACCAGGATTTCCGACGCGGAGATGCTGACGATGATGCCGTCGCGCACGTCGCCCGCCTTGAGCGGCTTGTACTGGAAGTCATCGACCAGATCGGCCATGCTCGACATGGTGAATTCGGCAGCATCTTCGGCTGCCAGATCCACAAACTCGTCGAATTCGATCTCGTCGACGGCGGGCACGCTGTGATCCTCTTCGTCGACCACGGCTTCCACCGTCTCGACGACTGCAACACCCTGATCGGCGGTCGATTCGACGACGATCGTCTCTTCGACGATGTCGAGCGCCTGGTCGCCTGCGGCGACTTCGGCATTTTCCATGGCTTCGGCGACTTCAGCCGCGACCGTTTCGGCCTCGGCTACTGCCTCGCCAACCGTCTCGACAGACGCATCTGCCGAGTTCACCAGCGGTTCAGCCTCGGAACTGAGTTCTGCGACCGCCGAGGCTGCGTCTTGCGCTGCATCCTCGGCCGTTTCGACTGCCGCAGCAACGTCGAGTTCTTCGGCCTTCACGAGAGTGTCCATATCATTCATGAGGGTTTGATGCTTCTCCTCCTAAAGAGTCACGGGTATTATACGAATAAGTCTACAATATGCAAGGACGGACTGCGTGTGGTTGCGTTGCAACGCAAGAAACGGAGTTTCTTCCGCAAAACTCCGTTTCTGTGAACTCGAGTGCGTCTATTGGGCTGCGCCGGCCGCGCCGCTGTCAGCCGGCCAGCGCGATGGCCTCGATCTCGACCAGCGCGCCCAGCGGCAGGCCGGCCACCTGGACGGTGGAGCGGGCCGGCGGCGTGGCGCTGAAAGCCGCGCCGTAGATGGCGTTGACGGCGGCGAAGTCGGCCATATCTTGCAGGAAGATGGTGGTCTTGATCACCTGATCCAGGCTGCTGCCGGCGGCCGTCAGAATGGCCGCCAGGTTGGCCATCACCTGGCGCGCCTGGTTTTCGATGCCCTCGGTCATCTTGCCGGTGGCTGGGTTCAGCCCGATCTGGCCGGCGGTGTAGACCAGGCTGCCGGTCGAGACGGCCTGCGAGTAGGGGCCAATGGCGGCCGGCGCGGCAGAGGTGGCAATGATTTCTCGTGTCATGGTGCGCTCTCCTGCGGGATAGGCCAGCCTCAGTCGGGGATGGCCAGGTTGGGGTTGGCGTAGCTGATCTGGCTGATCTTCATCAGCTTGTCCCAGCGATGCTGCGATTCGATCATGCGCGTGGTGCCAGAGCGGGAGCGCATGACCATCGAGGTGGTGACAGCCCCGCCGCGCACGAAGCGCACGCCGTCCAGCAGCTCGCCGTCAGTGATGCCGGTGGCCGCAAAGAAGACGTTGTCGCCCGCCACCAGGTCGTTGATGGAGAACACCCGGCTCAGGTCGTGGCCGTGCTCCTGGGCATAGCGGCGGTCCTCGTCGTTGCGCGGCCACAGCTTGCACTGGATGCCGCCACCCAGACACTTCAGCGCTGCGGCGGCAATCACCGCCTCGGGCGAGCCGCCCACACCCATCAGCAGGTCGATGCCGGTGCCGGCCCGGCCGGCCGCAATCGCTCCGGCCACGTCGCCGTCGCGAATCAGCCGGATGCGGGAGCCGACTTTGCGCACGTCGGCGATCAGCTTTTCGTGGCGCGGCCGGTCCAGAATCATCACCGTCAGGTCGTCTACCGTCTTGCCCACCGCATGGGCCACGGCGTGCAGGTTGTAGGCCACCGACTGGTTGATGTCGATCACGTCGCGCGCCTCGGGCCCCACCGCGATCTTGTTCATGTAAACCAGGCTGCCGGGCGCGTACATGGTGCCGCGCTCGGCCAGGGCCACCACCGCCAGCGCGCCAGGCCCGCCGGTAGCGGTCAAGGTGGTGCCGTCGATGGGATCCACGGCGATGTCTAGCGCCAGGCCGCCGCCTGTGCCCAGTTGCTCGCCGTTGAAGAGCATGGGGGCGTCGTCTTTCTCACCCTCGCCGATGACAATGACGCCCTGCATGTCGATGGTGTTCAGGATCAGGCGCATGGCGTCCACCGCGGCCTGGTCAGCCGCGATCTTGTCGCCGCGGCCCATCCAGCGGGCTGCGGCCAGCGCGGCCGCCTCGGTGACGCGCACCAACTCCAGCGCCAGGTTGCGATCGGGTTGTTCTGCCATAAGGGATATCCTCCACGATGAGAATAGGAGCGTCGACGTTGACGCTTGTTGATTATAGCACAGTCGCGGCCGGTGGTGAAAGCGCACACCAGCACGGCCTCAGGCCGGATCGTTGGACGCCGCCTCAGCCAGCTTGCTGGCCTGCTTGGCCTGCTCCATGGCCAGCCCAACATTGACCAGGGGCAGCAGGATCAGGCCGGCGATAAAGAAGAAGATCACCGATAGAATACCCATGCGCAGGCTGCCGGCCATCTGGTTGACCACGCCGAAGACGAAGGTGCCCATCCACGAGGTGCCGCGCTCGCTGATCTCGTAGAAGCTGTAGAACTCCGCCTCCTGGTCCTTGGGGATCATCTGGGCAAACAGACTGCGGCTCAACGCCTGGCTGCCGCCCAGCACCAGCGCGATCACGAAGCCCAGCAGCCAGAACTCCAGTTGGCGCTGCTCCATGCCCAGCACCGTGGCCGTGCTCTGCAAGCCACCCCAGGCGTAGATCACCACCACGCTCCAGATCACCAGGCTGAGAAGGATGGCGCGCTTGGCGCCCAGCCAGCCAGCCAGCCGGCCAAACAGCAGCGCGCCGATGAAGGCCACGAACTGGATCATCAGAATGACAAGAATCAGGTTGGTCGAAGAAAAGGCCAGCTCCTGCACGGCAAAGATGGCCGAGACGGCGATTACGGTTTGAATGCCGTCGTTGTACAGCAGATAGGCCACCAGGAATTTCATGGCCTCGGGCAGCGTGCGCGCCTTGCGGGCGATGAAGAGGATCAAGACCGCGATCGGCCCCAGGGCCGGCAGCAGCGCCAGCGCAATCGGCACGCGCAGCAGGATCAGCACCGGAATCGCCAGCGGCAACAGCAACAACACCGTCACCAGCGAGACCGGCACCTCCATCAGGTGGGCGAGCTGGCGGAAGCCGATGGTCAGGTAGGTGTCGCCGGGGGGCAAAGGCCGCGCCGATTGGCGCTGGCGCAGCGTGGCAAAGGTGATGGTCGAGAAGCCCAGCCACCAAAAGCCGGCCGAGGCCAGGCTGATGCGCGCCACCATGCTCTGCTCCAGCCCCAGGCTGTCGGCAAACAGGAACAGCACCAGGTTGATCAGCAGCAGCAGGCCGCCGCCCAGATAGCCCATGGCCCAGCCAAAGGCCGACACCCGGTCGCGTTGGTCTTCGCTGGCGATGTTGGGCAGATAGGAGTTGTAGAAGACGATGCTGGCCCCAAACGAGACGTTGGCGATGATGAAGAGCAGACCACCGAGCCAGTGCAGGCCGGGCGTGACGAAGAACAGGCCGATAGTGGCCACCGAGCCCAGCACACAGAAGAATTGCAGCAACTGCTTGCGCAACCGCGAGTAGTCTGCCAACGCCCCCAGCAACGGCAGGATCGTTACCTGCAACAACACAGACGCGGAGATGAGGTAGGGAAAATAGGAGTCGAAGCGGATCGGCACGCCGAGGAGGTAAACAAGGCCGTCCGCGTTGGCCGCGGCTTCGGTGATGCCACTCAGATACGGCCCCAGGAAGACCGTGATCACCGTAGTGCTGAAGGCCGAGTTGGCCCAGTCATACATGGACCAGCCGAAGATCTCGCGGCGGTCGTTGACCATCGGTCGCGCAGTTGCGGTAGCCATAGAACCTCCTTGAGCTAGGTGGGCCAGCGGGGGAGCAGGGTGGCCCAGTAGAAAACCAACGGCATAGTAACCAGCATGGTGTCGATGCGGTCCAGGACGCCGCCGTGGCCAGGGATCAGATGGCCGGAATCCTTGACGCCCACCTGGCGTTTGATCATCGACTCGGCCAGGTCGCCTAACGGGGCCAGCACCCCGGCCAGCAGGCCCAGCACCAGCCCTTCCAGCCAGAGGATGCCGACGAGAAATTGCCCGACCAACGCGCCAGCCAGTGTGGCAGCCAGGATGCCGGCCAGATAGCCCTCCCACGTCTTCTTGGGGCTGTGGCGCGGCCACCAGGGATGGCGGCCAAAGGCGCGGCCGCCGAAGTACGCGCTGACGTCGGCGGCCCATACCACCAGCACGGCAAATATCATCCAGGCCAGCCCGTCGGGCAGGGTCCGCAGGCGCACGAAGTGGCCCAGCAGGAAGCCCAGGTAGAGCACGCCGGCCAGGGTCAGCGCCCAGTCGCTGGCCGGCTGAGGCGATCGGTGCCACAGGCTGAGCAACAGGGAGCCCAGGACGGCGATCGTCAGCAGCAGCGAAAGAGGCAGCAGCTCCGGCCAGCGGGCCTGGGCAACAAAGAGCAGGCTGAGCCCAATGGCCAGCCAAGCGAGCGGGTTGTAGCCCCCCTGCCGCAACAGCTTGCTCCATTCCCATGAGCCGAGCGCCGCGAGCAGCGCCATCAGCGCTAAAAAGGGCCATCCGCCCAAAATGGTCGGCACGGCCGCGACCACGACCACGATGGCAGCGCCGATGGCCCGCGCGCGCAACATATCAGGCCACTTTCACTTTGCCGAAACGGCGGTCGCGCTCGCTGTACGTGACGATCGCCTGGTAGAGCTCCCCTTCGTCGAAATCGGGCCAGTAGGTGGGGGTGGCGTAGTACTCGGCGTAGGCAGCCTGCCAGATCAGGAAGTTGCTCAGCCGGTACTCGCCGCCAGTGCGGATGATCAGATCGGGATCGGGCAAGCCGTGGGTGTAGAGGTAGTCGCTGAACAGGTCCTCGCTGATCTGGTCGGGGGGCACCTGGTCGGCGATCAGGCGCTGCACCGCGTCGATGATCTCCGCCCGGCCGCCGTAGTTGAAGGCTACGTTGAGCACGATGCGGCGGTTGTTGCGGGTCATCTCCAGCGCCTCCAGAATCTGGCGGCGCAGCGTGTCGGAGATGCCCACCAGGCTGCCGCTGTGGCGGATCTGCACCCCATTGGCGTGTAATTCGGCCAACTGATCATTGAGCGAACGGCTGAGCAACTGCATCAGCGTGCGCACTTCGGCCGGCGGGCGCGACCAGTTCTCTGTCGAAAAGGCGTAGATCGTCAGGACTTTGATGCCGAAGCTGGCTGCTGCCTCCAGCACGCGCCGGATATTGGTGGTGCCGGCGCGATGGCCCATGAAGCGGGGCTGGCCGCGCTGCTGCGCCCAGCGGCCGTTGCCGTCCATGATGATGCCCACGTGATGGGGAACGCGCAGGCCGGCGAGGTCGAAAACGCCGGGTTGCGCGTCTACGCTGGGAGGGGTGAGCTTCTGCGCTTCTCGTGACATGGCCGGCTCGAAGGTCAGCGCGGCGGCCGCCGGGCGGTCCCGCTGCTAGACTTCCATGATCTCGACTTCTTTGGCAGCGCCGATAGCGTCGATTTGCTTGATCGTCGCGTCGAGCAGCTTTTGCACGTCCTCGCGCGCGCCGTGCATGTCGTCTTCCGAGATGGCCTTGTCCTTCTCGGCGTCTTTCAGCAGATCGTTGGCGTCACGGCGGATGTTGCGCGCCGAGACGCGCGCCTCCTCGACGCGCGCATGCACCTGCTTGACCAGCAGCCGGCGCCGTTCTTCCGTCAGCGGCGGCACCACCAGGCGGATGATCTTGCCGTCGTTGGTGGGGGTGATGCCCAGGTCTGACTTCATCAGCGCTTTTTGGATCGTGCCGATGTCGCCCGCGCTAAAGGGCTTGATGGTGATCAGGCGCGGCTCAGGGACGCTGACGGTGGCCAACTGGTTCATGGCGGTGGGCATGCCGTAATACTCGATCGCAATGTGCTCCACCAGCGCAGGGCTCGCGCGGCCTGTGCGGATCGGTTTCAGGTCGTTTTGCAGGGCCACGATCGTTTTCTCCATGCGATCTTCGGCATCCAAAAGTATTTCGTCTACCATTGTTTGCTCCCTCGATGCGATGGTGTGGCGGCGCGCCGGCAGCCGCACTACGTGCTTTGCAACTGCCAAGAACCAAGTCGCCGCTGGGGCCGGTCTCCCGACCGAGCCGATCGATGGCGTTGGTTGCGGGCAGTCACCCAGATGGTGTTAGTTCAGCGCAGGCTCTCTTGTGTAGGCGCCGTTGAGCCAGGTTTTGGAATCGGCGATCACCGTGCCAACGCGCTCGCCCATCACCACAGCTTCCATCACGTGCGGCTGCCACAGGTCAACTACGAAGATGGGCATGCTGTTTTCCATGCACAGGGTGATGGCGGTGCTGTCCAGCACGCCTACCCGCATGTTGAGCGCGTCGATGTAGGCCAGGAACTCGAAGCGCTGCGCCTCTGGATTGGTCAACGGATCGACGTCGTAAACGGCGTCGACCTTGGTGGCCTTGATCAAGGCGTCAGCGCCGACCTCCATCGCGCGCAGCGCGGCCGCGGTGTCGGTGGTGAAGTAGGGGTTGCCCGTGCCTGCGCCGACGATCACCACGCGCCCCTTTTCCAGGTGGCGAATGGCGCGCAGGCGAATGTACGGCTCAGCGACGGACTTCATCTCGATCGAGGTCTGCACGCGGGTAGTGACGCCGATGCGCTCCAACGCGTCCTGTAAAGCCAGCGCGTTCATCACCGTGGCCAACATGCCCATGTGGTCGGCGGTGGCCCGTTCCATGCCGGCCTGCAGGCCGATCTTGCCGCGCCAAATGTTGCCGGCGCCTAAGACCACGGCCACTTCCACGCCCAACTCTTTGACCTGGGCGATCTTGTGGGCCAACTCGGCGGCGCGTTCGGGATCGATGCCATAGCCTGTCTTGCTGGCTATCGATTCGCCGCCGATCTTGAGCAGAACTCGCTTGTACGTGGGGTTTGTCATAAGTGTTTCGCGGGGAACGGCCGGGTGTCCGTGCGAGTCATGACGAATGGCGAAAGAGCTCCGTTGCGTGGTTCCTTCGCCATTCGTGGATGGGGATCGTGAAGCTTGAAACGTGAGACGTGGTGGCTGTGTACGCTCCTACGCTCTTCGTTGCACGCTTCCTATTTTGATGATCATAGCCTCATGGGTGGGGCTGAGCGGGCAAGCTTAGGCCGCCTGGCCGGCATCCTCGCCAACCTCAAGCCGGGCGAAGCGGCGCACGACGATGTTCTCGCCCAGCTTGGCAACTGCCTGGGTCACCAGGTCGCCCACCGTGACTGAGGGGTCCTTGATGAAAGGCTGCTCCAGCAGCAGCGTCTCCTGGAAGTATTTGTCCGCCTTGCCTGTGACGATGCGTTCGAGGATGTCGGCAGGCTTGCCGGAGTCGGCCAGCTCGGCCATGAACTCGGCCTGCTTGGCAGCCAGCACGTCGGCCGGGATGTCCTCGCGGCGCACGTAGAGCGGGCGGGCGGCCACGACCTGCATCGCCAGGTCTTTGACTAGCGCCTGGAAGGTGTCGGTGCGGGCCACGAAGTCGGTCTCGCAGTTGACTTCGACCATGCCGGCCACCTTGGAGCCGGTGTGGACGTAGGTGCCGATCAGCCCTTCGTTGGCCTCGCGGGTGGCTTTCTTGGCCGCCGCAGCCAGGCCCTTCTGGCGCAGGTAATCTGCAGCCTTCTCAAAATCGCCGTCGTTCGCTTCCAATGCCTTTTTACAATCGAGCACACCTGCGCCAGTCAGCGCGCGCAGTTCTTTTATGGTTTCTGCTGAGATAGCCAAAGTTGTTCTCCTCTGAGAATTCACGTTCTGTTTCAGGTCCGGGACGGCAACGACGGGCTTGCCGTCCCGGACAGGGTGAGCGTCACAAGATCAGGACTCGTCTTCTTCGCCAGGCTCAAACACGAAATTGCTCAGGTCAAGCCCGGTCAATTCCTCGTCCTCGCTGACGCCGAAGTCCTCGAGCGCCGCTACGTCGCCGGTTTCTTCATTGAAACCGCGCGCCAGCTTGGCCAGGGTGGAGGGTCCCAGGAAGCTCTCCGGCTCCTTGATCTCCTCGCCGCGGCCGCTGCGATAGTCTTCTTCCTCCTCGGCGGCGACGATCTCCCGCATCATCTGGCCTTCGGCGGCGCCTTGGGCGATCACGCCTGCGATCAGCTTGATGGCGCGGATGGCGTCGTCATTGGCCGGGATGACAAGGTCGATGGGATCCGGGTCGCAGTTGGTGTCCACCATCGCGATGATGGGTATGCGCAGCTTGTTGCACTCCTGCACGGCGATGTCCTCCCGACAGACGTCGGTGATGAACACCAGGTCGGGCAGGCGGCGCATCTCGCGCAGGCCGCCCAGCCGCAGCTCCAGCTTGGTGATCAGGCGCTCCTTCTCCAGAGCTTCCTTCTTGGTCAGCCGATCGAAGTCGCCGCGCTCCCGCTGCTGCTCCAGCTTGATCATGTAGTCCACCCGCCGGCGGATAGTGGGGAAGTTGGTCAGCGTGCCGCCCAGCCAACGGTGGTTGACGTAGGGCATCGATGCCGAGTCGGCCGCTTCCTGCAGGCTCTGCTGGGCCTGCTTCTTGGTGCCGACGAACAGCACGGTGCCGCCTGAGGCGACGACGGTGCGGGTGCGCTGGTAAGCCGCCTCGATCTGCCCCATGGTCTGTTGCAGGTCGATGATGTGAATGCCGTTGCGCTCGGTGAAGAGGAACGGCTTCATCTTGGGATGCCAGCGGCGCGTGCGGTGTCCAAAGTGGACGCCCGCCTCCAAAAGGTCCTTCATTTTGACTACTGCCACGGTGGTTGTTGCCTCCTTCAAGGTGCGTTTTTTCGTCCGCCGTCGCCAAAGGCCGGCTTACCCGGCGCCGTGTCACACCGGGCACGCAGTCGGCCTGAGCAAGACAAAGATCGTCTGGCCGCGAGCGGCGTGCGTAATAATAGCGCGCCAAGCGCGCTGGACTGAGAGTATACCACGAGGGTCTGTGGCGGGCAAATTGACCGGGAAACTTTTCGCAAGCATCAGCCCTCGGCCGATGCCTTGGAAGGTTGCCGGCGCCGCACCGGGTTTCCCTCTTGATCCACCAACTGGGTCAGCTCATTCTTGACGACGCGAAAGTGGTCGAAGTCCCTGGCGACGTGGACATTGTCGAAATGCTGGCGCGCCTCAGCCAGCACCTGGCGCGTGCCATAGCGCCGCGAGACGTGGTTGAGGATCAGCGTGCTGACGCCGGCCTGCCGGGCCAACTGGGCCGCGCGCGCGGCTGTCAGGTGGCCGAACTTGCGCGCCATGTCGGCGTCCTCCTCCAGATAGGTAGCCTCGATCACCAACGTGTTGGCCCCGGCGACCTCGTCCAGCAGGTTGTCGGTGCGCCCCACGTCGCCGACGTAGACCAGCCTTGCGCCGGCTTCCACCGGCCCCAGCACGTCGTCGGGCTGAATCACGCGGCCATCCGGCAGCGCTGCGGCGCGACCCTGGGCCAGCTCGCGGCGGATTGGGCCAGCCGGCACTCCCAACAGCTCGGCCCGCTCGGCCAGGAAGGGGCGGCGGTCGCGCTCAATAAAGGAGAAGCCGAAGCAGCCCTGGCCGCGATGGGTGACGGGAAAGGCGCGCAGTTGGAAGCGCTCATCCTCCATCAGCACGCCCGCCTCCAGCTCGTGCAGATGCACCTTCATGGGCAGGTCATCCACCGTGCCGAAGACTACGGCCAGCAGGTCGGTCACCCGGCGCAGCGCCCAGCGGCCGGCGTAGATGTCGATGTCGGGGATCATCTCCCAGCGGCCGAAGGTCGAGATCAGGCCGCCCAGCCCCAGGATGTGGTCCAGGTGGCCGTGGGTCAGCAGGATGCGGTCCAGGCGCTTGAAGCCCAGCCCCGACTGGAGCAGTTGGCGCTGGGTGCCCTCGCCGCAGTCGATCATGAAGCGATATTCGCGGTGCATGACCACAGCAGAGGAGAGGCCGCGTTCGATAGTGGGCGCCGAAGCGGATGTGCCGAGAAAGGTGAGTTCGAACATGGGGGTAGTAGATTGGTAGATTGGTAGATTGGTAGATTGGTAGATTGGTAGGTTGGTGGGTTGGCGAGACTAGATTTGACTTTTCTTCCGAAGAAAAGTCAAATCTGTGGCCTGAAAAGTCAAATCTATACCAGAAAAGTCAAATCTAAGGCCTGTGCATCCGCACCTCGCCCGCCTGGCCCAACTCGCCGTCCACTCGAAACCGCGGCCCCAGGAACTGCTCGACGACCCAGATGTTGGTCAGCAGGTGCTGGGTAATCTGGCTGGTGTGGAAGACGAGAGGCTGGTCGAGCAGGGCCAGCGGCAGGATCAGTTGGTCGGCCAGATGTGGATCGACCGGCGCGTCGCTGGCGTGGTGCGCCAGGAACGCATCCACAGCGTCGTCGGCGACGCGCTCGGCCGGGTAACCCTGGCGCCCATAGCCGGTGAAGCCGGCCCGCGCGCCGTTGGCATACTCGGCCAGCACAAACACACACGTGCCTGGTCCTATCGACGGCGGGTTGAGCAGGCGAGTCTGGGGCGTCACGGGCAACTTGGCCGCGGCCAGGCGGTTGTAGGCCCGGCTGGCCTGGCGTGCGGTCACCTGGTTGCCCACGTTGGCTGCGGCCGAGAGCACGGAGAGCGCAACCAGCTCGCCGCGCGGCGGCGTCCAGGGTGAGACCTGGCTCGGTCGGAGACCGGCCAGAGCAGGCGAGGCGGTTGGGTGCTGGCTCGGTCGGCCCCGTCCGGGGTACAAGCTAAGACCGGCCAGAGCAGGGGCAGGGCCGGCCAGAGCAGCGGCGGCGGGCTCGATGGTCGCCCGTAGCTCGCCGCCGCCTTTGGGATAGAAGCCCCATTTGACCAGCTCCAACCGGCACTGAATGCCCAGAGCGGCCAGCGCAGGCAGGTAGACCTGTTCGACATAATCAAAGGGCGGGCTCCAGGACACATGGGTGCCGCCGCGTATGATGACGGTGGATGGCCCGCCGGCCACCGCCAGCGGCAGCAGCACGGTCTGCAACACCAGCGTGGCGGCGCCGGCTGTGCCGATGTCGAACACGTAGGCGCCGGGCTGGGGCGGGGTTTGCGGCTCGAACAGCAGCGCGCGGCTGTGCTCCTGCACGCCCTCCAGACGCGCGTTGCACAACGCCGCCGCAGCCTTGACCGACTGCACGTGCTGCGGCCGCAGGCCAGGCTGCTTCCTGCCAGCGCGGATATTGGTGATCTGGATGGGCTGGCCCAAGATGGCCGCCAGGTTGAGCGCCGTGCGCAGAACCTGGCCGCCCCCTTCGCCGGTGCTGCCGTCGATGGTGAGCATGGTCGGTGAACGGTGAACAGTCAACAGTGAACGGTGAACAGTCAACAGTGAACGGTGAACAGAGATCGGTCGATGGCGACAACTGTTTACTGTTCACTGGCTACAGGTGCTCCTTCAGCGCCTGCGCTGCGGCCAACGTCATGCCCGGCACCGCGGCCAGCTCCTCGACGCTGGCGGCTTTGATCGCGGCCACGTCGCCGTCGAAGGCTTTGAGTAGAGCCTGGCGGCGCTTGGGGCCGATGCCGGGCGCGTTTTCCAGCGTCGAGGCCAGCGCGGCCTTGCTGCGCTGATTGCGGTGATAGGTGATGGCGGTGCGGTGGGTCTCATCGCGGATGCGCTGCACCAGGTAAAGGCCCTCGGAGTCGCGTGGCAGCAGGATCGACGTGCGCCGGCTGGGCAGGAAAATCTCTTCGCGCTGCTTGGCCAGCCCCACCACCGGCACCTGGTCCAGCAGGTCGAACTCCTTCAGCACCTCCACAGCCACGCCGAGCTGCCCCTTGCCGCCGTCGACGATCACCAGATCGGGCAGGACGGCCCAGGCCGCGCTGCTCTGGCGGGCCTTGGCGCCGGGGTCGTCGCCCTGCGGCTCGACCGCGCGGCGGAAACGGCGGCGCAGCATCTCGCGCATGGAGGCGAAGTCGTCCGGCTCGCCCTGGCTGCCGCGGCCGCGGATCTTGAAGCGCCGGTAGTCCGACTTGCGCGGCGTGCCCTCGGCGAAGACCACCATGCTGCCGACCGTGTTGGTGCCTTGCAGGGTCGAGATGTCGTAGCACTCGATGCGGCCGGGGGGCGTCTCCAGCCCCAGCGCCGTTTGCAGCTCCTGCAAGGCCAGCACCTGTTTGCTCTTGTCGGCCTCACGCACGGCGCGCAGGGTGCGCAGCGCTTCGAAGGCGTTGCTCTCGGCTAGCGCCATGGCTTTGGTCGACTCCTCGTCGGCCGGCTGGGTCAGGCGCACGGCCGGATCGTCGTCCTCCGCCACGTGGCTGCGGCGCTTCTCTGTCAGCCATTGGGCGATCACTTCGCCGTCGGCTGGCGGCAGCGGCAGCACGATCTCAGGCGGAATGAGCGAAACCTGGTCGTAAAACTGGCTGAGGAAGGCCGCCAGCAGCTCGGCTCGGTCGTCGTCGCGCGTATGGGGCAGCACGAAGCTCTCGCGGCCGATCAGCTTGCCTCTGCGCACCAGGAAGACCTGGAAGGCGGTCTCGTCGCCGTTATCGTCGCTGGCCAGGGCGATGACGTCCTGGTCGACCAGATAGTGGGAGATGACCTGCTGCTGCGCCACCAAGCGCTGGGCCAGCTTGATCTGGTCGCGGTACATAGCCGCGCGCTCGAAGTTCAATGCCTTGGCCGCGTTGCGCATGCGTGCGTCCAGCGCGGCGATGGCCTCGTCGCTGCGGCCCTCCAGGAAATCGGCCAGGCCCTGCATCACCGCGCGGTATTCGTCGCGATCCACCACGCCGATGCAGGGCGCCACACACAGCTTGATGTCGTAGTACAGGCAGGCGCGCGGGTCCTGGCCGGTGATCTCGCGGTTGCAGGTCAGGTAGGGAAAGACGCGGCGCAGGTTGTCCAGCGTCTGGCGCACGGTGAAGGCCGAGGTGTAGGGGCCGTAGTAGCCGGCGCCGTCCTTGAGCACCCGGCGCGTCACCGACACCTTGGGGAAGTCGTCCTGCCAGTGGATCTTGATGTAGGGGTAGGTCTTGTCGTCCTTGAGCAGCACGTTGTAGCGCGGCTGGTAGCGCTTGATCAACGTGTTCTCCAGCACCAGCGCATCGACCTCAGTGGGCACGATGATCCACTCCAGGTCGACAATGTCGGCCACCAGGCGGCGGGTTTTGATGGTGTGTTGAGCCGCGTTCTGGAAATAGGAGCGGACGCGCGCGCGCAGAACCTTGGCCTTGCCGACGTAGATCACCTGGCCGCGGCCGTCGCGGTAGATGTACACGCCAGGGTTGAGCGGCAGGCTGTCCAGGCGGGCCTGTAGGGCATCGCTGGTGGGCTGGGACATGGGGGCTATTATAGCATAGGGAGGGGGAGTGGGGGAACTGGAGGAACTGGGGGAACTTCGGGAGATGAGGACGTCCTGAGCTACACAGAGTACACAGAGGAGACGCAGAGCACGCGGAGAAGAAAAAGGGTGTTGCTGGCAGTTTGGCTAACAGCGGCAGAAACGCCTTTGCATTGAGAATCTGCAATGTTACGATCATACTCTGCGCGCCGCTAATCGACCTGGCGTCTCGGACCACCCACGTTTTCGGACTGAGGCAGGTGCCGAGCGTCAGCCGAGAACCTCCGAGTTCCCCCAGTTCCCCTCCTCACACCCCCGCCGTTGTCTCCAGGCCGCGCTCCGCCTTGCGCCGCCGCCATTTGCGCCAGATGATCGCGGCCAGGACGACGATGGCGATGAAGGTGAGGATGGGCAACAAGATGGCCATCACGCTGACAACCAGCGCGACGATGTCCTCGACTGTGCTGACCACCGGGTTGCCCAGACCGCCCGTGGTCGCCGTGACCACCGGCCGCACCGTGGCCTTGGTGGCATGGACGCCGCCGGCCAGCAGGATGCCCGCGCCCAGCGCCAGGGCCGGATGTACGTCGGTGATGACGTTGGCGTTGGCCGCGAAGAGGATCGCGCCGGCGGCCGGCCGCACCACGGTCTGGATCACGTCGTTGGCATGGTCGACCACCGGCACCTTGTCGGCGACGATCTCGATCAGCAGCAGCACCGCCAGCAGGCCGATGACCCACGGGTTGGTCAGCCAGTCGAAGGGCGGCTGCAGGGTGATCAGGTTGGTGAAGCGCGCGGTCAACGCTACGATCAGCAGCGGCAGATAGGCGTTCAGACCGGCTGACGAGGACAAACCAAAGGCGGTGAAGATGCCTGACAGGCTCTCGATCATGGTTGCGTGTTCCCAAATCCAGACAGGCTGCGGAAGCGATCATACCGGCCGCTTCCGCAGTCTGTCAAACGGCTGTTAGCTGGCGCTGTCGCTTGGCTTGTCAGCCGGCTCGACGGGCAGCTCCACCGGCGGATCGTAGACCGAAGGCGCGGCCGGCGGCTCCGGGATGTAGTCCTCCGGCACGATGCTGGTCTCCCACGACCTGGACTCCAGGCCGATCTGGGCGTACAGGTGCGACTGGATCAGCATGGTGATGAACTGGGCAGCCGGCAGGGTGACGAAGAGGCCGACAATGCACAGGATCAGGCCGACGATGCTGGCGACCAGGCTCACCACCAGGGAGGCGACGACGTACATGATCGTGGCGACGATCACGGCGCCGATGTGCTCACGGGTGAAGCTGAGGATGTCGCCGAAACGAAAGGCGCTCGACAGATCTTCGGTCTCCGCCAGGCGGATGTAGATGACCGGCGTGGCCAGGAGAACGACCACGATCCAGAGGAAAAGCAGACAGCTGAAGCAGGCTGCCAGCAAGCCTATCAGCGCTGAGGCGTCGTTGGTGTCCAGCAGGGCAAAGCCAAAGGCCATGGGGATGGAGACGAGAATGGCGGGCAGCGACCAGACGAGGATCGCAACCGCCGCCTTAAGGCCCAGCACCAGCCACTCGCCCCAGCGATCCTGCCACTCGGGCATGGGGAACAGGTCGCCTCGGCGCACGTTGCGCAGCACTTCCAGGGCATAGCCTGCGACGATGAAGTAGCCCAGGATGCCGATCAGAATCGGCGACAGCAGGCTGCTGAGGATCAGCACCAGCGTGCCGATGCCGACTTTGGTGACCCAACGAGGGTCTTCGAAGACAAAGCTGAAGGACTTGCCGATGTTCATACTACCACTCCTCTCACGAGAAAGATGACAACTTGAGCCGGTGTGTTTCTGCTACCGTGTCTTAGGGTGATTATAGTCAATTACGGTGGAAGTACCAACCGCGGCGGCTGCAATACCTGCGGCCGCCGCGGTCAAGTGCCAGTCAGAGAGCGCACTAGCTGTTGGACTGGGGCGAGTCCGATGCCGGCGTGACGATGATCGTGCCATCCGGGCCGACGACCATGGTCGTCTCCTTGGGCTGCGACGGGGCGGGCGGCGCGGGCGGAGCCGACTTGGACACGCTGGTCTGCGCCTTGGCTGGCCGGCCGTGCCCAATCTGAGCATAGAGGTGGACCGTGACCAGGGTTCCCAGCATGGCTGCCGCTGGCAGCGTCAAGGCCAGGCCGATGCCGCACAGCAGGATGCCGATCACGCTGCCCACCAGGACAAACGCCAGCGTCAGCAGGGTGGACAGGATCACGGCGATCACTACGTCGCCGATGTGGTCGCGCGTCCAGACGTAGATGGCGTTGAACTGGAAGCCGCTGCCCAGCTCGCCGGTCTCGGCCAGGCGCAGGTAGATGGCTGGCGTGGCGAGGGTAACGACGATGCCCCACAGCAGCATCAGGCACGACGCCACGGCGATCATCATGCCGCCGGAGAGGTTGAGCAGGCCGCTGTTCAGGTTCAACATGCTGTCGCCGATGCCGGTGAAGACGTTCAGGACGATCAACGGCAGGCTCCAAACGAACAGGATCAACATCAGCTTGAGGCCCTCGATCAGCCACTCGCCCCAGCGGTCGCGCCACTCAGGCAGCGGCCGGGCCGAGCCGGCGCGCACGTTGCGCAGCACGTCCAGGCTGTAGCCGGTGACGATGGCCAGGCCCAGAAAGCCGACCAGCACAAAGGTCAACGGGATGCTGACCAACAGGATCAGGCTGCCGATCAGAACCTTCGAGAGCCATTGCTTGTCCTCGAAGATGAAACGAATTGACTTACCAACGTCCATGGTTGTTCTCCTTCATATGGCACGCAGTTGCGTAAGGTTTCAGTGTGCGCACTCGAAAGCCTATACGCAGGATCGTTGGCAAGGTTGCAGCGGCGGTGAACGGTGAACAGTGAACGGTGAATGGTTATCGGTAATCAGTCCGGCGCCCTATCCGCAACACCGTTCACCGTTCACCGTTGACCGTTCACCGTCAGAACGGCAGCCCCAGCTCAGCCGTCAGCCAGGCGCGCAGGAGGTTGATGCCCAGAACTATGAGCAGCGCCAATGCCAGGCCGGCGATCAGCAGCGGCAAGGCGTCGCGCCAACTTTGCGCCCGGCCGTCGCGGCGCAGCCCCAGGGTCACCAGCATCGTGGTCACCAGCGTCAGCATCATCAGCGTGCCGGCGACGCTGAGCAGCGCCAGAGGATAGAGCAGCGGCGCCCATTCGCTGCCCACGGCCGCAACGATCAGCGCGATCAATCCCAGCAGCCACAGGACCTCGCGCAGGCTGCCGATGGTGGGCCGCTGGTCTGGCCGTGCCCACAGCGTCACGTTGAAGAAGGGCAGCACCAGGCTGATCAGCGCCACGCCCTGCATCGCGCCGGTGGTGGTGCGCAGGATGTTGTGCGGCTCGTAGAGATGAGGCACGCCAGGGAAGAATGTCAGGTAGGAATTGAAGCCATCCAGCGCCCAGGCAGCCAGAAAGCCCAGCAGGACAATGATCACCGGCCGCGGCGGCAGTTGGGCAGCCTTGCCCCGTCCCAGGACGATCAGCAGCGCCAGCCCCGCCAGCGCGCCCAGGAACTGCCCGCTGCAGCGGGCGCACAGCGGCAACTGCTGGCCCCCAAAAAAGGGCGACCGGATGGGAAGCTGGTGGCAAACCGCGTAGCCCACGTGATCGGCCTTGTCCAGCAGCCCGCCGGGCGTGATGAACCAGACAGCGACAATCACCGCCAGCCCCCCGGCCAGCAGCAGCCAGTCCAGCCAGGGTCGGGGCGCTTGTGATGGGGTGGGCAGGTCGAGCTGGGGGTCTTGGTGCATGGATAATCCTCGTTGGGGTGAGACGCCATTATACCTGAGAGCCACCGCGGGCGCCAACGTTGCGACGAACCTGGCAATCGCTCGGGCCGGTCTCTGACCGTGCCCGCTGCGCTTTCATTAGACGGTTGTGCGCCCAGGGCATGGATGGCTGCCACGAGAGTTGCTCACGAATCACACGGATCGCACGGATCAGAAGACTGCGCACAGTGCGCACTACGACCACAGCTCTCCAGCATCGTTTGCGGCCAAAACGCCATTGCTGTACAATCCGTTCACCGTTCACCGTTCACCGTTCACCGTTCACCGTTCACCGTTCACCGTTCACCGTTCACCGCCAAGAGGCCCACCATGCCATCACGCCCCCGCATCCATTTCGTCGCCACCGGCGGCACCATCGCCATGCGCATCGACCAGGCCACGGGCGGCGCGGTCCCGGCGCTGACCGGCGCGGAGCTGACCGAAGCCGTGCCCGGCCTGCAGCTCATCGGCCAGATCGACGTCGAAGAGTTCGCCAACATCCCCAGCGAGCACATGCAGCCGGAGTTCTGGCTGCGGCTGGCGCGGCGTCTCCAGCAGATCCTGGCCGAGGGCAGCGCCGACGGTATCGTCATTCTGCATGGCACGGATATCATGGAAGAGACCGCCTTCTTCCTGGATGTGACCGTGCCCACTGAAACGCCCATCGTCTTCACCGGCGCGATGCGCTCGGCCAGCGACCCCAAGGCCGACGGTCCCGCCAACATCCTGGACGCCGCGGCCGTGGCCGCCAGCCCCGACGCGCGCGACCGCGGCGTGGTCATCGTGATGCACGGTGACATCCACTCGGCCCGGCGCGTGACCAAGATCGACACCTCAGCCGTGGACGCGTTCGAGTCGATCATGCCGCCCGACCTGGGCACCGTGCGCAGCGGCCTGGTGGAGTTCAGCGCGGCCTGGTCGCCGCGCGTCCATGTGCCGCTGCCCGCGCAGTTGCCGCGCGTGGACATCATCTATATGTATTCTGGCGTGGACGATTTTGCGCTGAGCGCGGCGCTGGAGCGGGGCGCGGCCGGGCTGGTGATCGCCGGCGTGGGCGCGGGCAACGTCAACCAGGCGTTGTTCCAGGCGATCAACGACGCGCTGGCTGCCGGCATTCCGGTGGTGATCTCCAGCCGTGTGCCCTATGGCGGCGCGCAGCCGCTCTACAGCTACGCGGGTGGCGGCATGGCCCTGCGCCGGGCTGGCGCGATCTTCGCGCGCGATCTCAATCCCCAGAAAGCGCGCGTGCTATTGATGGTGGGGTTGGGGGCGGGGTATGACCGGCAGGGGCTAGAGAGTCTGTTCGTCTAGCCGCGCCACTGGTTCAGCCAGCGCAGTTGACCGGTCCAGTCCTCAGCGTTGCTGTCTGACAGCACGCGGTCCAACGCGGCGATCAGTTGACTCAAAGTCCACTTGCTCTGCGCTGCAAGGATGATGCCGCCGTGTCGGGGATGGCGTTGGGCCAGGCGCACGAAGTCGGCAATGTTGAAGGTGACGACGCAGCGGCCTTGCGCCGTGGCGCCCAGCAACTGGGCTTCATCGCTGGCATCCAGGGCCATCCACGGATTCGGCGTGCGCGTCACATCGTGGCCGCGCGCCGTGAGGGCGCTGTGAAGTTGCTTGCTGGATGCGTCGGCGTCCAGGTGTATGCGCAGCTTAGACATCTGCCGGCTCCAGCGCTTCCTCGGCCGCGATGGCTGCGTCGATCTCGGCGCGATGAGTCTGGTAGAACAGCAGCGCTTCTTCCACCAGCGATGGACTTGCGCCGTATTCCTCAGCAATCTGGGCAGGGGACAGGCCCCAGTGCTTGGACGCAACCACGATGGTCTGCACGCGCAGGTTGGTCCCGCGCAACACGGGCTTGAGTTGGCCGCTGGCGCCGCGCCGGTAAGCGATGCGGGGAAAGGCGGGATCGGAGACCTGGCTGCGCAGGTCGCCAACTTTCTCGGCCACCGCCCACAGCACGAATTGATTGAGCGAAATGCCCTGGCTGTCAGCCAGGGTCTCTGCGTCTTGCTTGAGTTGGGTAGGCAGACTGAGGGGATAGCGCGCCATAAAGAACACTCCGTGTCTGAATACTGATGTCTTATGCGATGTTATATGCGATATTTTATTCAGACGTATCCTATTGTCAAACACCGATTGGCGGGTCATGGTTGGTTGGCATCCACCTGCGAAGTAGGCCGGACTTACGCCCACGCCTCCACGCGCCGGGACCCGTGCGCCTGCACCGTCAGGTAGGCCACCTCGGCCAGCAGCGACGCGCTCAGGGCCAGCGCAGCCGTCACCGCGCCCGGCCAGGGCAAGACGTTCACGCCGCCCAGCACCACCGCCAGCAGCACGACGATGTTGATGGCCGTGGCCACAGTGATGGCGCCCGTGCGGCTGAAAAAGACCAGCACGCCCCTCTGCCAGGAGGTGAGCACGGTCAGGGCCGGCACCAGCACCAGCAGCGCGGCTGGCACGCGGGCCAGCACTGCCAAATCAGGGGGTAGACCGGCCACGCCGGTGAACCACAGATTGGCCAGCGGCGTCAGCAAAACAACGCCGGCAACGCTGGTCAGCGCAAAGGCCAGGCTGCGAGTGAAACGGCGCAGCGCTTGATAGCTGGACTGGTCGGCCAGCAGCGCCACCACCACCTCTTGCATGGCCACCCCGCCGCTGCGCAGCAAGAAGGTCAGCCCGCTGATCACCGGCCATACCGCCAGCGAGTCCAGCGGCAGCGGCCCGCGGCTCAGCCCCAGGCTGACGATGGGCTGCGCGGCCAGATTGATTAGCGAGGTCATGGCCAGGGGGGTGTAGAAGCGCAGCAAATAGGGCCAGGCCAGTGTGAAGTCGCCCGACTTGCCAGCCGATAGATGCTGGCGCAGCACCGGCCGTACCAGCACGCCGGCCGCGGCCGCGTCGGCCAGCACGCCCGCGCTGATGGCCAGCCCCGCTACGCTTGCGCCGGCTATCGTGCCGATGCGCAGCCCGGCTAGCGCCACGACTGCGGTGGTTATCAGCCGGATGGCCGTGCTGACGAACAGCGCCTGCGTGCGGCCATAGCGGATCATCACCCCTTGCCACATGCGGCGGTAGGCGATGGCGCCGGTCCAGGGGGTCATCAGCAGGAAGGCGATGCGGCTGGGCTCGATCACCTCGGCCGGCGCACCCACGATTTCGGCCAGAATCCACGCGTACAGCGGCGTCAGGCCCAGCAGCAGGTGCAGGCCGGTCAGCCCCCAGGCCATGATGTGCGTGAAGCGCATCAACATCTGATAGGCCT
Source organism: Anaerolineae bacterium (assembly GCA_049294015.1). Classification (GTDB taxonomy): domain Bacteria; phylum Chloroflexota; class Anaerolineae; order JAAEKA01; family JAAEKA01; genus JAAEKA01. The sequence goes on from JBAQCH010000097.1 coordinate 28,360, forward strand.
GGCGGCTGCGGGCCAGCGCCGTGCCCAGGGTCAGGAACATGATCACCGGGCTTTCGATGATCAGCGCCATAGCAAAGGTCAGGCCATAGGCCGCCAGGTTGAGCTTGGGCTCTGGCAGGCGCGCGATGACCGCGCTGAGCGTCGGCTGCTCCAGCGACATCAGCAGCCACATCGCGGCCAGCGGCAGCCACAGGCGCAGGATGCGACGTTGGGTAAGGGGTTCAGTCAAGTCCGATGATCCGATTATGGAGGCAGACGGCGTGAAACGTGAACGCGTCGTTGGACCAGGTGTCACGCATCACGTTTCACGGCAACCGCCAGGTTCTCGCATTCCCCGCAGCTTACGGCGCCGTCTGCCCGAAGTACGAGGCGATGATCTGCACGTCGGCGATGTCGATCACGCCATTGCCTGCGCCGCTGTTGTTGACGTCGAACACGTAGTCGTAGGCGCCGTATTGCCAGGCGGCCCGCAGACCATCGGCCGCCAGGGTTACATCCAGCACGTCCACTGCGCCGCTGCAATCCAGGTCGGCGAAGAAGCAGGTGACCTCGAAGGGCGCGGCCGAGAAGGGACCCCAGTTGTTGCCGGCGTCCTTGCCTCGCACCAACGCGACGTAGCGGCCGCGGCCCAGGCCGGCCGTGCTCGCCGTGGCTGTGACGTTCTCGACCGTCGAGTTGAAGCTGCTGTCCACCGCAGCCATGGCCATCCCCGCGCCTGGATCGCCCGGCGTTGGGCCGCCCTGGCGCACCAGATAGAGCTCGGCCGCAGCGATGGCCTGGCTGCCGTTCTGCGTGTCGTTGATCTGCGCCGTCACGGTCAGCGCGTTGCCCGACGGCACGCTGGCTGGCGCAGCCGCCACGCTGCGCGCGTCTGGCCCGTAGACTCGCATGTAGGGCCGGTCGGAGATGGTGGCCGCGTAGCGCAGCAGCGGCAGCATGTTGCTGACGATGTTAGGCACCAGGCTGCACGTGGTGAAGAAGTCGTTGCCGTCCAGCTCGATGACGTAGGCCGGGATGCCCAGCTCGCCGTAGGCCCAGTCCCGGGTGTTGCCGCTGACCGGGTAGAGTGAGTATTGCCAGTTGTAGACCGGCGACGTCGTGTACGTGCGCATCTTTTGGGTGATAGCTACCAACTGAGCGTTGTTGGGCGCCAGCGCCGTGGTCCAGCCCCACGGCACCAGGATCACGCCGCCGCCGACGTAGTTGTGCAGGTTGATCAGGAAGCCGGTGGCATCCAGCGGCGCCGGGTCGTTGTCGCCTGGCGGCCGCTGGTCGGGGATGATGGAGCGCACGAAGTTGGCGTAGGCCTGAATCTCCGGCTCCGAGCCGGCCGACGGGCCACGGAAGTCCTGCGCACAGACCACCGTGCTGCCGCCGCCGGCAACATCCCACTTGAAGATATGGTTGCGGTTCAGGTCCACGCCGTAGTGGCTGCTGCTGGTGGGCGGCCAGGCGCAGGCGGCCGAACCTGGGTAGCTGTTGTTGCCGTTCTTGCGCCAGTACCAGGGGTTGCCCGCGTAGGGCGGCTCGGTGCCGACGCCCAACTCCACCAGCGCGCGGCCGTCGGGGTTGCTGGTCAATGCCACGTAGACCTCCCGCTGGTCCAGCAGCCAGGTGACATCGGGGTTCACGCCGTAGCCGCTGACCAGGGTCTCGATGAAAGCCTTGGCTAGTTCCGGCGTGGGGATCTCGCGCGCGTGGATGCCGCCGTCGGTGAAGAAGCGGCCAGTCTTGGGACCTGCGGCCAGTTCGTTGGTGATTCGGGCCACAAGCAGGTCGTGGCCGCCCAGATATTGCCCGCCGGTGGTGGTGCAGCCGCCCTGTTGCTTGCACCACGAGTCGCCGTAGTCGATAATCTCAACGAAGTTCGGGTTGGCGGCCTCGTAGCTGTAGAGCCAGCTATAGAGCGTGTCCAGCCGGCTGTAGCAGGCCGGCCAGGCCGTGGGAGCGTCGGGCGCGCGGCTGGCCACAACCAGATCGTAGCCTAGCGTGCGCAGCTTATCGATCTCGGCCTGGGTCATGATCACCTGGGTCGCGCCGGCCTCCAGCGCCTCATCCCACTGGGGCAGGAGCCTGGCTAGCGCCGCGGCATCGGCGCCGCTGCCGATGGTCAAATCGACATAAAAGCGCTCCGATGGCTGGGGCTGTGGGCCGTAGACGCCCGGAGGAGGCGGTGCGGCGTGGGCAACAGGAGAGAGGACGAACAGCGCGGCCAGCAGGGCCACAACGAAGGACGATTTCATGGCGCAGGGCTCCTTGGTGAGGGTTCGGTGCGGCACGCGTAAAGGAAGGCATGCGCGAGCGAATAACGCCATGATTGTATCCGAAACGAGTGAAGGTGCAAACGCCGGCAAAGTTGCCAACTTTCCGAAAGTTGGCAACTCTGCCGGCTTGACAGCCTAGCGGCGTTTGCGCTGCATGGCGCCCAGGCCCCCCAACACGGTTGCCAGGGCCAAGGCAATATGCCACCAGGCGGCTGGCACAGTCGCCGGGCTCGCCTGCAGTCCGCCCAGTCGCACCGCTGTCGGTGTGAGACACAAGACAGAGATTGGCCCATGCATGGTCGCCACACCGCTGAACGCGATGTCCTCCAGCCAGTAGTAATGCTCCTGGCCGGCCGGCGCAGTGAGATCGTGCCATTGGTACCAGGCTCCCGCGCCGCCGCCCGGGTTCTGCGCGGGGATTAGCGCGCTGTTGATCTGCGTGTCCCAGCCTGCGGGCGTGGGGCCGCGGTAGAGGTTGAAGCCCCGGTGGTTGATCTCGAACAGCGTCTCCCAGGCGACCAGAGGTGTGCCAGCCTCGCAGAACGCCGAGAAGTCGTTTAGAACGACGCCTAGCGGCGAGTTGACCTGTACCGGTGGCGCCTCTGCCTGGTCGTTGAGACCCCAGCCCCAAAAGGCGGTTGCGGTCGAGGTCAGGATGCCTGCGCTGCTCAACGTTACCGTCATCGCTATTGTGACCGGCGCGCTGCCTACGTCTCCTTGCCAGTGGACGAAGACGCCTTCGGGACCGTCGGCGATGCCCATAACCTGGCCGCTGCTGGCCCCCGCCGTGACGTTGGCAGCCTGGCCGGGCGGCAGGAACTGGATCAACTGAGCGTTGCTGATGGTCCCGCTGGCCTGTAGGGTCGACTCAAAGGTCAGTTGTTCGCCGACAAGGGCACTGGCGCGATCCGGCGCGTGGCTGACGGCGCCTTGCGGCGTGAGGATGACGTTGACCAGCGGCGCGGTCGTGAAGTTGCCGGCGTCGTCCAGCGCCACCGCCGAGACGGCGTTGTTGCCCTGGCTGAGCATCACCGGCGCGCTCCAGCCGCTGTCCACGATCTCGCTGGCGGGCCGGCCATCGACATAGACCGTCACGGGCCCGCGGTTGTCGCTGACCACTCCCTGCACCGTCAGCGTCACGGTCGGCGCGGCCGAGTACAGGATGGTGTGCGTGCTGGGGTTGGTCAGGGTCAGGACAGGCGGCTCCGTGTCAGCCGGCAGCGGCACGGCGTAGGCCCGCAGCGCGCTGTCTACCATACCAGCAGCGTCCGCCGTGCGCGCCACCAGCAAGTAGTCACCTGCCGTCGCCGTGTAGATGGGGAAGTTGTAGGTGGCGAACCCGTTCAGGGTGGCCGTGGTGCTGAGCAGCGTCCCGCCCACCGTGTCGGTCACCACCAGCGTCGCCGGGCCATAGCCATAGACCGTCAGCTCGCCCGTGCCTGCCTCGCCCGGCAGATAGGTTCCCTGGTCGGTGAGCAGGCTGCTTACGCCGGCGCGGCCCACATCGAAGATGGCGGCCTCGCCGCCCAGCTCGACCAGGGACGCGGCGTCGATCACCTTGAACACCAGCTGGTGCGGGCCGGGCTGTTGGGGCGCCAACACTCCGTTCAGGGCGATGGCTGTGTCGCCGGCCGGCAGCGGCATGGTCATCACCGCCGTCGGTCCCAGGTCCAGGTACTCGCCGTCCGGACCCAGGCCGAAGAGCGAGAGGCGTGCGCTGGCCAGCGGGACGTTGAGATGGAGCTTGGCGGCCGCGCTCACCGGCCCGCCGGCCTGCGCCGCGCGGCCGGCGTCCACGCCCGGCCCAGAGACGACGAACCCCGTCACCTTGAGGTCGACGCCGAAGACGTCGATCGGCTGGGTGCGCTCCTCGCCGCCGAAGAAGTAACGGAAGAAGTAGCGCCCGGTCGCCATCACCGCCGGCAGCTCGTAGCTGAAAGGGAAGTCCCCTTGCAGCCAGTTGGTCTCGGTCAGCACCACCGTCTGGTTGACCGGGTTGCCGCTGACCGGGTCGGTGATGGTCACCGTGTAGGTCAGCGCCTCAGTCGGGCTGACCTGCAGGCTGCTCCACACCAGCGGGCCGGGCTCGCCCAGCAGCCCATCCGGCTCCAGTACCATGGCCGACTGCATCGGCGTCTCCAGGTGATAGGCCAGGTGTACGAGGTCGCCCGCGTTGTAGCGGCTCTGATCGGTCTCCAGCCAGGCTCGCACATCCTCCTGCACCGGGATCCACTGGCTGTCGATGATCAGGCTGTGGCGGGTCTGCTCTGGGCTGAGGGGGTGCGTTTGCACCAGCACGGTGCCGCGGTCGCTGACCGGGCCGACGTCGACGATCCACGGGACCTGTACGGTTTGGCCCGCGCCGACGGTGACGGTCTGCGTGTGGCTCTGCGCGCCGTAGCGCAGCTCCACGTCGTATTGCGCCGCCGCGCCGGCCAGCCCTTCCAGCTCCACCGTCCAGGTCGCCAGGCTGTCGGGCTGGTAGACCTCCGCGTTCAGCCACTGGCGCAGGTCGATCTCCGCGCCGGTCACCACCGCCTCGGCCCGCCGCTCCTGGCCGCCCAGGCGCACGATCACCGGGTAGCTGCCGGCCAACAAGTCGGGCGGCACAGGCACAGTGGCCGTGAAGACGTTGGCCGCAGCCGGCCCGCGACCGTTCGTCCCGCCGCCGACTTCGCCCACCACCTCTACCGTCTGGTCGAAGGCGATCACCTCCAGCATGGCCTCGCCGGCCGGCCCCGCGTTGCTCACCGTGGCCGCCACTGTCGCGCTGCCGCCGGCAACCGTTGGAGCCACCACGAC